>JAFLJQ010000171.1 GCA_022712915.1 Gammaproteobacteria bacterium | reverse complement strand
ACCATTAATTTTGCATAGTCCAATTTCTGTTCAGGGCTGAAACTGACTCTCGCTTTTCGTGTCTTCGTCATAAGTACTCCACTAGTTTTTAGGTTTATTAAGCTATAATACCTTCCAACTTTATTAGACCACTATAATCAGCAGCTTTCTTCCACCATTCCTGAAAAATGCTCCGCTTTCTTTTTCACTTGCTTTTGGCAATAGCTGGCTGGCAATCAGTAAAGCCAGATCATGAAGATTGCGACCTTTGTTGGTTAGAACGTCCTGAACTAACACATAGAGCGGGTTGAATGACAGGCTGGGGATACCAAGAACCCCAAACGGATTCCATGAGATGACGTGATGCCCGTTTTTTTGGCGGTGTAGCATGCATATTGCTGTAACCTCACCCTTGATGTCAGGGATGAATATTGATCCTCCAAACCAATGTAGAGCAGCCGTAATCACAATGCTGATCGTCTTGCCGGTGCGACTTGGTGCATAGGTCAGCATAGCCCCGTTGCCACTAGCAAATGGGTCATAGAAAAGCGGAGATTTACCAAGGATGCCAATGAAAAAGCCTTGCGGGTTGTTACTAAGAGCTTTTACAAAATCATCCGTTTCACATGCCAATCGTGCGTGACCGTACTTATGGGAGAGAGTACGGCTTTCATGCAGTAAAGAGATTTGCTGCGATGCATGAAATGAATGGGTCATGAATGCGAAAAGCCCACGAATTGCTACAATCAGGCCAACAGCCATTACCCCCATCCCCCAGTTAAACCCGCCACTAAGCGAAGCTAGCCACCAGCCACTGACAAGCAGAGCAATGGCATAAACAAGGAGGATGAGGGCGGCGGACATGATTACTTCCCAATATGCAGCGTTTGCAGGCCGGAAAGTGATACGCCAAGGCTCTTAAAGAAGCTTTTCAACTCAGTCTTAAGATTTTGCGTAGAAATAAGCTCAGCGTCAGCCAGTCCTTGCAGATGGGTTTGGTCATAGCTTCCCGCCCAGAATACAAACAGCTTCGAGTTACTGCTTTTCTTCAATGCTCGCAGGCTTGAGAGCGTTCCCTTGTAATTCATTGTGTTTACGCCATCGGTGACAACAACCACGATATTCGGGAAATCCTGCTCTTTACGAGGAGGCGCAAGCGAAAAACCCATGTCTATCGCCTTGAACAAAGCTGTAGCACCATCGGCTTTCGGGGATGCGTTCAAGAGATAAGCAAGTGAAGGACAGCTTTTAGCATTTAGTGGTGAGATACGTTGTATAGCTGTGCCAAAAGTGAGCAAGTGGCAGTTTGAAAAGTCTGGCAGCGCCCGCATAAATGCTTGTGTTGCAGAAGTGACCATTTCCATATGCTTAGCCATTGATCCGCTTGTATCGAGCGCAATCGTTATCGGAATCTCTAACGACCCAGATGTTTCTAACGGTGAATAAGAAAAATCCAATCTCTTAAAATCAGCATCAAACACCGCCAAGTCTTTAGCTCTTGGGCTGATAATCTCGTTATCTTTGCCATAAAAGAGCACTTGCGCATTCTGGCCAATAATATTGGCTATGCTGATATGAGAAATTTCACCGCCGCCTATGATGACAAGCCCCGCCTTTTTATGAACGCCGAACGCTGAAAAGCTGCGGCCATCCTTTAGTTTTAAATCAGATTGCCGAACTTTTAGAGCCAGTAGATCATCATGAGAGGCAGTCAAATCAACGATAAAGGCAACTTCCCTCAAAGTTTTTATATACTGATCAGGATCGCTAATATGGATCGCACTGGTTTGTAGCTCTTTTGGTGCAATCACCTCAATGGCATGAGGTGAGCCAGAACTTAAAGCTAGGCTCAGAGCAGCAATGAATTGCTTATTCATCATCTTTCTCCCCTAGCTCCAGCCCATTTTCCAAGGAGGGCTTAGAGCGTTCAATATCCATAAGGGTCATGTTCACATTGCTCTGCATTGCCCAATCAAATGTAGGTGCTAAAAATTCCTCCCATACATGTTTTTGGTGCGGTGAAACCCAGTAGAAATTAATCGAGCGCACCAGCCCTGACGAGCTTAAAGCCGCGTTGATATTTCCCTTTATGGGCGGTGTTTGCGGTAGAGTGATTTTGGTGGTTTTATCGCACGGCCTTGGCGTGTCAATTAGCGCAGAAAACACGATCACATGCGCCGTTTTGTACTTACGCCGCTCAAGAGCAGTGAGATTGCTAGCAAGCTCTGAAAATGCACCGCTCAAATTGTTACAAGTATTAGGCGAGGCTTTGATGTTCTCCACTAAAGCTAGTGCGCGCTCAGCCTTTTGTTTTAGGTCACTTGGTATGCCCGACCAGACGGTACGCCCCATAGAGGTGCTGATGACATCGATGTGAGCCTTTGCTAGCTCCCTTTTTCGGGTGAGCTGTTTTAAGTGACCAAGCAGCATGAGCTTGTAGCGATCAGCATTTTCGGCATTAATCAGAACTCCGCTGTCATCCATGATGATCTGGAAAGTGGTAGAAGAGCCTCTGGCATAAGCGCCAGAGCATAGACAAAAAATCATTGTTCCTAGAAGTAAGCTTTTCATGATTACTCTCCATTCAAGGCTTGTTTGGTGGATCGCAGGATATGCGCAGTCGCCAATCCCATAGCTGCATTTGTGATGATTAGAGCTATGGACATGATTAGCATCGGCCAGAAATTGGCCTCATTACCTGCCATATTTGGAATAGGGGAGGGTGCAGATTCTGCAACGACACGCATATACAGCGTTGCAAACTCAGTTCCGATTACAAACAGATACAGCAGCACTAATAGAGTGGTTACGATTGCATTTAGGCCGTTGGTGAAGAAAGTTTTAGGATCGGCAAATATCTCTTCATGACGCGCCAGTAATTGGCTGAACAAAAAAACTGGCGTTGCCACTGCCGCCAGCCCCAGAACGCCGTTGATGAGCGTCCCCAGCGTTAGATTGGTAAGGGCAGCAATATCAGGCAGCCCCAGCACATCAACGATAAAAAGGTCGCTCCCAACAGTGTTCACAAGTGCATAATTGCTGGTGTGAAGCAGCCAGTTGAAAACCTCAGCACATAAGACTAAAGCCAGCTTGCCGTATAACCACAACTTGTCCTTAGGCTCTAACGGTGGCGAATAACCCCCGTTACTTGATGGCTCGTGCCAAGATTGATATTTTTCGTTACTATCAGACATATAAAAGCCCCTTCACCCCATAAAATAGGGTGGGTATGTGAACTAGTGTTCGTTTAAGAGGCTTTGCGCAAAGCTTGAGAATAAGACTAACGTGATGATTAGTATTTTTGAAATGGTTTGATATGGCCTTGTCAGGAACAATGCCCCGAATGACGAATTAGTTATTGGGAAGAGAGTAACTATTGGTAAGAACATATAGGCTTAAAAATCGGTATTGTCGAAGGAGCAAACTATCTGAGAGGGAGTTTTTGGCCATATTTCATGGTTATTTTTCAGGGCTGACGGCTACCGACACTCATAAGCTTATAACGAGTACAGAAGAGCTTAGTGTGTCCATGTCGCGTCAAGCAGTTGAAGGCATCTATTTGCGCCTTGGGAGCTTTTTGTGGGAAAACTTTGTTCGCGCCAAAATGGAAACTTTGTATCAAGAATATAACTTAGAGGCTGAGTATGAATCGTTTGATCATTTTGTTGTGTACTACTTAGATATGATGAGGCAGGCGATTGAAGGAAATATTGATTACAAGGAATATCGAAAAGATGGTATTGAAATCGGGAGTATGGGGACAGTAAAACGACTTTACGAAAGATCACGAAAATTTAACGGGCATCCTGCAAAAACGTTCCATTGTCACTTTGCATATGTTTCATTTATAGACACTATGGAGGTAGAAATAGAGAAAGGAAGATTTACTATGGAAGAGGTAAAAATAATGTTGTTGGATGAGCTTGAAAAAAATCCTTTGTGACATTTTTATGTTTTTGCAGCGTTGGAAGAGGTTGAGCGTAAAATAAAACTATATAAACGTAGCTCAGGTGATTCATAGTTAAATATATTTAACTAAGATACGGTGTTTTTTAATAGACAGTTAAACATATTTAACTATAATAATGTTTTAGGTTTAACAAGTAAAGTACATTTAACTATGGCGCAGCTTCTTTGGGGAAATGTTTATTATAAAGATACGTTTGCGGGTTTTTTGCGAGAAGAACCGGGTGGTCGTACTTCATTTATCTATGATGAAAGCTATTTAGTAGCCGCTCTGCCGCCAGTTTCTTATACGTTGCCGCTTCGCCCTGAACCTTTTGTCGGGCAGTCAGGCTTGCTTCCTTTCTTTGATAATCTGGTCGCGGAAGGTTGGCTGGAAGAGGCTCAAACTCGTCTGATCGGTAAACGTCAGGCTTCACGCTTTGAATTATTGCTGGCCTTTGGGCAGGATTGTGCGGGCGCTGTATCGATTGTTGACCCAGAAGCTCCCGAGGTAAGTCGCTCGCTCATAGATATGGATGACCCGAAAGAACTGGCGGTTATGGCCGGACGGGCATCACTTTCCGGCATTCAGCCCAAACTAACGCTTGTGCAGGAAGGGGGCAAACTTCGCCCAGCTCGGATCGGGGAACTTAGCACGCACATAGCCAAGTTTCCGTCCTCGCTTCATGCCGATCTTGTTGCCAATGAGTATCTGACGACCTTGGCCTACAAGGCTTTGCTGCCAGAAGATAATGTTGTTGATCTGTCAGTTGGTCATATTGATGGATTTGATGAAACGGCTCTTATTATCCCTCGTTTTGATCGCGATGGTTCGGGTGGGCGCATTCACTTTGAAGAATTTAACCAGCTTTTAAACCTGCCATCAAAGGCCAAATATGATGGTGCGTACAAAGACATGGCTGATTTTCTACGGGAAACATCGGGGTGTGTTCCAGCCGAAATATACCGCCTGTACCAACGTGTTTTGACTGGCTTTTTGCTTGGTAATACGGACATGCATCTGAAGAACTTTGCTATGTCCCACACACCTGGTGGGCTGCGGCTTACCCCGTCTTATGACCAAGTTGCAGCGGCTCTTTATGGATACAAATCATTGGCTTTAAAAACATGTGGCAGCATAAATATGCCAATCGGTAATTTAAAAGCACGACATATTGTCAGGCTCGGTGAAGAGTTTGGCCTCTCAAAGCCAGCGATTGAGATGGCGTGTCAGCATTTTGAAAAAAATATTGGAGCAGCGCGAGAAGTTGTTAATGCAGCATCTGTTGGCAGCGATACGCTCAAGAAACAAATCACAGATATGGTAGGAAAAAGATGGAACGGAACCTTCGCCTTGATTGGCAAAGCCTTGTCGAAGAAGCCGTAAAGCGGCGCAAGGAACAAAAATTAACGCAAAAGCAGCTTGCCGTATTGGCCGGTGTAAGCAGCCCCATGCTCAATAGTTTTGAGCAGGGCAGAACAAGCATTACGTTAGAAAAAGCTCTGAAAATCCTACGCTGTTTGGGTTTGGCTTAATAGCTGGATTAACAAGCCCGCTGCATCAAATCCAGCGCACTCATTGCTGTTTCGTCTTCTAGGATAGCCTAGCTGGTTTGAAATGACATGAGTTTTGCCGATCATCTGATCGTCACATTCATGTGTATGGCCATAAACCCATAGCGCAGGCTGATATTTCTCGATGATTTCCAGCATATCCAGAGAATTAAAGGCTGGCATAATCGGACTGCCTTTGAACTGTGTGTTTGGGCGAATAACGGGGGCGTGATGTGTGTAAATTAGCTTGCTACATTGTTCCAATATTCGTTTTTTCAGTTCCGTTCATCAATGCTGTCTGCTAGCCCTTGAAAAGCAAAAGGGTTAAAAAACTGCCGACCCCAGAGTAGTTTTCTATCAGTCTCACTGAGCTGAGCTTCATCACAGACAGAACTCCAGTTTTGTTCGATTATTTCTTTTTGCCGCTCAAAAATTGCCATTGCCTCATCTTTTGAAAGTAGAAAAGTATGAGCTGTTTCAAGGCAGGTTGCTATATTGCTGAAATGGTCGTTGCCGGATATCAGCATGGCTTGAGTTGCCTCATTGCCGGTTCGTCCTTGCGGACAAATATCATAGGCGGGAGTGAGGGATAGCATTTTTCCATCCCAGAAGGCCGCGTGATTACGCGCATGGTCATCGGTATTGCCGCAAAGGATATTGAAGATGAGGCGAGAGTACAGCTCTTTCAATGTGGCTTTTGGGTCGGTAAATCTGTGTCGGATAATTTCTGCGAATGTCTCATAACTAGCATAGCGTGCCATCATGTCATCAAGGCCAAAGAGAGTGAGTGCTGAGACCATAGCTTTGCGCGCCCACCCATGAGCTGCTTGCTTACGGTCAAAGCGTTTGATGAGTAGTACATCCTTGTTTGCTGCTGTTGCCAGTTTAACTGGTGCAACATTTAGCCCTACAAGCTTCGCCAGCCTCATGGCAATAAACTCGGCTTTTACGACACTGTGTAAGTCTGTGCTTGAGGAAAACTTGGCAACATATTTTGTGCCCTTATCCTCAATCAAAGCTTTGGGGCGTGCGCCGCCGATTGAGCTGCCATGAAAAAGCGCCTGATCCAGCTCTGGCGTGAGTGAGATACCTTTTTCTACACGCTCAGCAGATTCCAGTAACTCTTCTAATGTTACATTGTTTGCTGAGCGTGGCACATACTCGGAAGGGGATCGCTGAAAATCCATTGCGCCAATACGATCAGAGCCGGACTCCAGAAGATAGGTTAGCTCATCGAGCTGGCCAGTATCAGTATTACTTCCTTTTACCCCAAGCTGTTTATTGATGATTACACGCCGCCCCCATGCGTCTGGTGCAGCGTCCCTGATGCATCCTGGCATACTCAGCCCGTTGAGCAGGGGCAAAACTCCTGCCTTTAGAGGAAGTTCAGGCTCATAGATTGGTATAGCTGGTGTACGGTCATTTATTCGCTCAAGATAGCTCTTACCGTAGTTGAACAGGATATTCCCATTGTCTGCTTCCAGCTTGCCAGCTACGACAGGCTTGGTTTCTTCCGGCAACCAAATCCAGACAAAGGCTTCTTTGTTGTGCGCTTTAGAAGTCATCGTCTACATTCCTATTTTTTACTTGGATGCGCTGAGGCAATAACGCAATTTTATCTCTCATTTGCTCGATATGCTTTGATAGGGGGAGTTTGTCATTTTCAAACAGATTTATACCCACTAGAGTAGCTACTTCGAATACCGATCCAATGGCGCAACTCATCTCGCCTCTTTCAATTTTCTGCAATGTTGCTCTGGAGATGCCAGCACGATCAGCAAGATTATGCTCTGTCCATTTGCGCTGTTTCCGGCCTAGCTTGATCTGCTTGCCAAGCAGAAGGGCTGCATCTTGAGCATATTTCGAATAAGTTCTAGGCTTCGCCATATCAACACCTGCTAGAAAAAATTGACTGTTTAAATGGTCATTAAATGCCTTTGTGACCAATATAATAATCAATCTAGCATCAGCCTTACCATGAGTCAATAAAATAATTGACCATTTAAATAGTCAATAAGGTGGCTATTGCTCATTATTTTGGTCATTTCTCGTAGTGACCGCGTCCGCTGCTTGCGTAATTCTACGGCGTCATGTCCGCTTATTAATAGTGTTTTGTCTTATAAATATCAGATGGTTATTGCTCTACTAAGAATGAAGTAAGCTTTATATATGTCCGCTTCGCAGTGCTAGAGTAATCCTGAACGTCTAACGAGTTCCCTCAGCTCCTCCAGAGTAGGGGTTTCTTTCGGTGTTTCACAGGTCACAATCTGATCAAGAATAAACTCCCACACCTGAGCTGCACGCTGTTTCTCGAAGTCATAGGAATACTGCACGTAGACTTTACCAGTTACATCTCTTTCACCATCACTATGATTGAGCATAAGCCGCGCATAGAGCTTGGGTAGGCCAACAGCCGTTATCCATGTTGCACCTGTGCGGCGTAGATCGTGAGGGCAAAAATCATCAATATCTAATGCTTTCCGGTTTTTCCGAATGGCTTGAGACAGAGCTGTAGAGCCAAGTGGTATCAAATCTGGATTTAATGTTTTTGGTGGTGACATTAGGCGCGTTGCACCAAAGATGTAAGAGGATGCGCTTGTGTATGGTATAACCTCATCAAGCAGTTCCAGTGCATAGCGGTTTAATGGAACGCGGTGCATAGTTCTATTTTTTGTTTCATGCCTTTCCATTTGCCAGACTTTTTCATCTGGCTTGAATGCACCATGATGCATATTGCGTACTTCAATACTGCGCTGCATCGTGACCAATGCGAACTTTAATGCCTTAGCTGTAACAGGAGGGATAGCAAGCATTTCAACTCTGTTCCAGAATTTCCAAATTTCCTCAAAGTTGAGAGTACAGATTCGGGAGCCGGAGGAGCCTAAGGAGTCAATCTCCACCACTGGATTACTATCAATCAGTCGTTTTTTCTTCGCAAGATTGAATAGCTGGCGTGTATAGGCAAGGCTATTTTTGACAGCAACCTTTCCACTACGTGTGGCATTAGCTGTGCTTTTTGCTCGCTTTAAAATGCGCGACTGCATTTTGTCGATATCCTCTGGTGAAACCTCTGTTAGGTTTTTGTTACCCATGAGAGGAATAACATCGAGATTGAATACACGCTCTTCTTCCTTGATAGAGGCCTTGTAGTGGTCAAGTTTTATTGGAAAGAATTTAAGCCGCATTTTTCAATTCCATTTTTTTCTGGTTAGGTGTTAAATATCCAAGGGTAGAATGCAATCGCTTGTAATTATAAAAACGAATATA
>JAFLJQ010000260.1 GCA_022712915.1 Gammaproteobacteria bacterium | reverse complement strand
GCAAGGTGAAAGTCCTTGTCTAGTAAGGTCTAGCCAACCACTAGTATCGAGTGTTGCATTTGTTGCGGAGTTAGCGAATTGTTTCAGACTTTTCAGTTTAGACAACTGTTTTAACCACTAGCGAACAAGCCAGATGAAGCGTACCCAGAGAATGACATAGGCCATAGGGATTGTCGCGATCCTGACGTGCTGGTATCGCCCCGAAAACAAAATTTATTTCGACTGACAAGAGCTGTAACGCACTCGAAGTCCAGGTGAAACATCCGAAGTGGCGAGGATGCGGAGAGTCGGCGGGGTTATTAAGCCGTGGCATGTGTAAAGAGGTACATCGAGAACTTGGGATATCCGCCGTTGCTCCTGAAGGAATAGGTAGGGATGTTGAGCTTAACCGCGAGGCGAACGATGGCACTGCGGGAGTCAGATCAGTTCATAGTAGTCTGAGGTTGGGAAAGCCAACTACATGGCGAAGGGGCTGACAGTTATATTTGATTTGGAGTAGATACATGTGCCGGACATGTAGAGCTGGATAACACATGAAAACTAAGCTGCGAATCGTTACATTCAGGGCTTGTTACACTTTGATAATATTACCACTGGACAAGGGTATGAAAGGATTGGAGAATAAAATCAGAGTGTGTACTGGCTTGTCCTGCGCGAGTAAATATATAACTGAGGAGCCGGATGCGGTAGTTCCGCACGTCCGGATCTGTGTGGGGGCGGCCGGGTAACTGGCCGTTCTACCACGATTGCCTAAAAAACAAATTAGAACCATTGTTCTATCTCCATCTTGGTTGTTCAAGCTTGCCTGGACACCCACTTTAAGAAAGTGTGCATTCTCCTCAACTATCACAAGGTTAGTGATATTTGAATGGGTGCCCGGATTTCTCCGCACAATGGGGCGTCTGGTACACTCAACTAAATTGAGACTAATTCAAATAACAATGCGTTATGCTGTTTTCTAAGGATCGATGTCCATGCAAGCCTAACAGTAGTGCCGTAATGATCCGAATTTAAGCTTTAAGCGTACAGTAGATTAAGTTTTCCTAGTCACTCTACAGGCTACCAAATCTTACAGCTAAAAATAAAGCACGTATATTTAAATTGACAATCACCCCGACCACGCCTATTTTAGTGTGAATAAAAAAAACCTTCAGTATCATTTAAATTGATTACATCGGCATTAAATGGAGTGTTGCTATGAAATTCAAAAACAAAATTACATTGACCGTAATGATTACCTTAAGTCTATTTCTTTCTGCTTGCGCGACTATTTTTTCAGATTCCGCTGACAAAATATCATTTACTTCAGATCCAAGTGGTGCCGAATTATATCTAAACGGTGATCACATCGGCAAAACACCCGTTAGCATAACATTGGAACGCCAATTCGCAAAAACAATGGTTGTTGTCGTGAAAAAGAAGGGTTACAAAACCAAAGAGTTCATGTTGAGAAACTCTTTGGCCACAGCAGCCATATTTAACTTGACCAGTGGATTCTCCTGGACCACCGATGCTCTGACCGGCAATATGTTGGAGTATGATCCAAAAAAATATCTGATCACCCTTGAACCTGGCACTGGCAATGCCATGAATGACCTGCAATATCTACAGCAAAGAAAGGCATTAACATATGTTGCGCTTAGCTTTAACCAACTAAAACGTGATATAGCAAATGGTCAAGGTGAATATCTAACCACGTTAGTTGACATCATGCCAGAACATAACAAAACTGAGGTTGGTTTTATACGCGAGGTAAGCGTCAATAAACAACGGCTCATTGAAAGCCAAACCCCGGTTCAGTTATATGACAAGCTTGTTGAGTTGAGTAATTCCTAAATCTATTAACCTGCAACAGACCACGGATGGCCTGTCTGCCAATAGCAACAAAAACAAAACCCCAAACACAGGTTTGCGCCGTCGCAGGGAGAGCTTTTTTGGCGCTTAAAAAAGAAACTCGACAGTTCACCCAAGAACAGACTTAAGATCCAGCATCACGATGGCAATTCAATCCAAAACCGCAGCCAACAACGGTACTTCTACCATCGATACTTTATGCCTCTCACTAGAATAATAAAGCGTGGCAAACGATTTATTCTGACTCTCTTCTTCTCGAAAGTGATCCAACACACCTTGCTTAGACGCCATGGTCGCAGACCACCAACCCGACGGATAAAGTGGTTGGGGGAAGTCTAAGGTGCGGAATTGTTCAAAACCAGCTTTACCCATAGCATCACGCATGGCCTTGATCAATTTGACATGATAGAGAGGAGATTCGCTTTGCTGCACCAGGATACCGTTTTCACCGAGGGCTTTACGGCAATCACGATAAAAGGCTTCGTTAAACAGACCTTCGGCAGGGCCGATGGGGTCGGTGCTATCGATGATGATCACATCATAGTAGCCGGCCTCAGCATCTTTAACCCATTTGAGACCATCGACAAAGTGTAACGCAGCACGAGGGTCGTTGTTGGAGTCGCACAATTCGGGGAAATACTGCTCGGACAGGCGAGTAACTCGTTCGTCGATCTCGACCTGTTGGGCCAGTTTCACTTCAGGGTGTTTCAGCACCTCTTTCAGGGTTCCGCAGTCACCGCCACCAATGATCAGCACCCTGTTTGGGGCCGGATGGGTATACAACACCGGGTGACTCATCATTTCATGATAGAGAAAGTTGTCTCGGGTCGAGACCATGGTAAACCCATCGATGATCATCAGTTTGCCGAATTGAGTGGTATCGTAGACTTCGATCTTTTGAAACTCAGTTTGCTCTTCATGCAGCTTTTGTTTGACCTTCAGTGAAAAGGCTGAGCCATGCTCTTCACAAACCTCGGTAAACCATTCTTTGCCCAATGCCATCAACAACTCTCCACTAAAATTAACCAGGCCCTGACAGGGAATATATACCCAATGGGTATATTCTTATATATTGTCGCCATTTCCACCCAAACTACGCAAGAGCAGATACGCAAGAATGACTGACTGGACTCTCGATAAGGCTCGCACCACTTATAATCTCGCCCACTGGAGCGGCGGTTATTTTGATATCAATACACAAGGTAACCTGACGGCCTACCCACGGCGGGACAAATCCGCTCCCGGTATCGACCTGCATGAACTGGTTAAACAGTTTGCGCAACAAAATTTGACGCTGCCGGTGCTGGTGCGCTTTACAAACATACTGCATGACCGGGTGGATAGTTTATGCGGTGCCTTCGACAGCGCCATGCAAACAGATGACTACAAGGGCCGTTTTACGGCGGTTTACCCCATCAAGGTCAACCAGCAACATACGGTTGTTAAGGAGATTATTGGCCACGGTGTCGATCGCGTTGGGCTGGAAGCCGGTAGTAAACCGGAGCTAATGGCCGTGCTGGCCCTGGCCGAACAAGATAGTGGCGTGATCGTCTGTAATGGCTATAAGGATCGGGAATACATCCGCCTCGCCCTGATCGGCCGTCAACTTGGTCACCACATCTATATCGTACTGGAAAAACCTTCCGAACTGGAATTGGTGATCAAAGAGGCCAGGAGCCTGGGTGTGATGCCCCTGCTGGGTGCACGTGTGCGCCTTGCCTCCACCGGTGCCGGCAAATGGCAAAACTCCGGTGGGGATAAATCCAAATTTGGCCTCAGTGCTGCACAACTATTAAAAACGGTCGAACGCCTGCAAGAGGTCAATATGCTTGACTGCTTACAAATGCTGCATTGTCATCTCGGCTCACAGATCGCCAATATTCGTGACATCCAGCGGGGCCTGCGCGAATACGCCCGTTACTATACCGAATTGCATGGCATGGGTGTGCCCATTAAGGTAATCGATGTCGGTGGCGGACTGGGCGTGGATTATGAAGGCACCCGTTCACGCAGTTTTTGTTCCACCAACTACAGCCTGCAAGAATATGCTAATAATGTCGTGCATGTGATCTGGGAGTGCTGTGAACAAAATAATCTACCTCATCCCGATATTTTCACTGAATCGGGTCGTGCTATGACTGCCCATCACGCCATGTTGATCACCAATGTGATCGAAACCAGCCAACTTCCCAATCCTGATATCATCGAACAGCCCTCTGATGATGCACCAATGATCCTGCATGAGCTATGGAAAAGTTATCAAAGCCTGTTGCAACCCCATGCCGAGCGAGCCGTAATTGAGATCTACCACGATGCCCATCATGCACTATCCGAAATGCATAGTATGTATGTCCATGGCGTACTAGATCTCACCCAACGAGCCAAAGCAGAAGAATGTTATTACGCCATCATTCGCAAAATACAGGGCATGTTGCAGCCCGCCAAGCGCGTGCATCGAGAAATTCTCGATGAACTGAATGAACGACTGGCGGATAAATATTTTTGTAATCTGTCAATATTTCAATCTATTCCCGATGTATGGGCTATTGAACAGATCTTCCCTATAGTTCCTCTGCACCGTCATCATGAACAAGCAAACTGTCGTGCTATTCTGGAAGACATCACCTGTGACTCTGATGGCCGCATTGATCACTATGTTGACAGCGAGGGTATTGAAAGCAGCCTGCCATTACACAGCATAAAAGAAAATGAACCCTACCTGCTCGGTATCTTTCTGGTGGGCGCTTATCAGGAAATTCTCGGTGACATGCACAACCTGTTCGGTGATACCGACTCCGTCAACATCATTTTGGATGAAAAGGGTCAATACCAAATCAGTGAGCCCCTGCAAGGTGACACCGTTGACGAAGTATTACGCTATGTAAACTTTGATATTGATGATCTGTTACAAAGTTACCATGACAAAATAGACAAGGCAGATCTTGATGATGAACAAAGCCAACTATATTTAGAAGAACTTGAGGCAGGGCTACACGGTTACACCTACCTGGAAGATTAATGCGCATCTAAATAAAATGTTTAACCGCAAAGGGCGAAAAGATGCGCAAAGAAAAAATGAATTCGGTAATTCATAAAAAATCAGCTTGAAGTCTTCGGATAAGCTCTAATTTTCCTCTAATATAAAACAAAATAACGTTGCGATCCTTTGCGGTTTATATCTTTAAAATGGATTAAATACTTAACGGGACAGCCGTGATTTGAAACGTAGGATTAATACTAAAAATACAAACATCACAGAGTAACAAAATTACTCTTTCGTGGCTTTGTATTGAATGGCTTTAATTTTCCTGGTGTCTTGGTGGTGAAAATTTTGAACTGCCTATGTGCTTAACAACTTAACAACTTAACAACTTAACAGTGAATTTATAAGAACATAAAAAAACCGGCATAACGCCGGTTTTTTTATTGCCACTATCAGAAAAATTACAACTTGAACTGCAATCCCGCTGAAATATGATTGATATCTGATTCAAGCACGGTATATTCCAGAATAAAACGGCTTTCCTTGCTAAGGCTAACGGTGACACCTGCACCAAATGACAACTCAAAACCATCATCTGTCGTACTACCTGCCGCAGAACTTACTTCTACATCTTCATATAACAAACCTAATCGGCCACGCACATGAAGTTTTTCACTTACGGGATGAGAATAAACACCATAACCACCCAGAGCAAAATAAGATGCCTCATAGGTTGTGCCACTAACCTTGCCTTCAGGCTCAATAAAGGTCATGGAAAATTCTGTTTCCACCGAGAAATTTTTGTGCATTTCCGGCACACGGATACCATAGGTCATTACACCCGCAATACCACTGTCATAGCCATCAACATCGGCCAGAGCACCTTGTGCTGTAAAATAACGATTAAAGGGCTGGGCATTTGCCACCGCCGAAAATCCCATTACCAAAACAGCCAGTAATGCGACAACTTTTTGTTTCTTGTTCATTTCTACTACTCCCAACTCACACACTAAAAAGAATTCTATTTATAATTAAGGGCACTTCTATAAAAGTACCCTTAACTGCTTTGTTTCCAAAAATATCTGAAAATAAGAGGCGCAATGATACCTAAAGGGTCACCAAGTTAATACTGTTTCGGCAGTTTGTCCGTGACACAATTCAAAATCATTATAAATAAAGCATAATTATGCACATTTATTACGGGCGCAGAATGCGAAACCAGCGCCACAGGTTGAGTAGACTGGCAAGGGATGCGGCCAAATAGGTAAAGGCCGCTGCACGCAAGATACGCCGCACGGCCCGTTCATCCTGTGGTTGAATATATTGCCCTTCAATCAAGATCGGTAGTGCTTTACCAAAACTAGCATCAATTTCAACGGGTAAGGTCACCAGATGTACCACAGCAGCCAGTAACATTGAGCCAAGACCAATAAACGCCATGAACAAACCGGATACCGGTGCCCGACTGATCAGCATTACCACCGGCATCGCTATCATAATCGCCGCACCTATCTTTTGAACCACCATCGCAAACATGGCCAGATTTGTACGCCATATCAGCTTGGTCTCACCACGATGATGCTGGATGGCGTGACCGACCTCATGCGCCGCAACGGCCACCGCTGTTAAAGAATTATCCTCATAGTTGGATGGACTGAGACAGACGACTTTACGAACGGGATCATAGTGATCTCCCTGTGTATCGGTTTTCTCTACCTTAACGCCATCCATGTTGAAGTGTTGTAGCAAGTGCTCTGCCAGCTTCCCCCCCGTACCGGGAATACGTTCCAGTGGTTTGCTATAACGACGGAAGGTATAACGCGCCCAGAGTTGTGGGCCAAAAATCAGGGCTAGCACCAGCAAAATTAGTGGAATTAAATGCATGGTTCAATTTTTATTTTTCACGACAATCGTGGCGACACCAATATCACTCAAGCGTTTGCGTGTTTTGTTGAGTTGGCTCAGATCATCACTCGGACCAATACGTACTCGATGCCAAGTGTCACCATCGTTTATAGTCACGGTCTGAATATTCGCCACCACACCCTGGAAAGCCAGTCTGGCCTTAAGCCTGTCGGCCTGTTCCATTTTGCGAAATGAACCGGCCTGTATAGTAAAAAAATCAGTTTGTTGTGATGCGGAAGATTTTGCTGCTGTTGACGATTTGGTTGTCGACGTGCGTTTTTCCGGCCTTGCCAATTCCTGATCTGGAATTGCCACTTCCAGTTCTGGCAGAATGGTATAAAAATCAAAATGCGGACGCTTTTGACCATCATTGTCGTCTTTCTTTTCTGTCTGCACTTTATTTGCATCCTTGATAGTGCGCTTCACGGCATCCGTCAAGAGTCCTTGCTTTTGCTTAGGGGTATGATCATTGAGATAAACCAGGCCTGCGACAAACAAGCCGATGGTCAAACCACCAAACATCCACACCCAACCCGGAATAGGATCTCGTTCTTTCTGCTTACTCTTTTTGGCGTAATCCCGTGGCATTTAATTTCCAGTAGCGAGGTTCAAGTAGTGCGTTATCAAAACACTCTATTGTGGCAAAGAGTATACCAAAGCAATAGGCATTCGTTTTCCTTTCCGACGTCAATTATGCCAACAATATACAGCCTCGAAACTCATCCCTTGAGCCGCGCCACTGACTTTTACATGCTCTCCGGTGCCGAGACACCAAGCAGTTTCAGACCATTAGCCAACACCTGGCGCACGGCCAGATTCAATGTTAAACGTGCATCCCGTAGCGCGGCATCATCGACTAGAAACTGATGGGCGTTGTACCAGGTATGAAAATTATTCGCCAACTCACGCAGGTAATACACCAGTTGATGTGGCTCATGATTCATGGCCGCCGTGGCAAGCAATTCGGGGTAACGTCCCAGGGTATTAAACAGGGCTACCTCATGTTCGGTATCGAGCTTATCAAGTTGCTGCAATCCATTTTGTACATCGTGTGATAATCCCTTTTCTTGCAGTTGACGAAATACACTGCATACGCGCGCGTGGGCATACTGGATGTAATACATGGGATTATCATTCGACTGGGACATGGCCAGATCCAGATCGAAATCGAGGTGCTGTTCGGCTTTGCGCATCACATAAAAGAAACGTGCCGCATCATTACCCACCTCTTTACGCAGTTGACGTAATGTAACAAATTCACCGGAGCGGGTCGACATCTGCATCTTCTCACCATCACGATAGAGTATGGCAAATTGCACCAGGAGCACATCAAGTTTTTTCGGATCATCCCCCAATGCTTGCAGTGCTGCCTTCACTCGCGGTACATAACCGTGGTGGTCGGCACCCCAGATATCGATCACCCGTTCAAAACCACGTTCCAGTTTATGCATATGATAGGCAATATCAGAAGCAAAATAAGTGGTCTGACCATTGTCACGCACCAGCACACGATCCTTCTCATCACCAAAGTCAGACGACTTGAACCAAATGGCCCCGTCCTTCTCGTAGGTGTGGCCAGTGTGTTTCAAACGTTCCAACGCCTTCATCACCGCGCCGCTGTCAGCCAGGGAGCGCTCGGAATACCATTCATCATAGTGAACACCAAAATGTTCGAGATCATCACGAATATCATCGAGAATATAATTCAGAGCAAGATCAAAGATCAGTCGATATTGATCGTCTCGCAATAACGTCTTGGCCTTATTGATCAGGGCATCGATGTGGGTTTCTTTGTCACCACCCGCCGGTTCATCCGCAGGAAGTCCTTCGTTAATCACCTCCCAACCATGTTGCATGGCATCGCCATTTTCACGATGCAGAGCTGCGGCGATATCCCACACATAATCGCCCTTATAACCATTACTGGGGAAATCCTGCTCACCGGGATAACCTAGTTCCACGCCGCACAGACCGAGATAACGCAACCACACGGAAGTCGCGAGGATATCCATCTGCCGACCGTCGTCATTAACATAATATTCACGGTGTACTTCGAAACCCACGGCCTCCAGAAGATCCGCCACCGTAGCGCCATAGGCTGCTCCGCGACCATGACCCACATGCAATGGCCCCGTCGGATTGGCCGAAACAAATTCAACCTGCACACGTTGGCCCTTGCCAAGGTCAGAACAACCGAACTTGTCGCCCTCAGTAAGAATCGTTGACACAACCGCCGTCTGTAAATTTGCCTTGATGAAGAAATTGATAAAGCCAGGCCCGGCGATCTCAACCTTTTCAACCGCCGGCGAGTCCGGCAAGGCGGAGACGATTTTTTCGGCCAGATCACGCGGTTTGACCTTGGCCGGTTTGGCCAACATCAGCGCAAGGTTACAGGCAAAGTCACCGTGACCCTTATCACGAGTGCGTTCAATCTGGATATTGGCTACGATATCGGCAGGCAACACGCCCTCAGCTTGCAGGGATTGTATGGCTTTTTGTAACAGGCTAATCAGTTCGAATTTCATTAAATAGACTTCTAAAACTTATGTTTAACGGGCGTGTATTATCCCTTGTCACGGACAACTTGCAACTAAAAGCCGTCCTCAAGACAGGTTCCAATCTCAACTTTGCCCATTTTGCTATCCGCCGTTTATAGGGCTTCATGAACAGCTCTCATCATGGCTAAGCAGACTCTGGGTGCCGAAGGTGTGCGCGTGACTGATGTGACCCACGGCCACGATAAATATCACACGGAATCTGATTATCTACACCCAGGCAAGCGGATATCGGCAGTATCGTTCTACCAGCCAATGACAGGATGAGTGACGAGCTGACTGGTGAAATGGCGGACAAAACCACAATTAATCCCTGTTTCGCCCGGCTCCATGACAATATATTTTCACGCGTAAAGAATCAAAATAGGGCAAAAAATGATGGATAATGGGCAATACCGAGGCCATATCCCCCCTGGAAGGGATCAGATGTACCCCTCCGCTAGCGGCCACAGCAACGATATTCCTGGTTGCAGCCTCCGATTCGGGGCGATCTTTGATTCATGGCTCTTCTATATGGTATTGTTTACCGTAATCTAATTGGGAGAATGAGCAGCGCCATTCAAGCAAGAATAAAGTTTGGCCCCAACCCATTTAAGGGCAAATGTCCTCAACAATTTTTACCCAGCAACAACACAAGACAAGGAACGGGAGGACGCCATGAAGGTATCAATAAAAACGAGTAAGCTCTTTTTATCATTTCTGTTATGCGCTGTGTTACCAAATATGGCACATGCCAGCATACCCGCACCAGAACGTAATGCCCTGATTACACTTTATAATGTCACTGGAGGCGATAGTTGGGCCAATAACACCCACTGGAAAACGGACGCGGCTTTCAGTGCTACGGGGACAGAATGTGACTGGTATGGGGTGACGTGTAACGCAACCGGTGTAACTATTACAGGATTGTCCTTGCCTTTTAATAACCTGGCCGGAGACCTTCCCGTTGAGCTGGGTAATTTGACCAATTTGACATATTTAGATCTCAACAGTAATCAACTAACAAACATCCCGGTGACGCTGGATAACTTAACGAGTTTGACGGCGCTAAACCTCTACAGTAATCAACTGACGAGCATCCCGGTGGCACTGGGTAATTTGACGAATTTAACAAGATTATCCCTGGACAAAAATCAACTAACAAGCATCCCCGCAGCACTGGGAAATTTGAAGAAGTTGACAGGGCTATCTCTCAGCAGCAATCAACTGACAAACATCCCGGTGACGCTGGGTAATTTAACGAGTCTGACGAGGCTATCTCTCGACAAAAATCAACTGACAAGCATCCCGGCGGCGCTGGGTAATTTAACAAATTTGACGTACCTAGACGCCCGTTATAATCAACTGACGAGCATCCCGGTGGCACTAGGTGATTTGACGGGTTTGACGACATTGTCTCTCGACAGAAACCAACTGGCAGCCATCCCCGTGGCGCTAGGTAATTTGACAAGTTTAAGGACATTGTCTCTTAACAGAAATCAACTGACGAGTGTCCCGGTGGCATTGGGTAATTTGACGAGTTTGAGGTCGCTATCTCTTAACGCTAATCAATTGACGAACATACCGGCAGCGCTGGGTAATTTGGCAAGTTTGACGTATTTATCTCTTAGTGGTAACCGACTGACGAGCATCCCGGTGGCACTAGGCAATTTAACGGGTTTGACGACATTATCTCTCAACAGAAATCAACTGACAAACATCCCGGTAGCGCTGACTAATTTGACGAGTTTGAGATCGTTATCTCTCGGTGGTAATCAACTGACAACCATCCCGGTAGGGCTGGGTAATTTAGCGAGTTTGACGTGGTTATATCTTGACAGCAATCAACTGACCAGCATCCCGGCAGCACTGAGTAATTTAACAAGTTTGACGTATCTATATCTAGGCGACAATCAACTGGCAAGCATCCCGGTGGCGCTGGATAATTTGACAAATTTGACGACACTAGATCTCAACAAAAATCAACTGACAAGCATCCCGATGGCACTGGGTAATTTGGCAAGTTTGAGATCGCTATCTCTCGGCGATAATCAATTGACGAGCATCCCGATAGTGCTGGATAAATTAATAAATTTAACGTATCTATATCTCAACGACAACCAACTGACGAGCATCCCGACTGAACTAGGTAATTTGACAAGTTTGACGTGGCTATATCTCAGAGGTAATCAACTGACGAGCATCCCGGTGACACTGGGTGATTTGGCGGGTTTGAGGTCGCTATCTCTCGGCGATAATCAACTGACGAGCATCCCGACTGAACTGGGTAATCTTGGAAGCTTGCAAACGCTCATGCTGGAGGGCAACAAACTTACTGGCACCATTCCAACCAATTTAATCAACCTGACATCACTTTCCTCCACGGGGCTCAATCTTAGCCACAACGGGCTGCATACCACCGACAGCAGTTTGTTAAGTTTCCTGGGTAGCAGACAATATGGTGGCGACATCATGGGAAAACAGACTCTGGATGCCGAAGGTGTGCTCGTGTCTGAGGTGACCCAAACTACGGCAAATATCACATGGCGTCCGGTTAGCTACATTCAGGCAGGAGGATATCGAATTTATCTTTCTACTGATGGCGGAGTGAGTTACGACCTGGCCGGCGAGGTGACGGACAAAGCCACTACATCCTTTACCGTGACCGGTATGTGCTCAGATAAGGCCTATCTCGCCCGAATCCATAGCTATACGTCCTCACATAAAAATAATCAAAATGAAATAGAAAGTAATGGGCTATGGGGTAATACCGTGACCATTAATCCTCTGCAAGGAAACAGTTGTGTGCCCTCTAGTGGCACTCCTGATGGCGGCGGCAATGATACCCCTGATAGTGGCAACAACGCTATTCCTGATAACAGCAGTAACGACATTCCCGATAGTGGCAGCAGCGGCTCTTCTGGTTGCAGCCTCAAACCCGGTGCGGCCTTTGATCCTCTGCTTCCCTTTATGTTGTTATTTGCCGTGATCTATTTGCTGAATGGATACCGTTATTTAAACAGGAATAAAGTCCGATTTTAATCTCCTTAAGGGTGCTTCTATAAAAGGTGGTTTTTCATGAGAGCAAGGAAGCTCCGCACACAGAACCATAGTGATGTGTCATGCATGCGGACAAGGTGCCATCCAGGTGTTCAAGCACGGTACTAACGCCACTTTCGCGGCCTTGTGTCCCTTAGGACAAAAGGCACATTTGTAGAAGCGCCCTAAAACAACTCCATCGGATCGACATCAATCGACCAGCGTACCTTCCGGCCCGGTTTGAGGGCCTCCAGTTGCGCCAACCAAGACCCCAAAAACTGTTGCAGAGTCTGACGCTGATCGGCTTGTACCAGCAACTGGGCACGGAATCGCCCGGCCCGCCGCTCCATGGGTGAGGGAACCGGCCCCAATATCTGACAGCCCTTACCCAGTTTTTCTCCGACCAGATCCGCCGCCTGAGTCAAAAAGGCCATGGGCATCTCTTTGTCAGTTGAGTCGGCCCGTAATATGGCTAAGTAGCTGTAAGGTGGCCATTGAGTATCAGCCCGTTCTTTCAAGAGCAGTTCAGCACACGGGCCATAACCTTGCCGAATCAAGGTCTGCAATAAGGGATGTTCTGGGTGATGGGTCTGGATCAGCACCTCACCCGGCCGTTCTGCCCGACCTGCCCGACCCGCCACCTGCATAATAAGCTGAGCCATACGCTCACTGGCTCGCATATCAACACTATACAAACCGTAATCGGCATCAAGAATGCCCACCAGGGTGACATTAGGAAAGTGATGCCCCTTGGCGAGCATCTGCGTGCCAAGCAAGATCTGCCCGTCTCCGGAGTGTATCTTGTCCAGCATGGCCTGCATGGCCCCTTTACGACGAGTGGTGTCCCGGTCAATACGCAACACCGTGTGGCCGGGAAACTGTTTTTGCAGAGCTTGCTCGATGCGCTCAGTGCCATAACCAAAAGAACGCAGGTCTGTTTTTTGACAGCTCGGACAGGCTTCAGGCACCCGCTGCTCCTTACCACAATGATGACAGCGCAGACGGTTGATCTGTTGATGCAGGGTCATGCGACTATCACAACGCGAACATTGGCTGATCCAGCCACAGTCATGACAAATTAGCATGGGGGCAAAGCCACGCCGGTTGAGGAACAACAAAATCTGACCATTATGTTCGAGGTGATAACGCATACGTTCACGCAGGCCCACCGAGATCAAGTGATCCATGGGTTGCTTGCGCACATCAATGAGTTTGATCTGTGGTGGACGTGCCGCCCCGGCCCGCTTGGGCAACAGCAAATGCTGATAACGACCTTGCTGACTATTATAGAGCGTCTCAAGACAGGGCGTGGCCGTGCCGAGGACAATAGGCACCCCGGCATCACGGGCCCGCAGGATGGCTAAATCACGGGCAGAATAACGAAAGCCATCCTGTTGCTTAAAAGATAGATCATGCTCTTCATCGATAATAAATAAACCGACCTGCTTGAGGGGGGTGAACACCGCTGAGCGAGTGCCAATAATAACCTTTGCCTCACCGCTTTTGGCCAGCAGCCAGGCCGCCAGCCGCTCTTGATCCGTCAATGCCGAGTGCAAGACCACCACGGGACAGGCCAGTTGATCTCGAAAGCGGCTCACCAACTGGGGGGTCAGGCCAATTTCCGGCACCAATACCAGCACCTGTTTATCCTCGGCAACCACCTGCGTAATCAGATCCAGGTAGACCGCCGTTTTACCACTGCCGGTGACTCCATCAAGTAAAAAGGTTTGAAAACGATCGAATGAAGCCCCCACCGCATCCACCGCCGCTTGCTGAGCCGGGTTGAGTGTATGAGGGATACACACCTCCGATTGCACCAGGGGTAAGACGGTTTCTTCCGTCACCTCAACCCACCCCTGCTCTACCAGGCGTGCCATGGCCGGTCGCCAATTGTCCGACACCACAGACAAGGCATGGACATCCCATTTTGATTTGCCGTGTAACTGCTGCATCAGTGCCTGCTGACGAGGCGCTCGCTTGAGGGCCAACAATTCCAGCTCACGACCCGCCTGCGTCAGACACCAAACTTTTTTACCCTGCACACAGGCAGCTTGATCTGTGCGTAACAGAGCAGGCAGGGCCGTACTAAAAACTTCACCAATAGGATGCTGATAATACTGACTGGCCCATTGTAATAGTTTGAGCAGATCGCGCGGTAAAACCGGCTGGCTATCGATACATTTTTTGACCCGTTTAAGCTTATCGTGACTCACCTCCGTGGACGTCACCACAGCCAACAACACACCCACCAACTGTTGACGGCCAAAGGGCACCAACAAACGCACACCGACAGGCAGGTCTTCGGCAGACAGGCCGTGGGGGGGCAAATAATCAAACGAACGGCGTAATGGACTCGGTACAGCAACGCGTAACAGGGGTTCAATGCTTGGCATGGCGCAACTGTAACAAGACTTCTTCAGACAAACACTACCACTTAAAAAAATGTCTATTTATTATAAAAAATGACAGTTTGTGAACAAGTTATCCGCCTCTTAACTCGAACCACCGTTATCCACAGATCCTGTGGATAACTTTGTGGATGAATTGAGCGAAAGGTACTTTAGGCCGCGGAATTATTACACTTTTGTTAAACTGGTCAGAATTTGTACGTTCCAATAAATCATTTGTAATCAATATGTTACACTGTATTTATAGCTTATCGCCATAAATTCCAACTTTTTGACGCTGCAACTCATTGATATCTCGAGACCTGTGTATAAAAGTAAAATTATTGCTCAATAGAGGCTTGTTTTTTAATTTTATTTTTGATAGTTCAACAATTGGCTGTATTCTTATTTTTAATAAGATTAATCAGAAAAAGGGCTGGCAAGACCATCAATACTCTTGCTATTTTTTTCCTGTTGGTAATGTTTCATACTTGCAGCGCCTTTTTCCTTTGCCCAATTTAACAAACCGTCTCTTTGTTCCACATAATCCATCAAGGGAACCCCTTGACCACAAGAAATTTGTACGCGTGTTACCAGAACGCGGAAGATTTGCCGTACACCGGGGATGTCTGCTGCAAACAGTTCACGCAATTCGGGCCAGTCTTCATCATCCGGCAAGACCACCTCACCCTCACCATATAAACGTAGAATCGAGGCATCCCCGGTAAAGGCACAAAACATGATCGTGATGCGTCCATTTTCCAAAAGATGGGCGGCGGTTTCATTGCCGCTACCGGTCATATCGAGGATCGCCACCTGATTAGGATCGATCACCCGCAAACCATCTAGCCCACGTGGTGAAAGATTCACATGGCCCTGACCACCCAGAGGGGCCGTGGCATTAAAAAACAAAGGTTGTTGTTTGATCCAGTCGGTCATTTCGGGGGTAATGCTGGGATAAACTTTCATACGTTGCTCCTTAAGGGACTATTTTAAATATTTATTTTGAAATCAATTTTGCATACAAATCATGTTCATCACTACCGATAACCTCAACCTCAATAAACTCACCCGGCTCAAAACCTATCTCACCTTCAATGTTGACCACCCCATCCACTTCCGGGGCATCGGCCTGACTGCGGGCCAAAGTGCCGTATTCATCCTCACCATCTATAATCACCGTCATCTTCTGACCCACTTTGGCCGCCAGTTTGTCGGCACTAATGGCGGCCTGCACTTGCATAAATTCTTCCAGACGATCCTGCTTTTCTAACTCAGAAACGGGGTTGGCCAACTCATTGGCCTTCGCGCCATCAACGGCAGAATAGGTAAAGGCCCCCACCCGATCCAATCTGGCCTCTTTAATAAAGGACAGCAGCATCTCAAACTCCTGCTCCGTCTCACCCGGAAAACCCACAATAAAGGTACTACGCAAGGTAATATCCGGGCACATCCCCCGCCAGGCATCAAAACGGCGCAGCACATTTTCACTGTCTGCCGGGCGTTTCATCGCCTTTAATATCCTCGGACTGGCATGTTGCAAGGGAACATCAAGATAGGGAAGGATGTGACCCTCGGCCATGAGGGGAATGACATCATCCACATGGGGATATGGATAGACATAGTGCATCCGCACCCAGGCATCCAGCCCTCCAAGGGCGCGGGCTAATTCTTGAAAACGTGTCTTAAGCGGTTGTCCGCCCCAAAACTCGCTCTTGTATTTCACATCGACGCCATAGGCACTGGTATCCTGCGAGACAATCAACAGTTCCTTTACGCCCGCCCCCACCAGACTCTCGGCCTCGCTCATCACCTCACCAATCGGTCGTGAGACCAGATCCCCCCGCAGTGCAGGAATAATGCAAAAGGTACAGCGATGATTACAGCCTTCAGCAATCTTCAAATAAGCATAATGCCGTGGCGTCAGTTTGATGCCACCGGGGGGGATGAGACTGGTATAGGGATCATGTTCCGCAGGCAAATGTTGATGCACCACTGCCATCACTTCTTCAAGGGCATGGGGCCCAGTCACGGCTAGCACACTGGGGTGGGCCTGCCGCACAATATCCCCTTTTGCACCCAGACAACCCGTGACAATCACTTTGCCATTTTCCTGTAAGGCATCACCAATCGCCTCCAGTGATTCGGCAATAGCATCATCGATAAAACCACAGGTATTAACGATCACCAACCCGGCCTCATCATACTGATTTACAAACTCATAACCCTCAGCGCGCAACTGCGTGAGAATACGTTCTGAATCAACCGTTGCCTTAGGGCAACCCAAACTTACAAACCCAATCTTATGTGACACTTTAATAAATCAACCTCTGTTCAGAACGTGACGCTTTGTGAAAACCAGACTGGCATCCTGCACAAAAGCAAATTATGGCCGATATGGAAGCAGCTTATTAACAACCCGAGAATGCATATGGCTACCCTAACGGCTCTGCTGGCCGATGATTCCTTATCCGCCCGTCAATTATTACGTGATGCCCTGCAACATGCCGGCATAGACGTCACCGAAGCCAAAGACGGGGCCGATGCCTGGCAACTGGCCAATAAACATCATTATGACATTGTACTGACCGATCTGTATTTGCCCAAACTCGATGGTATTGAGTTAACTAACAAATTACGACAGCACCCGGATTATACAACGACACCTATTCTGGCGGTCTCCAACAATAAAGCAAGCAATAAAAAAGATGCTATTCGTGAAGCCGGTGCCTCTGGTCTAATCCGTCTGCCTATCACTCCTGAGGAATTACTCTCTGTTTTGAAAAAACTTCTCCCTGTCTAAGTCCAGGTGCATCACCACATCCGGCAAGCCATAAAATACTTAAGATAACAAACCAACTTGTTTCCCTAAATTAATTGCTGTAATTGACGATATATTATAGTAAGTGGTTTGATATGGCGTGGTGTGTCAAACCTCAGAGGCAGTGCTTCCATATTACTTGAACTGCCAATACACAGCACAGCACTCCAGTACAAACTTACCCTACGCAAACGGCCATTAGCATAGAGGCAATTCTGATGTCCACGTTTATGGGGCACTCTTAAAATGAGCACATCAAGCAAAATACTGATTATCGATAGCTCTGAATCAACCCGTACCTTTATGCGCTACATATTAACTAATGCCGGTCATCGAGTATCTGTAAGTGCTAATGGAGCCAAAGCGCTGGAAACCCTGAAGGATGAAACATTCGATATTTTTCTTATCGACCTCCGTCTGTCAGATATGGATGGATTTGATCTGGTCAAAGAAATACGCTCAATATTAGCCTTTAAAACCAAACCTATTCTAGCGGTGAACCAACTGTATAGTGATCTTGTGATAGAACAGGGGGAAAAGGCTGGTGTAACCCACTGGGTCACTCAGCCAGTGTCTCCCTACAAACTACTCACTCTGATAAAAGATCTTACTTATAAAATACTGCATGATGAAGATGACAATAACAACGACAACGGAGATTAAACGTAAGCGCTTAATGAACCCCATAGTTGCTAAAGGATCCTAAAACTGCTCAGTTTTGATATTCCACGGCAGTAGGGCGTCAATCTCCTCAAAGTTTTGAGCCTTGGGTAAATCAGTAAAAATGCGGCGCAGGTAGGCATAGGGTTCCA
>JAFLJQ010000011.1 GCA_022712915.1 Gammaproteobacteria bacterium | reverse complement strand
TTCTACCATTAATTTTGCATAGTCCAATTTCTGTTCAGGGCTGAAACTGACTCTCGCTTTTCGTGTCTTCGTCATAAGTACTCCACTAGTTTTTAGGTTTATTAAGCTATAATACCTTCCAACTTTATTAGACCACTATATGTTGCCCTCTCTGAAGGCAAGCTAGTCCGGTCAGGAGTTATATATACGCTAAGCAGGGCAAAGCCTGGACAAAATCAGTCTGACACCATCAGCTCATAACAAAGGCAGGCAACAGACTAATGACAACACGGATAAACGTCATGAACTCGAAAATGAAAAGGAAGAAGATTGATTACAAGAACTGCGCGAGGCATTAGCCAATTTTAATCTGTTACTCGTCTTGATTCACATCGGGGGGGGGGTCTTTATCTCCGGCTGGCTACATAAGGAAAATCTCATCCAAGCCATGTGGACGGGGTATAAAACCCCGCCGGAGAACTTTAATGCAGATTAGTCTCGCTTTGCCTTACGCGGTTTATCATCACCTGATCTTGGTTTACTCGGTTTGTCATCACCCGATCTTGATTTACTGGGTTTGAGCTTAATAGTTTGTTTCTTGTCTGTTCTCGGTCGGGCACGCGGTTTATCGTTTGAGTAGGCACTCTTTTCACCCATACGTGAAATTTTTAATTGCTGGCCAGACACCCAGACCTTTTGCAATTCACCGAAAACTTCCTTCGGCATGCCATCGGGCAAATCCACCGTGCTGTAGTCTTCATGAATTTTAATATGTCCAATATTCTTGCTATCCAGCCCCGCCTCATTGGCAATCGCACCCACGATATTGCCCGGCCTTACGCCATGCGTGTTACCCACTTCAATACGGAAGGTCTGCATACCTTCTTCAGGTTTATTACGGTCGCGTCGTTTCGAGTCACCACGGTCAGGACGATCACGCGGGCCATTTCGATCACGAGAACCTCGTTCCTGTCTTGGCTCACGTTCCTTGCGCATATTTTTGGGTGGTTCTTTTAATAATAAAGGTTCATCACCCTGCGCCAGTTTAGCCAGAGCAGCGGCAACCTCAATGACCGGAATATTGTGTTCCTGCTGATAGTTTTCCAACAACTCCTGGTACAAACTCAATCCTCCGGCTTCGATGGTATCGGTAATTTTTTGTTTAAAACCTTCGATGCGCTTGTCATTCAACAATTCGGTGGAAGGTAATTCCATTAATTCTATTTTTTGATTAGTAGCCCGCTCAATGGCACTCAACAGATTTCGTTCGCGCGGCGCAACAAACAAAATGGCATCCCCCTTGCGCCCAGCTCGACCAGTACGACCAATACGATGCACGTAAGCCTCAGTATCATAAGGTATGTCATAGTTAATCACATGACTGATACGCGTCACATCCAGTCCGCGTGCTGCCACATCGGTGGCAATAACAATGTCCAGCTGACCTGATTTAAGTTGACTGACAGTACGTTCACGCTGCTTTTGCATAATATCGCCACTCAAAGCCGCAGCAGCATAACCCCGGGCCGAAAGTTTTTCTTCCAACTCAACCGTCATCAACTTAGTACGTACAAAAATGAGCACCGCATCAAAGTCTTCTGCCTCAAGAATACGGCTCAGGGCATCAAGTTTATGCAGACCACTGACCATCCAATAACGCTGGCGAATAGACTCCGCCGTGGTCGTCACCGTCTTGATAGTAATTTCAGAGGGATTATTCAAATGCGTTTTAGCAATCTTGCGAATCACCGCAGGCATAGTCGCAGAAAACAAAGCAATCTGCCGTGTATCCGGGGTCTGCTCGAGCACCCATTCCACGTCATCAATAAAACCCATACGCAACATTTCATCGGCCTCATCCAAAACCAGTGCCTTAAGGCCATCCAGCTTGAGAGTCCCCTTACGCATATGATCCATCACACGACCCGGCGTACCGACAACGACGTGCACACCGCGCTTCAATGCCTGAATCTGCCGACCATATTCCTGCCCACCGTAGATCGGCATGACATGGAAACCCTTCATATTCATAGCATACTTCTGAAACGCCTCCGCTACCTGAATGGCCAGTTCACGAGTCGGTGCCAGCACCAAAACCTGTGGATCATGCTGAGCCAGGTCAATACGCGACAATATCGGCAAAGCAAAAGCCGCCGTCTTACCGGTACCGGTCTGCGCCTGTCCCACCATATCACGCCCCTCCAATAACAAAGGGATCGTCTGCGCCTGAATCGGTGAGGGGGTTTCATAACCCACCGTTTCCAACGCTTTCTGTAAGGGTTCAATCAGGGCGAACTCGCGAAAACTCAGCGTGGCTTCGGCTTCAGATGACATAATTAGGTATACCTGTAAACTAACCGGGTCGATGGAAAGCATCGAGCGGTGGAGTGAGAATATCTTGCTAAATCGGTGGCGAAGTATACGCCTTTTATGGGGATTTTGCACTGGTTATTTTGTGAGCAAGGTGTTTTTTCGGTTATTTTCTCTCTTTCTGGGGATAGGTGAGTTAATCACTTCTTTCCTTTAATTTGAATCACTAACGCTTTACTGGAAATTCATGTCGGGCAACCACCAACTTAAAATCCCAGCACCACGAAATGATTCAACTATAAAACCCATCCGACCACCCCACTCCATTTCATCTATAATGCCCCCATCCAAACAAACAAAAGCAACGGAGCCTCACTATGACCCGCATAGGTACCCCTCTCTCCCCCTCCGCCACTCGTATAATGTTTCTCGGCTGTGGTGAATTGGGAAAAGAGGTAATCATCGCTTTACAGCGGTTTGGTGTGGAGGTTATCGGCGTGGATCGGTATGAAAATGCCCCCGGTCATCAGGTGGCACATCGCGCCTATGTCATCGACATGACCGATGCCAGGGCCTTGCGTGCTCTGGTTGAAAAAGAAAGGCCAGATTTAATTGTGCCGGAGATTGAGGCAATTGCCACAGATGAATTAGCTCGGATTGAGGCCGATGGCCTGGCGAGGGTAATTCCAATGGCCCGCGCCACGCAACTGACCATGAACCGCGAAGGTATTCGTCGTCTTGCAGCGGAGGAGCTGGGACTACCAACCTCCAAATATGCCTTTGCCGAATCCCTCGCAGAATTACAGGCAGCAATCGATAACGATGTGGGTTATCCCTGTATCGTCAAGCCGGTGATGTCGTCTTCGGGTAAGGGTCAGTCGACCATACATGGCCCAGAGGATGTGCAAAAGGCCTGGGATTACGCCAAATCCGGTGGCCGGGTCGATAGCGGCCGAATCATTGTTGAACAAATGATTGAGTTTGATTATGAGATCACCTTGCTGACCGTTCGTGCTGAAGATGAGAAGGGTGAGGTGAGTACCCACTTCTGTGCCCCCATCGGGCATATTCAGCAGCAAGGTGATTATGTCGAAAGTTGGCAGCCACAGGAAATGACAGAGACAGCCCATGCTAAAGCGCTTGATATCGCCAGAACCGTCACGGGCAATCTCGGCGGGTATGGCCTATTTGGGGTGGAGTTGTTTATCAAGGGTGATGATGTCTGGTTCAGTGAAGTAAGCCCTCGCCCACACGACACCGGCATGGTGACTATGGTCACCCAATGGCAAAACGAGTTTGAACTACATGCCCGCGCCATCCTCGGCCTGCCGGTCTCCACCGCCTTACACCATCCCGGTGCCAGTGCGGTGATCTATGGCGGTATGGACGAAAAGGGCATTGCCTTTGAAGATGTTGAACAAGCCCTGCATGTACACCAAACTGACATTCGTTTGTTTGGCAAACCGGAGGCCTTCACTCATCGTCGCATGGGTGTGGCCCTCGCCTACGGTGTGGATGTGAATGATTGCCGCAAACGTGCCAAACTGGCTGCATCAAAAGTCAGACCGGTCAAAGGATCTTAAACAAATTTGAAAAATAAAAAGCCGATGTTGAACATCGACTTTTTTTGTTATTTATGCTCAAGTTCGATCAAGAAATCAGATCATCCGCCACGTGATATTTTGGATCTTCCATCACGTTGACTTCAACAAGATTACCCGCCTTTTTCAATAATACACGACATTCCTCACTCAAGTGACGCAGATGAAGTTGCTTGCCTGCCTTGATATATTTTTCAGCAAGGTTATCTATAGCCTCAATCGCAGAGTGATCCGCTACGCGGGAATTCTGGAATTCGATGATCACATCATCAGGATCATTTTCCGGATTAAATAAATCGAGAAAATTTTTCACTGAACCAAAAAATAAAGGCCCATTCAATTCATAGACTCGCGAACCTTTATCATCAATGTAGCTTTTGACATTGATGTGTTTGGCATGTTCCCAGGCAAAGACCAGAGCCGAGACGATAACGCCCACCACAACGGCCATAGCCAGATCGGTTGCAACGGTGACAGCCGAGACCAGAATCAACACAAAAGCATCAGCACGGGGGATCTTGCCCATAATGCGCAAACTCGACCATTCAAAGGTACCCATCACCACAATGAACATCACGCCCACCAGGGCCGCCATGGGGATAATTTCAATCAAGCTAGAAGCAAACAGAATAAAGGCCAAAAGAAAAAGAGCGGCTGAAATACCTGAAAGTCGCTGCCGTCCACCGGAGTTCACATTGATCATGCTCTGACCAATCATGGCACAACCGCCCATGCCACCGAAGAAGCCGGTTACGGTATTGGCAATACCCTGGCCGACACATTCACGATTACTCCGACCACGAGTATTGGTCACGTCATCGATCAGACTGAGCGTTAACAAGGATTCAATCAAACCCACCGCAGCGAGGACTATAGCGTAAGGAAAAATAATCACCAGTGTTTCAAAGGTGAATGGCACCGACGGAATATGTAAACTAGGGAAACTACCCTTGATAGAGGCCAGATCACCCACGGTGTTAGTATCCAGATCCAGCAGAATGACAATCAGGGTCACGACAATGATGGCCGCCAGGGAGGCAGGAAACGCCCGGGTCAATTTAGGCAACAGATAAATAATCAACATGGTCAACACCACCAGTCCAGTGAATAATATTAGAGGCGACGACCCCGTCATCCACTCCTTACCGTCAACAGGAAGTTGAAAATGTTGTAGTTGGGCAAGAAAAATCACAATAGCCAGGCCATTCACAAAACCCAGCATCACTGGATAAGGCACAATGCGGATGTATTTACCCAAACGCAGCATTCCGGCTCCGACTTGTATAAGCCCGGTCAGCACCACGGCAGCAAACAGGTATTCCACACCATGCTGAGCCACCAACGCAACCATAACCACGGCCATTGCACCCGTTGCTCCGGAAATCATACCGGGCCGTCCACCAAAAATAGATGCCAACAGACCCACCATGAAGGCGGCATACAGCCCCACCAACGGTTCAACGCCAGCAACAAAGGCAAAGGCCACAGCCTCAGGCACCAGGGCCAGGGCCACGGTCAGTCCAGACAGAAGTTCGGTTTGGACACTCGCTCGAGTGGCACTACCCATTTGAAACATGACTTACCTCGTAGGAATTCATTACAGACATAAAAAGGGCTGGCAGTCTAACAGACCCCACCACGATCTCAAGCCTCAGGGGCAAATAGGGCTTGAGCTATCCGGTAATCATCGGCAAACTAAACTTATATTTTACCCTGAAATTAATGATTTATTATGACAGCAGAAATAAAGCCTATTGAATCCTCCTTGCAATCACGGGTGATCTCAAACACTCACCACTATATCGATCTCGCCAGCCAGTTATTTGATCGGCCTTTTTTAAACATCCCCATCAATTTTAAATTAACTGGCCGGGCGGCTGGCATGTACCATGTTCATGGTCGCAAACGTTACATTCGATATAATCCTTATATATTTGCCAAATACTTTGACGACAATTTACAACACACGGTTCCTCACGAAGTCGCACATTACATCGCCGATATGATTTATGGCATAAAGAACATCAAGCCACATGGCCAGGAGTGGAAAGACATTATGCAACAGTTTGGCATAGAGGCCAAAACCACATGTAACTACGACTTGCAAGGTATTCCACAACGACGACACCATCGCTTTGCATACCAATGCCACTGCCGTCAGTATGAAATAAGCACACGCCGCCATAATATGATTGCACGCGGCCAACAGCGTTACCTTTGCCCTGCGTGCAAAGCAGACATCAGAAGTTCGGATGCTTAATCGAAGTCGCCCTCTGCCATAAATAATAAATTGAGGGCCGGCATCTAAATGAACTCACTGCTGTCCCGTTAAATATTCAATCTATTTTAAAGTTCTAAATCGCAAAGGGTCACAAAGTTATTTGTGTTTCTATATTAGAGGTTATGCAAATTTTTCAAGCATATTTTTTATGCCATGCCTGGTTTATTTTTTCTGTGTGTCCTTTGCGGTAAAGTGTGTTTGACGAACACTTTTCATGTCTCATACCAATTTCAAGCACCTCAAACCTTTAAGCGCCCAATAGATACATATTTTTATGATTATTAACGGGACAGCAGTGAAATAAATGATGTAGATGCACCGTCAGGGAAAACATAACACAACCTTTTTTTTCGTTTACTTACTCAGTTTTCACCCATCCAGTTTTCAAAGGCCTTTTTTTCCTTAAAGCTTGCGCTCTTCCACCAAAATTTCAGTTTATCCAATGAGCTATCCCCGGGTGTTAAGGCTTGCTTCATCATAGACTTGCTGGCACTTATTGGCAATTTCTTGGCAGCCTGATGATTAACGGTCTTCACTTTTTTGCCTGAGGCATCCTCCATCCATGGGGCAAAGATATTTGCCAGGTGCTCTGCCTGCCAAGGATCCTTGGGGATATTAAACTTAATGTAATATGTGGACTTTGGCGCAATATCAAAACTCAACACGACGGGTTTTGAACTCACTATGCTACCTGATGTGGCATCCCCCCAAAGGGCAACATACTTGACAGTAAGCCGGTGGCTTCCGGCAGAAATAACAACCGTATTGTAGCCTTGCTCAATAAAGGGGGGTTTAATTTGCATGCCATCGACTTCAAGAACCTCAATATCCGCTGGCACATAAATAATACTCAACATTTTTTTATCCAGCACAAGGTTTTCATCATAGACATTAATAGGATCATTGGCCGTGGCACATCCAGTGAATAAGATTGCCGTAAAAAAGTAACAATATAATTTAAATATATTCACAAGCAAAATACCGGTTAAATGATGTTGTTGATATGTTATCACACCAAACTGACTGAACAACTCAAGCGGTAACAAGACTTAATTATAAGACAGCTGATTTTATTATAAAAATCATGTTTGTATGATAGTCCTTCACTGCTATCCTGTTAAGTATTTAATCCATTTTAAAGATCTAAACCGCAAAGTGATTTTATTTCTGCTTTAGAGGAAAATTAGAGATTATCCAAAGTATTTAAGCTCATTTTCTATAAAATTCCTGATTTTTTCCTTTGCGTCTTTTTGCGACCTTTGTGGTAAAGTGTGTTACGAACATTTTTCATGTCTCAGACCCATATCAACCTCCTCAAACCTTTAACTGCCAGGTAGAACACATGACTTCTAAATTATCAACTGGGCAGCAGTAAATTGACAAGAATAGCGCTTCTTTTCAAACATAAGTGATATTACTATAATATACTGAAGGGGCAACATTTAACGAGGATGTTGCCTCCCCTGACAAGAAAAGATGTCCTCAGCAAGCGTTTAATTGATGAAAAAACTATTATTACTCATTTCCCTGTCAATTACCTCGGCTTGCGCGCATGGCCCCTACCCTGTGTCTTCACCCTATTTCACGATACCGGAAGGTAGCCACTTAATACTAAAACAAACCCTGACTATCCCAGCCGATACTGGCCGAGTGACCATACAATATGACAAAGTTATTACAAACAACAACAAAAATCTATACTACCCACATTGCTGGTTTTTATCATGGAAATTATCAACCAGCCCAACATTGATCACTAAGGATGATTTTGTCATCACCTCATCCGAAAAAAATGAAAATTTTGTCAGCACTCAACAAACTTTTTCCCTGGCTAGCGCTGACATCGGATCCTTATCAGGGATGACATCTGAAACAATGCTACTTGAATATTCTACGATATTGACCATTCATTCCGAAAAACAACCCGATATTCGCCAACTTATCTGTAGCCACTGGGATGAAGCACCGAGAGGTCAGCACCTTACCTTGTCTCAAATCAATAAAGCATTGGGTAAGATTGCCCAGCTAAAATTGAATTAAGGGCGCTTCTATAAATAGTGATTTTTTCATGAGAGCAAGGAAGCACCGCACGCACGACTGCATGGTAAAGATTGTTCCATACAATCCTTTTGCATTTCCTCCATTCATAGCGGTCAGAGCAGGAGGTTGAATGGAGCATGGAGCCCGAATCCTAGAACCGCCGTGTATATGGCATCACTGCTGTCCCGTTAATGATCTAAAAAATCATGTATCTACCGAATACTTAACGGCTTGAGGAGGTTGAAATGGGCATGAGACATGAAAATTGCTTATAAAACACATTTTACCGCAAAGATCGCAAAGAGGCGCAAAGAAAAATAAATTCGGTAATTTATAAAAAATGAACTTGAAGTCTTCGGATAATCTCTAATTCCCCTCTAAATATAAAACATAATGACGTTGCGACCCTTTGCGGTTTAGATCTTTAAAATGGATTAAATACTTAACGGAACAGCAGTGATATGGCATACATGAGGACAAGGTGCCGTCCAAGTGTTCGAGCACGGCGCTGACGCAACTATCGCGGACTTGTGCCCCTTGAATGAAAAGTGTATTTATAGAAGTGACCTTAAGTCAGGCGATTTTTATCCGCACCACCATCATAAGTTCAATATTCATCCCTGCTACCTTTTCCGTGTCCGCATAATAAGTCAGATTTACACGCTGCCCTTTGAGGTTTTTGTATGATTTTTTTCTTTTGTATTTAAAAGCCACATCATAGCCTTCGATCATCAGCGTATTAACAATCCATTCACCACTTTCCCGTTGCACATGTGAACTGACTTTCATCATATCCGAATGAATGAGTTTATCGTGTTTTTTTAATAATTTATCAGGGTCAGGATTCAGCATGGTCTGTGGTAAACATGTATTTCAGTACAGCACTTAATTATTTTATGACACACCCTGGCTACGTAGATAGTCTTCATAGTTACCACTGAAGTCATTAATACCATCCGGGGTCATTTCAATTATGCGTGTCGCCAGAGAGGAAACAAATTCACGGTCATGGCTGACGAACAACAAAGTGCCCGGGTATTTTTCAAGGGCCTGATTAAGTGATTCAATTGACTCCATATCAAGGTGATTTGTCGGTTCATCCATTAACATAATATTTGGTTTTTGCAAAATCAGTTTACCAAATAACATACGGCCTTGTTCACCACCAGAAATAATCTTGACCGATTTATTAATATCATCATTACCAAACAACATACGGCCAAGTGTGCCACGAATAAGCTGTTCATCACCATTTTCAGGCTGCCACAGACTCATCCAGTCAAAGAGTGACATATCATTAGCGAAATCATCGGCATGATCCTGAGCATAATAACCAAGCTTCGCATTTTCTGACACTTTAATGCTGCCACTATCCGGCTCCAAATCATTCACTATGCAACGTAACAGACTTGTTTTACCGATACCGTTTGGTCCAATGATCGCAACTCTCTCACCGACTTCGACTGTCATACTAAAATTTTTAAATAAGGCTTTATCACCATAGGCCTTGTTAAGTTCATTAATATTCAAAGCAACACGATAAAGTTTTTTTTCCTGATCGAAAAAAATAAATGGGTTAACCCGGCTGGATGGTTTTATATCATCCAGTTTAATCTTATCGATCTGTTTGGCACGTGACGTAGCTTGCTTGGCCTTTGATGCATTAGCAGAAAAACGACTGACAAAGGTTTGCAGTTCAGCAATCTGGGCCTTTTTCTTGGCATTGTCAGACAATAATTGGTCGCGGACTTCGGTAGAGGCCATCATATACTGATCATAGTTACCGGGATAAACGCGCAATTCACCATAATCCAGGTCAGCCATGTGGGTACAGACACTATTAAGAAAATGGCGATCATGAGAAATGATCACCATGGTACTGTTACTTTCATTAAGAATATTTTCTAACCAGCGAATGGTGTTGATATCAAGGTTATTGGTCGGTTCATCCAGCAACATAATATCTGGAGAGGAAAACAGTGCCTGCGCCAACAAAACACGCAACTTCCAGCCTGGAGCAACCGCACTCATCAGACCATTGTGTTGCTCTATCGGGATATCTAGACCCAGTAATAATTCACCGGCACGAGACTCTGATGTATAACCATCCAGTTCAGCAAATTCCACCTCTAGCTCAGCAACCTTCATGCCATCGTCTTCGGTCATATCAGGAAGCGAATAGATACGATCACGTTCTTGTTTTATTTTCCATAATTCTGCATGGCCCATAATCACGGTATCCAATACCGTGAATTCTTCAAAGGCAAACTGATCCTGACGCAGCTTACCCAGACGGACATCGGAATCAATCGCGACATTACCTGAAGTTTGCTCCAGATCACCACCGAGGATTTTCATTAACGTGGATTTACCGCAACCATTAGCACCGATCAGGCCGTAGCGATTGCCGTTACCAAATTTAACGGAAATGTTTTCAAATAAAGGCTTAGCCCCAAACTGCATGGTAATATTAGCTGTAGAAATCAAAGTATTGTCCAGAAGTAAATTAACAAAAAGGCGATTAAGCCTGGGATTATCTCATAGTTTGGTAAACGTCGTTGAACTGACCAAAACACACCAACGTCAACCTAATTTTCGTATATTAAACTTACGACCTTTAATCTTTCCATCGGCCAAGCCTTTAACAAGCTGATTGACCATGTCTTTTTTTACGGCAACATAAGTCTGATTATCAAGTACATCTATCTTACCCACAATATCCGCAGTAAAACCGGCATCGCCAGTAATCGCACCAAGAATGTCACCAGGACGTATTTTGTTTTTACGACCGGCATCGATTTGCAAGGTCACCATGTTGGCTTTAAGTTTGAATGCAGGGTCGTGGTCCAGTGACTCAGGCACGTCACAACGGCAAGGTCGGCCCTGCAAATCTTCTATGGCATTCAGCTTAACAACCTCAGACTGCATGAACAGGCTCATTGCCAGGCCATTCTTGCCAGCACGGCCGGTACGACCGATGCGGTGCACATAGACTTCAGCGTCACGGGGTAATTCGTAGTTAATCACCATTTCCAGATCATCAATATCAAGGCCACGAGCCGCCACATCGGTTGCAACCAAAATGGGACAGCTTTGATTAGAAAATCGTATCAGAACCTGATTACGATCACGTTGTTCGAGATCACCATGAATGGCCACCGCCGAATGGCCTTTTTGATTTAGCATATCGGCCACATCCTGTGTATCACGTTTTGTTTTACAAAAAACAACCACCGAGGCCGGTTTATAATGCGTCAACAACAATAATAGGCTGTTGTTTCTTTCATGCTTTTTGATTTCAAAAAATAACTGTTCTATTTCAATAGGGACGTGATCAGATTCTACTTTTACACTTATCGGTTGCCGTTGAACCAAGCGGCTCATTTTTTTTATGCTGTCAGGAAATGTCGCAGAAAACAATAAGGTCTGGCGGGTTTTTGGTGTCTCGGCAATGATGGATGTCATGGCCTCATTAAAGCCCATATCCAGCATCCTGTCCGCTTCATCCAGCACCAGCATTTTTATACTTTTCAGATTTAAAGTCTGCCTGGACAAATGATCGAGCAAGCGACCCGGCGTGGCGACAACAATGTGCACGCCCTTTTCCAGAGATGCCGCCTGAGGTCCAAACGGCACACCACCACAGAGTGTCAACAACTTAATATTCTGGGTGAAACGCGCCAACCGACGAATCTCTTTACCAACTTGTTCCGCTAATTCACGCGTAGGACAAAGCACCAGGGCCTGCACCTTGAATTTTTCAGCTTCAATGCTGGTTATCAAGCCAATACCAAATGCTGCCGTCTTGCCACTGCCGGTCTTTGCCTGCGCAATCAGATCTTTATTATCTAGGATATGCGGCAAACTCTGTGCCTGAATTGGTGTCATTTGGTGATATCCCAATGACTCAAGACAATCCAACATAGGCTGAGTTAAAGAAAGAGATGAGAAGTTTAACTGTGACAAAATAATTCGCTCAATGAAATATATGAAAAAAAAGGGCGGGGACTTTTGTCACCGCCCTTCTTAACTTTCGCTATAATTAGCGGACTATTTCTTTTTCTCTTCGCGTTCCAACGTTTCCTTAATTACATCTTCAGCCACATTTTTTGGACACTGGCTATAGTGCAAAAATTCCATGGAAAACTGGCCACGCCCGGAAGTCATGGTACGCAAGTCACCAATGTAACCAAACATTTCGGACAGTGGACACTCGGCCTTGATACGCACACCGGTCGGGCCCGCTTCCTGACCTGAGATCATGCCACGACGACGATTTAAGTCACCAATCACATCACCAACGTGAGCCTCGGGCGTGAACACATCCACTTTCATGATGGGTTCCATCAATTGCGGGCCGGCCTTCGGCATGGACTGACGATAGGCCGCTTTGGCCGCAATTTCAAAGGCTAAGGCCGAGGAATCCACCGCGTGGTAGGCACCATCCACCAGAACAACTTTAAAATCGAGACAGGGGAAACCCGCCAACACACCTCGATCCATGCTCAAGCGGAAACCTTTTTCCACTGAAGTCCAGAATTCACGCGGCACGTTACCACCGGTGACAACAGATTCAAATATGTAACCCGTGCCAGATTCACCTGGTTCGATAACGTAATCGATCCTACCGTATTGACCAGAACCACCTGATTGTTTCTTGTGCGTGTAGCTATCTTCCACACGCTTGGTTATTGTTTCACGATAAGCCACCTGTGGCTTACCCACGATCACTTCTACCCCGTGAGTACGCTTAAGGATGTCAATCTTGATATCCAGGTGCAGCTCACCCATCCCTTTAAGAATGGTTTCACCACTGTCTTCATCGGTTTCAACACGGAACGATGGATCTTCCTGTATCATTTTGCCAATCGCGATACCCATCTTTTCAGAGGCTGCCTTGTCTTTTGGCGCAACCGCAATCGAGATGACGGGATCCGGAAACACCATCGGTTCCAGTGTCGCCGGGTGCTTCGGATCACATAAGGTATGACCGGTCTGCACATTCTTCATGCCGATAACAGCCACGATATCACCCGCCTGAGCGCCAGACAGTTCAATACGCTCATCAGCGTGCATTTCTACAATACGGCCGATACGTTCAGTCTTACCGGTAAAGGTATTCAGTACCGAGTCACCTTTGTTTAGTTTACCGGAGTAGACACGGATAAAGGTCAGAGCACCAAAACGGTCATCCATGATCTTAAAGGCCAGGGCACGGAAGGGGTGTTTGACATCAACAATCGCAAATTCACCCGTTTCATTGCCTTCTTCATCGGTTTCAGGCTGAGGCTTAACTTCCATTGGATTTGGCAAGTAATCTACCACCGCATCCAGAACCAGCTGGATAGCCTTGTTCTTAAAGGCCGAACCACAGTAGGTGGGGAAGAAGTCCAGGGCAATCGTGCCTTTGCGGATACAACGCTTGATATCTTCGATAGAAGGCTCTTCACCATCCAGGTATTTGCCCATCAGATCATCGTCCTGCTCAACGGCCGTTTCAATGAGTTTTTCACGCCATTCTTCGACAGCATCGGCCATATCAGCAGGGGGCTCCTGGATTATATAATTTTCAGGTAGACCGGAGTCATCCCAAACCCAAGCCTTGCGCGTCAGCAAATCAACCACACCTTTAAAATCGTCTTCGATACCAATAGGTAACACCATCACTAGTGGGTTGGCACCTAATACCTCTTCAACCTGCTTCACAACACGGTAGAAATCAGCCCCTATGCGGTCAAGCTTGTTGACAAAAATGACCCGAGCCACTTCTGAATCATTAGCATAGCGCCAGTTGGTTTCTGATTGTGGTTCCACACCGCCGGAACCGCAGAACACACCGATACCGCCGTCAAGAACCTTGAGGGAACGGTATACTTCAATGGTAAAGTCCACATGTCCCGGGGTGTCGATGATATTAAAACGGTGGCCATCCCACTCACAGGAAATAGCAGCCGATTGAATGGTAATACCACGCTCGGCTTCCTGATCCATGAAGTCAGTAGTGGCGGCACCATCATGCACCTCACCCAACTTATGGATGGTACCCGTCAGCTTCAAAATACGTTCCGTGGTGGTAGTCTTACCGGCGTCCACGTGGGCGAAAATACCTATGTTTCTGTACTGTGCTAAATCAGTCATGTTCTTATATTACTCTTAACAATTTAATAAAATTCGGGGATCATCAAATCGGCGAATGCCCGGACGGTGACCGCAGCTAATTTAAGTCTTCTGACTCGCATTCATCGGAAAAATAGCGGCGAATTATATCCCAAACCATGTTAAATGTGCATGAAAATAAGCCTCATGCGCAGATAAAAGCCTGTAATTTGGTTCTGAAATTGAATTTATTCACTTCGAAACAGACGATAGCCTGAATCTCCCCCTCAAAAGCATGAGTATTACGTCATGCCCCCCAAATCAATCCAACCAAGAACGGGGCACCCAAAACAGTCATCTTTTTCTTGTCAATCTCACCTGTCAGGTATAGTGCTATTTCTGCAAATTAAAGGGAAGCCTTCTCAAAGCATTCATCACCTCGAACCCTGTCCAAGATTCATTCTTTTAAAACGTGACATCCAATACCCAGTGCAACTTATCACCAACTTACCACTATCCACTGGTAAAAATCACTCCATACAGAGCAAAACAAGGCTTTTCCATTATTTTGTCATAAAATTATATCGAACTACTTTCCCATCAATGATCTAAATATACCCATAGGAAAAAGCTTTTCTGAATTCTCTGGGATCAATGCGTGATAATAACCCAGCAATCGTATCGTGTTTTAATATCCCGCAGGTTAACAGCAGATATTTTCCTAGCCAATCAAATATGGTGTGATCAAAAAACCTCACTATCATCTCATTCTTCAGTGTTTGAAAATACGGCACACGCAGATAAAACAGGGCATTCATTCTCTCATGCACTGGCGCACATTTTATACGTAGAGATTCGATTGAGGCAAAGTACATTGATGCCGAGTGAGAACTATTGGGCTATGCGGTTAAGGTAACAGCATTCATAGATACACTATCTTGGCGGCTATTTTAGTCCATTTAAAACAATCACAGAGTAACAGAACAACTTTACTTAATGTATTTGAGAAAATGAGTGTCACTCCGGGGGATTCAGGCTTATTTTATTAAATAATAGACTGACAGGAAGAAGATTTAGCGCTGACTAATAAACGACACTCTCAATCAATATATTCATATATAACATGAACAATAAAAGATATTAGCGATAGAATTCATGAGCATTTCTGTATTGGAATACAGTTGCTTTGTCTAATCACATCATTATCAATATCAAGATATACAAGGTTTGGGGCATGCATAGCAAGCTGGTATTCTTCACATTCAATATAGGTGCAAATTATAATCCGATCTCCCGGGCTAGCCTTATGGGCGGCCGCACCATTTATAGAAATTATTTTAGAACCTGATTCCGCTGATATAGCATATGTTGTAAAGCGCTCACCGTTAGTAACATTATAGATATGTAGTTGCTGATAATTCATCATACCGGCAATCGCCAGTAACTCACTATCAATAGCGCACGATCCCTCATAATCAATATCAGAGTGCGTGACACATGCACGATGTAGTTTTGCCTGCAACATTGATAATATCATATATTCAAAACACCTGGATTCAAACAATGTCCATGTTATGTATGACTGTCCTGTTTTTCCATTCTTTTTTAAGGTATCGCAATAATCCAGACAGCACTCTTCCTGGACCCACCTCGACAAAATTGACATTTTCGTATTTATCTAACAGGTACTTAATAGAGCCCGACCAATTAACCGTGGAATACAATTGTTTCACTAACATTTCTACTATATAGGCATCATCATAGGGTTCCGAGGTAACATTTGAAATAACCGGAATATTTTGCTTTTTAAATGCAAAATCTTCAACATATCTTTTATACTCCATCGCCACAGGTTCCATATATATAGAGTGAAAGGCACCACTGACCTGGAGTTTTACAACAATTGCACCATTATTTTCAAGTTCCGTTTTTAATTTGAACAATGTATCAACATTCCCGGATAAAACAGTTTGCATTTCATTATTAATATTGGCTATCCCTACTGTGCCCTGTTTTAGCTCTGAGTCAATAATGTCGGATATGATATCTATATCAAGTTGCATGACGGCAAGCATCCCGCCTCCGGTAACATTGGACATCAATTCCGCACGTCGTTTCACCAGCATCAATCCAGTTTCAAAATCAACAGCTCCGGCCGCTAACAAAGCATTATATTCCCCCAAACTATGCCCTAAAACAACGTCAGGAACACCCGACTTTTCAATAATATCTTTATAATATAAACTATTCACAACAAACAAAGCTGGTTGTGTATATTTTGTAAAATTTAAAGATTGCTCTAACTCACCTGCGGTTAATTTTTTGATGTCATAACCTAATATCTCGTTGGCAATCTCAGCATACTCAGGATATTTGTCGTAAAGTTCAGTCCCCATTCCTTCATGTTGAGCACCTTGTCCAGGAAACATAAAAACAGTCGTCTTTTCCATTTAATTCACCACCTATTCTAAATTTTCAGGCACGATTTACGTCTTCATACAAGAGTCCAAATACCGAATTTGTCTCTCATATTTAATCGTATTAACTTCCGAAGGAGTTCATCACCTAGAACGACGACACCTTAAAATGTTTTTAAAGCCCGCTCTCTTTAATACATCACGACACTCTTTTCGCCCTGTGCCTATCGGTAGTTTACCGCAAGACAATAAGAACAGAACAAAGGCATACAAAACTCAATCCGTAATAACAAGAAAAAAATCAAAACGTATACTCAAAACCAATCATTAAATTACTACTGAGAAATGATGAAAACTCAGTATCGCTACGACCTTGACTCATATCGCCAACAGCAAAAATTTGCAAATAGTCATTATAAGCATATTCAGTAATGAGCGTGACTTTGTCAGAATCATCATCCAAATTTGTAGTCAACCTAAAGGTATAACTAAGATTATTTCCCATTTCATTAAAAGTATATTGTAACAACAGATAATTTCGTCGAAGCAAGATTAGTCCAGGATTCAATGTTTCAGCAAGATGAGAATGAGCAAGTCCACCAAATATAGGATGATGTATATTGTCCGCGGCATTTTGCCGTAACGTATAATAGGCTTCAGCCTCCGTATCATTATAACCCGTACCGTTATACAAATACTCTAAACTAACCGTTGCACTATTTTCCAGTGTATAAGAAGCACCAACAATGCCAATAAAACGTTCTTCTGTGGTACTATCGTATCGACGAACAAAATCGCCACCCAGTGGATGTCCAGGATCCAATCGAGGATAAAGGGCGGTATTACCACGATTAACAGCGGCATCAAAGTACGCTAATAAAGCATCGCTTACTGTTACCTGTACAAAACCACCCCATGTTTCATTACCACCTTCGCGCCTAGATAACAAAAGACTTGCATTATAATTAACACCCAACATGTCAAGCTTAAGCGCATACTTACGCTTGAATTCTGGATCAGCCACCGAGCTATCTGCGCGCATCCCCCCCTGCTCCAGATTGCCAATAACTCCCACAGTAAACCAATCACTAGGCAGGTAGATAAACTTTAAAAAGTCCTTACCCTCAACCTCTTTTTTGGGCTTATCCTGGCCATTGTCACTAAAAAAAGGATTTGAGGGGGTTCGTAAAGAGGTAGGACCCCATTGTAAATTTTCACGCCCGTACGAAGTAAAAAATGTCGGTGTAAATCCAATCTGAAGCAAACCTTCATTCAGATAAGCATCATCCTTTGACTCATTATCTTCTGGTACACCAACCTTATGCCACCAATAATCATAACTAAAACGAGGTTTCAGCATTAGCTGATAGCGGTTACCGACAAGCGATATATCTGGCCTGAGCTCAGCATGAGCCTGATAACGATATAAGCCAAGAAAATCATTATCAGGATTTTGTGAGGATGATTCAGTCTGTTGCCATGACAAATAAGAGAGCTGGCGCGCATGCACATCAACCTCTACGGCTTCAACAGATATAGATAACACACCCTGTATCACCACAGCACACGCGCAGATGACAGCAAAACATTGCCTTTTTTGCATCATTTAACGTACGAGCAGATTTAGATTAAACTTGGAATCAGCAACATCTTGAACAACAATGTCAGAGAAAGACAGGATTGTTTTAACATCCGATAAAGTGTCTGTAATCACCATCTTCGAGATAAAAGAAATTTTATTCTTATCCACACCGATAGAGTTATTGTATTCAAAGCTCGCCTTTTTAAACAATTTACCCGAAACAGTATAGTAATCTGCACGCTGACCAAGGCCTTCAGACTTGGAAATCCAGTATTTTATTTTATCATAGGTGACCCCTTTATTATTTGCGGTCAACTCTAGAATATGGCAGAGTTTACCCTCAACACTCTCTTCACCCAATAAAATAGCATCGTAATCTCCAGCGTAGTTAGTCGAAGCAATATCACCGTTTGAGGCCGCCCCCGTTAACCGCTGCCGTGGAGAAATGGCTACCGGTTTTCTCAAACCCGGACGAATAAACCACATATTTCTATCACGCATCAACATCATCTGTCCCCGCATCCGTGAAGGAGAGGTGAACCGTATCAAAGAGTTAGCATTTTTTGTAAAAAGCCGAAACTTGAGGGTCTGACCTGCCTTACCCTGCTCCAGAGTCAATGTTTCAACGCTCCAAACCAAGCCCTGCAGGTTGCCTCGGGAACGGTCTGCTGATTTTAATAGTGCTTTCAGATCGACTTCCACAGCATGAACCTGAGTAAAAAATAACGCCATCAATGCTGGCAGCATTAATATTTTTTTATACAACATAATTACCTAATCCTTAACTGGTTCAAGACAGAAATAACTAAACGTGTCCCAATGCATCCACAATCGGTGATTTTGCTGCACGTTTTGCTGGGAAATAGGCTGAGAGCAGCGCTAATAAAATAAGAAGTAAAGATAAGACCAGCATAAAACCAATGTCAAGTTGTACGCTTAAGGTTACCTCGGCGGAACTGGAGGGTGGTATAAACGTAAAGGCCATTGATTTCATTAAAAAATGAACAGAAATGGTCAGAATAACCCCCAGTGCACTGCCGAGCAAGCCCAGGGCTCCTCCTTCGACAGAAAACAACCACTTGATCCCACTACGCCGCACACCGATGGCTCGCAAAGTGCCAATCTCACGGATACGTTCAATAACAGTCATCGACATGGTGTTAATCACACTCATCACCGCCACAACAATAACAATGGTAAAAATAAACAGGAAGATCATGTCAAACATAGACTTAAGCTGATGATAAAATGTTGCCAGCTCATCCCACGTTTTAATCTCAATATCGAGCCCATTTTTTTTCGCCAAGGCTTGGATCTGTGCTTTAACTGCTGGAATATGTTGGATGTTATCCAATAACACCACTAATTTGTCGGCCCCCTGAGTATCATAAAACAATTGAGCATGCTCTAGGCTCATGCGAATAAATTTATCATTAGTCGCGTCAACACCGGTGTTATAAGTGTTTCGCATATCCACATCCAGCGCATTGACCATACCCGAAAAAGTGTTACCCATAATGACGGCGTTGCCGCCTGGTACCAATTCAAGTATGGTGGCTAAATCGGTCGCCACCTGAACGGCGCTCGGTGTTTGACTGTCGAGTCCACCGCCCTTCAACATAAACTCTCCACGCAGACGCGCATCATCATCGGGCACAACACCTTCCGCCAAAAAAATAGTCGACGTCTTGCCATTCGAAATCAGACCTGACAAATTCAACCGAGGGGTGACAAGTAACACCTCAGATATAGACTTAACCAGTGCCTGAATTTTTTTTACCTCCTGTTCATCAAACAGGTATTTTTCAGGCTCGAGACGACCTCGCTCACTAAAACCTTGCTTGAATACCGTGAGATGACCAACTCCCCCACCATGAATAATCGATGTAGCCACCCCAGCATAGGTTTCCTGTGTATAACCATGAAATAAACTGATTGAACAAAACCCCAACGCAACCGCCAGTATCGTCGCAGCACTACGACGCCGGTTCTTATAAATATTACGCAATGCGAATTTCAGCCACATCATTTTCTTTCATCCTTTACGATTGTGCCATCCTCGATATAGATAATACGCTTTACCCTGTCAATAAGGCGCGTATCATGCGTCGAAAACAGAAAAGTAATACCTCTCTTTTCATTAAGTTCACACATCAAATCCATTACACGTTCGGCATTTTCAAAATCCAGGTTTGCAGTAGGTTCATCACAAATCAACAACTTGGGTTCCGTCACCAGTCCCCTGGCAATAGCCACGCGTTGCCGCTGCCCGCCAGAAAGTTTATCTGGACGATGCTGAGAAAATTTTTCCATACCAACACTTTTCAAACTATTTAATGCCTTATCCTGAGCTTCCAATGCTGAAATACCCTGAACTTGTAGTGGCAACATGACATTTTCTAACGCTGTCAAAATGGGCATCAGGTTAAAGTTCTGAAAAATAAATCCCATATAGCGAGAGCGTAGATCAGTTTTAGCATTGTCAGACATATCACCCACTTCACTACCATTGAGCGTCAGAGTTCCACTACTCGGCTCATCAACCAGGCCTATAATATTCAATAACGTACTTTTCCCACTGCCAGACGCGCCCCAAACCGCAGCTAAATCACCTTCATCAATGCCCAAGCTAACGCCCCGTAATGCCTTAACCAGTGTTTCGCCAAGGTGATAGGTCTTATGTACATCAGTCAATTCAATAATCGTCACAATAATATTCCCTGATCATTTATTACATTATTTCTCTTGAATACCAAAATCATGATCCGAAATAGTATAGTCACCCAAATCAAATGGTGCCGCTTTTGGTATCCGTTTATACACCGCCGGTAATACTCTCAAATAAGCAATCACCGCGTCCATATCTAATTCAGTCATGTTGGCATAAACACTCCAAGGCATAGCTTGAAAATGCATCATCGTACCGTCTTTCTTAATACCACTTCGTAGTGCACGTCGTATTTCCCGATCGTTCCAACGTCCTAATCCAGTTTCAAGATCGGAGGTCAAATTTCCTGTATAGACAGTGCCAAAGTGATCTAGCGAGACCCTAAGTCCACCCGATAAACTGGGGGCTCCTTCTAAGAATATTTTTCCTGTAGTAGGTGTGTGGCATAGCGAACAAGGTGCGATGGAAACCAAATATCGACCATGCTTAAGTTTTGCATCCTCTTGCTCAGAGCCTGTCAAAGCCGGAATAGGTAGATCAAAACCGGCAATTTCCACAACTTTTTCTGCGCTTGCAAACCCCATAGGTGGAAGAATACTCCAATGTCTTTTATCTGATTGATTGGGTATATCCTTGCCTTTTTCTCGATCTCGTATACCTTGACTTTCAGCTTCGAAAATCAGAGTACGATCAATCATGCCCAGCGTAACCTGCAACTTACTCGTAAAGCTTTGCCATAAACTTGAAGGCTCATTGGACGGAATTTTATTATATGTAGGGGGAATTCTTTTCAAAGCATACGCAATCGCTTCAGCATCACTATCCTTCATCGTATAATAAAATATCCAGGGCATACTGAAAGCATAAAGCGCCCCACCATCCCGTGATTCACCCAACCTGATCGCCCGTTTAATCTCTTCTATGCTCCATGTACCTATTCCAGACTCCATATCCGACGTTATATTCCGGGAATAAAAAATACCATCCTGCGGACTCACAACCTTTGTGCCACCAGAATAGGCTAATTCTTTAATAAAACCAGCATCCCGACTCATCGATGTATGACACAACTCACATGTTCCAATGCTTAATAAATAATCACCCCGCTCCTCAACGGTTTCGACAACAGGCTTTAACCAGCGTTTTCTCTCTCTCTCATTAAAAACAGTTTCTATATATGCAGACAAATCTATTATCTCATTTTTAGATAAACGATCACCATAACCCTGCATTATCGTACCGTTGAGTCCCGTATATATGCTCGTATATATGTCACTTAATGATGATCCCCAGCGGAAATTACGGTGATCTGTCAAATCTCTGGGTCTCACGCCGTCTGAAATATTATTTTTAATGCGGGCAATGAGATATTCCCGTCCATCCAAGTTTATGCCATGACATGTGTCACAGCCGGACTTAATATATAATTGCTTGCCTTTTTCAACATCTGCGTCGTTCAAATTGAACGATGGCACAATAATCGGTTTAGATTGACTAAATTTTCTTTTTGATAAACCCTTAATATACAGAACTAAACCACTGATTTGTTCATCTGATAAGAGGTCATCCCAAACAGGCATTGAAGTTCCCATAATACCATAACGAATTGACCGCTCAATATCCGAGTCTGTTGGAAACTCTCCCCACCGTGTTGTTCGGTACTTATACTCGCCATTTGCAAAATTGGTAGGTTTTATTCGCATAGAGTGAGTCACCTGAGTAACCTCATCACCGTCCACACCGTGACAAACTTCACATTTCTCTTTATACAGGACACTTGAGTCATCTGCTGTAACCAAAGAAGGTGTAAATAGCAACATTATAGATGCGGCAACACTTCTTGACAAGTTAGTCTGTATTGACTCAAAAAATGTCGTGGAAAAACCTATAATCAATTTGTGTATAGCGGTGGTATTTTTAATTTTCTGTGCCGTATAAAACATTTTTTTTGTACGCTGACTATCAACCATTGAGTTCAAATTATTCATATTAAAAAAGTACCCTCAAATGCTACAGTTACCGTTATGCCAGTGATGTGTCAGGTTTTTTTTTGAAACGCTGCACCAAAGGCCACAATGGTAATCCAATAAATACTTTAATAAAAAAAGTAAACAGAAAAACAATGGTTAGAGAATATCGTAATAGTGATTTAGAAGGAGAAACTTTCATTATCCATTTACCCCAGGCAAGAAAACTTCGTCTGGCAACTTTTTCTGGGTGAGCAAAATTAGTATCAGAGAACGCCTCTGAAGGCGCGCTAAATATGTGTCCATTTGACACAGCATTCGAATTTATAGCTTCCAGCAGTTCTTGTCCTTGCTGCTCAGTCCGCAGCAATACACTTTCCGATGCCAACCATTCTTTTTTGTTTGGTTTATTTTTATCTTCAAACAAATTATTTTTGGTTGCCGTGAGTGTCTGCATCTGATCACCCTGGGCGGTCACCAGAACCTTATCAACAAGTTTACCTCCCAACTGAGCGACATAATGCTCAAGGCGCTCTTGTGTATACATCCACATTTTACGGCATGACACGACTGTAATTACAGGCTTGTCCTTGAGAATTCGACTTTTTGCGTGCTTCAAAAATGACACCATAGGTATGGCTATAGATAAGAACCAGACTTGAGATCCCAGAATAACAAGATCATAGTCATCATCCTCATTAAACTTTGGCTCTTTTATTTCGATAGGTGTCTCGTAAACACATTCCGGAAATATGCTGAAAAAATAGAGTTTCGGCCAAGGAAATGGATATGGGTTAACCGGCTCAATTGAAACCTCATCTATTTTTACGAGAGGCTGATCACGCAGAGGTTTAAGAAAACAGTCTAAAATGTCTTTGCTTTTTCCTGTTTGCGAATAATATATAACCAGTATTTTATACGGTTCTTTCACTTTAATCTCCATATTGCTATACGTCTATTATTGCCGCACCACATGCATAGTTACGGTTATGTGTAATTGAAACAGCATCTATTTTGTCTGCGGGAAAACCCATTGATAGCGACTCAACCCATATTGGTGCACCAAAACTATCATGCCCCACATACCCATTCGCCGATAATCGGCACTTATTTGTTATTTCACAAACCGCTTTTTTAACCGCCAATTTGCCCAATAATTTCGTAGACACTAAATATGTTTCATCTGCCGGTTGGAGTTCAAGCGTTTCGTTTGAACACAAATCTCTCATATTCAATTGGATACGATCTACGACAACCACACTCTTTTTCATACTATTATTTTGTGTGCCAGACAGAACAAATAGAGCCAATAGTTCACGGCCAAAATAAAAAAAATCAAGGGTGTGACTCTTAAAATCACCCTCGTCAACTTTTCGTTTTGCCGCCCCATGAAAAGTAACGCACGTCGGCATCATGCGGACATCAAATCCAAGCTCAATATCATGGGCATCGACATCAGTATTAAACCATCCTGCACCTAACGACTTCAATACTGCTTCTTTTGCAACAAAAGCGTGAGCCGCAATAATGTCTGAATTAATACAACGTAACTCTATGTCTGAAAAAAGTCCGAGTGGCATGGCACCTTGACGGTACAAATAATTCACCCTATCTAAAGACTCAACATCAATTCCACAGGAAATCATATAACAACAATCTTACCTGCTCATCATACCAACAATGATATCCGGCACAGGCACCATTTCTAATGTATCAAAATCCTGCAATGCATGAACGACATGCGCCTTCACAAGGAGTTCATCGCCTCGAAATATTTTTTGCTCTACCTTAAATTTATAGCCATCACACTCACTGATTTTTGCCGTCACCAATAACTCATCAAACAACTTGGCTGTCTTGATAAAACGCATAGAAACCTGATAGACTAAAACTGCAAATGGCAGCTTATCGAGACCTATCCCAACATTTCTAAAATACAGCGTTCTAGCCCTTTCAAGATAAGCTAAAAGCTTTGTATGGTGAGCAATTTTATAGCTATCCACATCTTCAAATTCAACCCTAACTGGACATCCATTCTTCATAGTGCGCTTATAACGCCTCTATTCTCATGTTCCAAATTGGCTGTTTTCTGTGGGTCACCTTGATTGTTAATGATGGCCTGATGTTGTGCCGCCTGACAGCAACCAAGAAAATCGTTATAAGACATTTCAAAAGCTTCACGTACCAACCTTCTCGTTAAATTATGAAGTTTGATACTTGATTTTGAATATTGTTTAATGCGCAATTCCAGTGCTAAAGAAGGGTCAGCCACACAATCATTTATGATTCCCATCTCCTTTGCCTGCTCAGCCGTATATGCGCATCCACTTTGAAGAAGCTCATGAACACGCCCTATACCACAGTACTTGCCAAGCTGCATCACATAACTTCCTGGCAAAAATCCAGATTTAATTTCATTATGAGAGAACACACTAGATTGTGAGGCAATGCGCAAATCACATGAAAGCGCAAGTTGAATTCCTGCACCATCGCAAACACCATCAATTAACGCGATAGTAACCGCATTAATATTTTGTATACGATGCGTAAGCTTTTCCCATCGATTAAAGTCGGCAACATCAATCATTTCAGAGTCGGAAAAATTATAGAAATCAATACCTTTATTAAACACTCCATCATGACCACTGACAATAAAAAACTTTATATCTGAATCATCACATACTTTATCCAAAACATCATTCATCTCAGACATCATAAGTTTGTCGAAATAAGTAGCGCCTAAGTTTATCTCAGCTATGACCCCTGTTTTTTTAAACTGTAGTTTCTCATATGTCATAAATATCTCCCACTCCAATATCTGTCTCATAACGGTATATTAACTAATTACATAACTAGTTAACTTTTAGTTCTTATATTACCAACGTAATAATGCAGTCTCAATTGACACACCAGGCCCCATAGCTATAGCCATACCAATATCACCTTCATTTACAACACCTTCATTACGTAAAAGGTCATAACTGAATAAAAATGAACACGATGACATATTCCCATAGTCACGCAACACACTAAGTGTGTGTCTAACATCATAATTCGTAACATTAATATTATACTTAATGCTATCAATTACTTTTTTTCCACCTGAATGTATCACCCAATGGTCAATATCCCGCAGTTTCATATTGTTCCGTTCTAGCAAACGTTGAATAGGTTTATGAATATTTGATCCAATCACATATGGAACATCTCTATCCAGGTAAAATGATAATCTTCCTTTCACAAGGTTATATCGTAAGGCATCAATATTGTCAGTAATAACTTCTGATTCAAAATCTAAAATTGACGGCCCATCAGACCAACGGTGTTCATCATCCGCAGTGATAACAACAGCGGCCGCTCCATCTCCAAATAAAGAGTTAACAACCGCTGTTGTCACGGAACCATCAATATAATAGGCTGCTGAGCAAACTTCTGTCGCCAATAATAAAACTTTCTTTCCGGGGTTCGCCCGGGCATAGTCAGTTGCACTCTGCAAACCGTTCATCCCAGCACTACACCCCATGCCAAGAATGTCAGTCCGTCGAATATCAGGCCTAAAACCCATTTTTTTTGTTATATGTGCAGATAAACCAGGGCAAATAAACCCAGTGCTTGTGACACAAATAACGGCATCAATATCTTTTACAGTCAGTTCACTTTCTGATAAGCATTTAGTTATGGCCTTATCTCCCATCTCAAGACTTCCTTGAAGATGTTTATTTTGCTGAGAAGCAATATCTTCCTGAGTTAATAATCCAGTCGGGCCTGGTTTAGGAAGATAAAGATAACGCTTCTCTATATGAGAATTTGTAAAAAGTTTTCTAATACGCGGAGCCTTCTCACCAAAAAGATCGGCTACAGCTTCCTGATCGTAACTAGTTTCAGGGTTTGCTGTTCCCACTCCAATTGCACGTGGCGAAGCTATGGATCTCTTCATCAACTCTGTTGCATTACTTTGCATCTAACTTTCCTCACTCCTAGCTAATTTTTTTCTTATTTCGTAATTCATTTAGAAACACCTGACCGAATAAATCAAGTGATGATTTCTGCGACAATACCGCTTCATTAATAGAAATCTTGGCTATTTTCACTGCCGAAGAAGGCCGATTTGATATCTTTCTTGCCAAGTTAAAAGCCTCATTACCTAGTTCATCTTCTTTCACTACTTTTGTCACAAGGCCATACTTATATCCTTCATTTGCATCCAATTTGCGGCCACAAATAATAACTTCCTTTGCAAGCATAGGGCCCGCCTGTTGTACAAGCCGATTGATACCTCCAGCAGCAGGTATCAGACCAATTTCAACCTCAGGGAGCCAAAAACGTGAATTATCAGAAGCTATAATAAAGTCACAGGCAAGAGCTAACTCAAAACCACCGGCAACCGCGCACCCTGTAACAGCAGCAATAGAAACAATTGGGGCATGATATAACTTTTCAAAAATTCGTCGACTTTTTAAGTTCAGGATATCGTTGGATGTTCTATGATTGATCTCATTTAAATCCGCACCAGCACAGAAATTTTTTGATGAGGAATCTAATACCAGCACATTAATTTCTTCATCATGAAGTATTACATCAATAGTCGACTCAAGGAGATCAAGCATCTCGCCACTATATGCATTAGATTTTTCAGGGCGATCAAGTGTGATACGTGCAACAGCATCATTTATCTCAAATGAAATATGTTTACCTTGCTCACACAAAATATTTTCTTTTTTATTCATGACCATGCCCAACACTACGCGCCCTGTAATTGCGCCTGACTTTTATATTGCTCTTCAACTAGCTCAACGACCAACTTTGTCTCAAGTTCAAGAGCAGCCTTGCGTTCCATGCGCTTACCCGCTAAAGCTGACTTCATAATGTAATTTATAACCTTGCTTTTTTTATCTCCTAAGATACTACCAAACACCTCAAAAGCTTTATTCAATACTTTCTGGCGAGGAACAACATAATGTGCAATTCCCAGTTCAACAGCCTTTTCTCCACTCACATATTCAGACGACAATAAAAGTGGCAGAGCATGTGAGTATCCCAACTCTTCTACTGAACGAAGAGTTCCCGCAAGCCCTGGCATAATTCCAAGTTCTGCCTCTGGGAAACCTAACATTGCACTAGCGCCAACAATACGAATATGGCAAGCTAGCGCCACTTCAAGACCACCACCAAAACAAGCCCCATTTATGGCTGCTATAACCGGCACAGGGCTTTCCTCGATAAGATCCAGAATCCTTTTTCCCTCATTCATACGGTGATGAATATCTTCCGGGACATTGCTATCAATCGCAGCACCTTCACAAAAATTATTACCCTCGCCGGTTAATATTACTCCTCTCAAACCCTGTTCATGTAAATGTTGATATAATATATCTGGATCAACAAAAACAGGATCTGGCAATCTGTTTCTCGGAGGGTTGCGAAGAGTAAGTATTGCAATGTCACCCTGTTTATCGAAATCAATTATCCCACTACGAATGCTCATATAACTTCTCCAGTAATAAAGACGGACGATAATATTCCGCCCCACTTTCTTTATAATATTCAGCCAACACCTTTTTTAACTCGCTAAAGCCGATTTCTTCAGCAAGCTCAAACGGTCCCTTATCTGCGCCCATAATGGTCTTTATTGATGTTTCAAGAATATTTTTATCTATCAACCCTCTTTCAACCGAGAACAAACAAGTATTAATATGCAAATATAATAATCTACGATGAAATTCATTCTCATCATCTGCCAGAAATTTTTCAGGTGAGGTCCAACCTAATAAATCATCCGGGTATTCAATATCTGAAAACTTCAGGCCGACTCCGCCCTTTTGCTGCATCATCAGTTCCATGAAGGCCATCAGACTTTCATATGATTTTTTATTTTTTAATGGATCACGTTCAAAATAACGCTTAGTGGCTTCTAATATTACAGGTATACCAACATGGTCAAATAGAGAGAAAGGGCCAAGTGGAAAGATCTCAGACTTAGCTAATTCATTTGTCTTACTAAAACCGAACTTAGCCGCCCCTCGAAATGCCTCTCCACCAACAGCCATACTAAGCATGTTAAGAAGAAATGCATTATGTGAACCCTGCTCAACTTTGGTCATACCAGTACTATCAATAAAATCATTAATTCGAGGACAAACATCATCATCTAGTGATGCATGTGTCACAAGCTCAACAATATTGCTTATTGGCACAGGAAAGAAAAAATGCAACCCGATAAGCCTTGATATGTTAAATGAGTCATCAACAAGCTCTGATGGCAATATTGATGAAGAATTACTGGCAACAATTGCATCGGCCTTCATATGCTTACTAATATTTAAGTAAACCTTACGTTTTACTTCTATATCTTCATTTACTGCCTCAATAATAATATCAGCATCCGACAAAGCGCCTGTATCTGAAGTAGAAATAAATTTACCAGCAAATTCCGTAGCCTCCTCATCTGAAAGATACCCATACTTGAGTTGTCGACTCAAGTTTTTTTTCCACTTCTTATTCAAGTTATCAGCCTGATTCGATGATCGGGTTATCGCAGTAACCTTTAAACCTGCCCCAGTCAGGAAATCAATAATTGAATTTCCCATCCTCCCTACACCGATAACGGCAACATGATTATTCATATGACCAACACCTATCCTAATTTGCATATCCGTCAGCGCGAAGTAAAAACCCGGCTTGCATAAACTTACTAACTTCCGTGACAAAACTCAAAACCTTATCTTTATTTTTCAAATTTTCATTTCGCATAATTTGGTCGATGCACATAAGAGCCATTGGTGGACCACAGTAACCAAGCTCATCAAGTTTGGTATATAACGACGATCTTTCAATACCCAGCTCGAGTACTTCGTCAAGCAATATTTCCACAATTTGTTTACTTGGTAGATTAAGCTGTAAATATTTAAGACCATCAAAATTAAGATCCAGCTTTTTCACCATGCGTTTCATACCTGAAAACATAACAGATTTACCTGTCTCTTCCTGAAAAACACCGGAGTTAAGAGTATTTCGAAAACTTTGCATGACATGATGAGAAGCAGAATCAAACTCTTCAAGCGGCGACATTGGCCTGGCAGGTCGGCCATCGTGCATAATTGATTCACGATCATAACCGATGGACTCGAGAAAATTACCCTCAATGACCAAACCTTTCTTAGCATTATCCTCAGAACTAATAACCATTGCTGCAGCACCATCACACAAAAACCAACGCATAAATACAGTTTCACGCGTTAATTTTTTCTGATTGTAATATTCAGGTATCATAGACGATGAAACCAGATTTGATGATATAACAAGGGCATTTTTACTTTGTCCTGATTTCACCATCTCAGTTGCTATCAGCAAAGATTTATATGCAGATGTACAATTTGAAACAATTGCTATTTCTGCACATGTTTTGATACCTAACGCTTCCTGTATACGAACCGTCGCTGGCGGCATTTGATTCTGCTGAGCAGAACCATAACAGATTAGATCAATATCTGAAGCTTCAACTCCCGCTGCATCAAGGGCCTTATTTACAGCCTTTACAGACATCGAGACATTGTCTTCAGTAAATTCCCGCGTTTTACCATCAAGAGCGTAATAATAATTTTCCATCGCAAGCATATCTTTCATGACCGGAGTCATATCTTTCATCCATTGTTTTACTCGCTTAGGTGCATCCGGCACATCTCCAAGATACGCCTGAATGTCATCAAACGGTATTGCTTCTCCTGGGAGAAATGCCCCGGTGCCAATTATTTTTGCTGCTTGCATATTTATTCAACCTTAATAAATTATTAGGCTACGGCCACATCAGGGATATTTTCACCATGCTCGATCACCAGAAGCACCATGTCAGTTAACTCACCTATTGTTTCAGCCGGTCTTTTCATTAAACTCTTCCCAATTGTTTTAATCTCAACCTGGACATCATATTTTTTACGTATAATTTCCAACAGTGATAAAAACATAAGTGAATCACCGTCAAGATCTTCAATTATTTTTGTCTCATCCTTGATATCATCAATATCTATTTCACACTCATCAGCAAAATACTCTTTAACAAAAGAAGATACTTCTTGTTTAATTTCATTTGTAATCGCAGTCATTTTTTATCCCTCACTTAATTATTCAAATTATTACGGTGCTATCCATATCTTATGAATGGCACAACAGAATTATGTCCACCAAATGCAAATGAATTTGATAAAACAACATTTACCGGCATACGCCTTGCCTCTAACGGTACAAGATCAAGATCTATTTCAGAATCCTGTTCATGAAGATTTATGGTTGGTGGAATAACACCATCCTCTATTGCCATGCAAGACAAGACCGCTTCAACACCTCCAGCAGCAGCCAAACAATGACCTGTCATTGATTTAGTTGAAGACACCGCTAATTTTTTAGTATGTGAACCAAAAACACTTTTAATAGCTTTAGATTCATAGAGGTCATTCAATGGTGTTGATGTCCCATGAGCATTTATATAATCAACATGAGAAGCATCAATCCCAGCTTGCTTCAGAGCTGTTTCCATACAACGTGCCATCCCCACACCATCGACTCCTGGCGAAACAATATTGTATGCTTCACCCAACAAGGCTGGTCTACGTAATTCGGCATAAATATGGGCACCTCTTGCACGAGCTGATTTTTCTGATTCAAGTACTAACATCCCTGAACCTTCTCCCATGACAAAACCATCACGTCTACGATCAAATGGGCATGAAGCCTCTATTGGGTTAGTTTCACGCTCAGACATTGCCTGGATATCGCCAAAACCAGCAATAAATTCAGGAAGGATCGGTGCACATGCCCCTCCCGTTATCATGACGTCACATAAGCCGAGAGCAATTTGATCAAATGCCAGCGCCATACCGTAACCGGCTGATGAACAGGCCGTACCAACGGTGAAACTTGGACCTTTCAATCCATAATGCAAACTTAACCAAGCAGGAAAAGCATTTGACATTGATTTGACAATTCTAGAGCTGTTAAACACTGAAGTGTCAGCCATATCATCACTAGGATAGTCAGTACCACTTGCACCAATGGCAACACCATATCTGTCAGAGTTTTCTTCTCTAAATTCTATACCAGAATCCTCTACAGCCATTTGGGTCGCAAGAAAACACATTTGAACACTACGAGTCATCTGTTTTCGAATACGTTTTTTGATACTTTTTACTACCATGTCATCAAAACTATCCGCAACTTGTGCAGCAATTTTTATCTTGAAGTCACGTGTATCAAAATGGGTAATTTGACCTACGCCAGATTCTCCCGCAACGCAGTTTTCCCATGAGCTTTTTAAATCAATGCCCAAAGGACTAATTAAACCTAAACCTGTTACAACCACACGTTCCATTACACCATCTCCACTTTTCGTCTCTTCACTTCATACCACGGATAGAGCCTGTTTACGTAATCCACTGCGGTTTCCAGTAAGTCACGATGAGGGACTACTTCATCTACTACACCAAGGGCAAGCGCTTCTTCGGCATTAATCCTTCTACCACTCATGATTAACTCCAGAGCACGTCCAGTACCAACAAGTTTTTGAAGCCTGACGGTCGCTCCACAGCCCGGCATAATGCCAAATGTTGCTTCAACGGAGCCCATAACGGAACGTGGGTCACAAATCCGATAGTGACATGCAAGCGCCAACTCAAGTCCACTTCCGATACATACCCCCCTTAGCGCCGCAACGACAGGAACAGGAATGTCGAAGAGTTTTTCAAAATAGATACTGTTCTGTAACATGCGAGATAAATAATTCTCTTTTCTCCCAACAACAGCTTCTTCAAGGCTATCCAGATTGGCACCTGCAGAAAAATGTCTCCCCGAAGAATGAAGTATTACTCCTTTTAATTTTTTCTGATTTGCCAGAGAACTAACAAGATCAATCGTATCCTGAGCCTGAATACTCCAAGTCTCATTCATGAGATTTGAAGGTGGATTATTGAGAATAAAATATGCAATTTCATTTTTGATTTCGCATATAACAACATCTTCTACAGCAGACTCAGCATGCACTTCCAGTAAATCACTCTCATTCATTTAATATGCCTTCCTTCTTTGCTGCAAACAGTAAAACTATCCAAACCGATGATATTTATGGTCTAATCCAGAATATTTCCCTATTCTCTCCAGATCACTTCCTGCACCACATTCATACATATCTCGAACACCGAGATTCCACATTTGTTTCAGTGTTTCGAACCATGAGAATGAAGAACAAAAATTACTCTCAATCTCGTCAATACACTCTTTTCTATTTGTAAGTATTTGTGTTGTGGTTGGTGAAATAACCGGCGTTAGCGGATCCATCACCTCATCGCGGTTCAAACAGTCCAACCACTCTCTCTTACATTTTGTTAAAAAACTAGCATGGTATGGCCTTTCAATTTGGAGCATTTTAAAAAATACAGCCCCCGCATCCAAAACTTGTGGCTCCAGGAGCCTAATCATATGATCCTTTCCAGAGATCACCATACTTGTATCTGAGTTCTGATTAACAATATCAATATCCTGCCTATCCCCAATTACAGATATAACCTGCTCTTTGGTTAAACCAACTACCGATGCCATTGCAAATTTATCTTCATGCAAACATAAATCACCAATAACTCTATTTAGATTGTAGAGATAACCAACACCATTCAAAAATGAAATTGACCTGGCAGCATAAAAAGCTGCAAATACACCAACGCTATAGCCACTGATATAACTGGATTCACCTCTTTTTTCGACATAGTGATCATAAACAGCACATGAAGCGGCATAACCAATTATCTGCGCTTCAATCCCACCCATTCCTTTACATTTGCCATCCACCACACATGCCCTTATATCCTTGGACAAAAGTTCAGAAAGAAAATCATAATGTGGGGCAACCCATTCTTTCAGTGATTCAAACGCAGGAGTACGCATCCGTGAAATATTGGTAATCCCAGGAAATATATACGCCGACTTCAATTCACATTCATGCATGAGAAGTACAAATATAGGTATTAATAAACAAACTATAACAACACTCTTTGGCACATCCATTCGCAGGTGTTTTATATAAAAAACACAATCAAAACGGTGTAAAATTAATAATACACGGACATTATGACGTTAACGCTAATCATCTTCATTTTTAAAGTAGAACACCAGAATAAAAAACAACCGTTTTTTATGACAGCAGGAAGCCGATCCACAATTCAATATCAAATTACTCTAAACGAACTGCACTGATTATTTTTTTATGCCTTCAGCGTCAGTCTACCAAGACTCGAAATTTACGCCTTAACATTGATTACCACAATAACCCGTTTAGGTTAATTTGTTTAAATTCTATATTTTGTAATACGAGGAATAAAAAGTGCTACAACACATCGTCTCAAGAAATCTCCTTTTGCACCATCATAATGCATTTCATTAATTTAACTTTAAGATCAGGAACTCATTACGGAGCACACTGCGCTAATACAACAAACAAGTCACTCTATACCTGCTCAAATATACCCCACATAGGACTAATTAATGTATACACAATAATCGATCAAACATAACTACCACATGCAAAGGAGTGCATATACACGTTTCAATGGCACATAGTTGTCAAACTAACTTAAAATATATGACGCACAAGGATATTAACTATCAAGCCTATTTAATAATATTTACCTTTAACGACTATTACACCTGATTGAGATTCACTACAATATTTCATTATCGATAACGTATAAATTTTAAGAAATAGTATTTTTAAGCATTTTCTACTGATGAAATTTAGAATATAACGTGAAACTGCTTTTCAATGAAAGACGAACCATGTATTCTGCGTCCCCGTTAGGGTACAGATAAAAAATACTCTAAGAGTTCAGCCTTAAATCTATTCAGGGCACTCGTTATTAAATTTATATCCTAATTATCCACATCAAAAATCATTATTGTGACCTTTATCACATATGCTCAACGTTCCTGGCTTTAACGTTGGCTTGTTCAAACCATAAACCTTACTTACAATATTGTGATTATGTTTCCTAGTGACAACACTGTTTACAATAACTTGCCTCTATAACAATTCCTGTTTAACCATAAGTTCTTTCTTGCAATGTATAAATCCAGCATCACACGATGTATAGCCATCCTTTACCAAAATTAAACAGCATCGTTTACGGGCATAGGTATTTTCAATAGCCATAAATACGGACGATGAACTTATGAATTTAATTAAGGAGGAGAGATGTTTAAGAGGTGTGCACTTAATGATAAAATAACCCGGGATTATTTGTGATTAATGCCAGTCATTTATCACAAATTAAGCTACACTGTAAAACCATACAGTGTAGCATGGTTTACAACCTGTCATATTTTGTAGTACATCATGAGGGTATAAATTCAACCGGTTATATTTGCTACCACCAATTTTTAAAGAACGACTGGACAAAGCACACACATTGGATGAAATACATACACATGGAGTGGCACAAACAATGTTAACAGCACGTGAAGAACGACTACTGTTGGATCTGGTTATGCTTTGTCAATCAACCAAGAAAAAAAGTGACTTTGATTCAGCACAGAAAGTGCTTAGTCTCCTACTCCCTCACACAAAATGTTTTGCTGGAATAATATCGACCCGTAACAAAAAGGTTAAATATCATATTAATTATGGATTTAAGAACGACTTTATCCAACACTTTTTATTAGATCATGAAGCAACGGGTAACCTGCTATTTGGTGATTGGCTTAAGGGATGCTCACCCATTTTTATTAAACTTGGTTCATATAAATTCCCACAGGACTGCCGATCACTAAAACAGGAATTATCCAAATCAGGGGTACAAAATATTATGGCACACGGCATGCTGGACATTAGTAAATTAGCTGCGAGCTACATTATTTTTACTGACATTAAACAATGGGATAATCACACCAAACATATTGTCAAAACTGTCATTCCAATTATTCACTCATTGATTGGTTCTATTTATTTTAACGAAAACAGACATATTTCAGCCACCTGTAATATAGCCTTAACAAATAGAGAACGTGAAATACTTCATTGGATTTCACAAGGAAAAACAAATGTGGAAATTGGAATAATCCTGAGTATCAGTCATTGGACTGTAAAGGTACACACCGCGAAAATTTTGAAAAAATTCAATGCTACCACGCGCAGTCAAGCCGTAACTACGGCCATCAATATGAATCTAATAATACCAACAACTAGCACGCCTTTTTAGAATATAGGGCATACTGTATACAATCACCTTTGTCGTCTGAACATTCTTCTGCTCCCAGTTAATTTATGCACCTGATAAATCTGCAAGGATATTTCATCATATGAACCTCAATTAGATTACTCGTGTCATATAGAGTCCCATCATAAAGTACAAGAGTCTATGTTCAGAAAGACCACACTGAGGCATAGCATAACACTCCAATGGAACTTGCTATCACTTGTCAGCCTAAATCTTGTGATCTGAGCTCAAGCCGCGATATAAGCTAAAAATCATCAACAACAACAGGAGAGTAAAAGGCAAACCAGTGGCAATGGCCGCCGTCTGCAAGGCTGATAGCCCCCCTCCAATCAGCAGGGCGGCGGCCACCACTCCTTCGATTACCGCCCAGAAGATTCGCTGGGCAACCGGTGGGTTGGGATTGCCACCAGAGGTTATCATATCGATCACCAGTGAGCCTGAATCTGATGAGGTGACAAAAAAAGTAATAATCACCAGGGTAGCGAGCAGACTGGATGCCGTCAGCAACCAGGCAGGGAATACGGTGTAACCCGCCGCCGCAGGCAATTTTTCAAGGAAGAAAAACAGGGAACGGGGAACATTTTGGCTCACCGCCTCGGCCATACCTCCCCCACCAAACAATTCAATATACATGGCACTGTCACCGAAGACACTCAACCAGACAAAAGTCATCAAGGTCGGCACCAGTAAAACACCAGCAACAAATTCGCGAATAGTTCGGCCACGTGAGATACGCGCAATAAACATTCCGACAAAGGGTGACCAGGCGATCCACCATCCCCAGTAAAAAACGGTCCAGCCGTTTTGCCAATGACCTCCGTTGTAGGTTTCAGTCCAGAAACTGAGATAGAAAAAATCATTCAGGTACAGGCCAATATTTTCTACAAAGCCGTTTAGAATAAACAAGGTCGGCCCCACCAATAACACAAACAACAGCAAGGCCACCGCCGCCAACATGTTGAATTCTGAAAGACGTTTGATGCCCTTGTCCAGGCCAGCCACCACCGAGACGGTTGCGATGGCAGTGATACCGGTAATCAGCAGGATCTGCACGAAGTGAGTTTCGGGCACACCGAACAAGTGACTCAGACCGGCATTAACCTGGCTGGCACCCAGACCGAGGGATGTCGCCACGCCGAACAGGGTGGCGATCGTGGCCAGGATGTCAATCGCATGACCCCAGCCGCCATAAATACGCTCACCCAACAGAGGGTAAAAAACAGACCGAATACTCAGTGGCTGATTTCGGTTGAAGGCAAAATAGGCCAGCGCCAAGCCAACCAGGGCATAGATGGCCCAGGCGTGCAGTCCCCAATGCAAGAAAGTGGTCTTCATGGCATCTTCGGCCGCCGCCACCGAACCAGCTTTGGCACCGTGAGGTGGCGAAAGCAGATGATACATAGGCTCGGCCACGCTATAAAACAGCAGACCAATGCCCATACCGGCACTGAATAACATGGCAAACCAGCCAACACGAGTGAAATCGGGCTTGGCATCACGACCACCGAGGCGAATATCACCAAAGCGGCTGAAAGCAAGGTACACGATAAAACCCAGGATCAGGTTGGTCGCCAGGACAAAGAACCAACCGGCCTGATTAGCAATCCAGGCCTGAGTCTCGGAAAATGTGCTGCTCAATTCCTTCAGAAAAATAAAGCTGGCGACCACAAAGCCTAAGATCAGCAATACTGAAACCACGAATACCCAAGGATTGATGTCAAGTAAAACCTTATTATTCTTTTTGTATACCCAGTTTTTCACGCTGTATATTTACTCCAACCCTACCTACCTACCTACCTACCTACCTACCTACCTACCTACCTACCTACCTACCTACCTACCTACCTACCTACCTACC
>JAFLJQ010000067.1 GCA_022712915.1 Gammaproteobacteria bacterium | reverse complement strand
TCTTCCGATCTCGATGAACCATCGCGTTCTTCAATATCCTGGATAATAAGGTTTTCAATGTCTGAACTGGATGATTTAAAATAAAAATAATCACGATTAAGGAAAGACGCAGTCATCTCGAAATTTTCAGATTGTTTTTTGCTTAGTTCATTTTTAATAATCGTTCTGATGTGGGCTCTAAAAAGTCCAAAAATAAAACGAGGAATAAAAATTATTTTACCTTCGGAGGTGTTCTCAAGGGAATAAACCTGAAATCCATGATCATTTTTAAAACGACGAATACGGAACGCGTTACCACGTGCGCCTTTTATTGAAAGGCCGCTTTCTGCTGTTTTTTTTCTTAAAAAAGTATTTGCCACTTTAGACCTTATAAATAACTATCGAATGAGTAGAGATACAAAAAAACTGGGCTGTAACATTATATCGGATCTCCTTGGCGTTCTTGATCTGATCGCGGGAAATACAGAAAGTTCCGTTAATTTTTAGAGGTTCCCTTTACTTTAAAAGTAATTATGCTGATCAGTTGTTGCAGAGTTTAGAGATCGACACCCTGCCTGAAATCGATTGCCCGGGTATTGATACCCATGAGGTTTCAGATCTATTATGTGGTGTGCGGGATTTCCCGGACGATATATTCATCGTTGATCGTGGTAATCGTTTGACTGATTATCTTGGCATGCATGCTGTGCAGGTTCTTATTCCTGACCTAGAGTATCTGGACAGGCAGCGCCCCGGTCCCAGTGGTCTGCCCTTTCCTGTGGCTTGAGTTGATGGTCATGCAATATTCAAGGGGGGGATTCACACATATGTTGCGCTGCGATGGACGATGGTTGTTCAGTAATCCTGCCTTGGATTCTTTGGTTTGCGGTGAACCTCCCGGAGTGGGTTTGGTGTCGTTGTTGCAGCGACTGTTGAATTGGGCTGAACGATCGCGCAGTGGATACGATGTTGTGATGTGGTTGAGAGAGCAAGGTGTGGCACTGGAAGAAGCGGAAATTCTGCTTCGGGCTTTTGTTGATGCAGCCCTCTTGGTACCTGAACACAGTGAGTCACCCTGGTTGGAGCTAGCTACTACTTATCCGGATGTGCGTGAGGCTATACGCTTTATTACCTTCAGGCGATCTGTGCAATTCGTTGATTATGCTGATCCTGATGTATTGAGTATGGACAGGGACAATATGGAGAATTTCGAGCAGTCTGAACCGCCACCTGCAATTTATAAACACTACCCAGGAACACCGCGTGTGAGTTTAGTTCATCCGTCTACCAGTTCACCTCATGATGCTTTTAGTCGTTTGTCTCATCTTTTATATTGGGGATATGGACGGTTACGGGAGGTGTGGTTCCATCAGCTACCCGCCATGCTCAAACCTGTGCCCTCCATGGGGGCACGGCACCCGTTCGAAGCCTATGTCTGGATCGGTGAGGATGGCATGCTTGATCCTGGTATCTATCATTACTGCGTCGAAGAGCATACGCTTGAATACATTGGTCGTTGGCTCGATGAAGAATATGCCTTGCAGCCTGATGCCAGTCAGGGATGGGGCCGTGAGCATGAAGCGAATGCAATGAAGTTGATCACTACCGTGATATTTGACCGTTTCCAATGGCGATATCGACACGCCTGGAATTACAAGGATCTTTTTTACGACCTTGGACATGTGTCAGCGACGCTCAAATTTGTCGCAGAGGAGCTGGGTGTAGCGCTTAAACCAGTAGTCGGAGAGCTATCCTTGCCCGGGACAGCACCGCTTTTTGAGGAAGTTATTGCCATGTATCGTTTAGAATGCCTGTAACTGATAACGACAGGATTGGAGCATTGCAATAGATATGGATACCGTAAAAAATATACTCTCAACCAGTTTTTCCTTGGCGCTTGCTCGTGCTTATCCCACCATCTGTGACGCCGATGCCATGATCCAACTGGCCAAACAACCACAGTTCGGGGATTACCAGGCTAACTTCGCTATGGTGATGGCGAAGCGTATTAAACAAGCCCCCTACGACGTGGCCCGGCGGGTGGTGCAGCAGTTGGGGACCTCGGATGTGTGGGATAAACTCGAAATTGCCGGGCCAGGTTTCATCAATATCAGCCTTTCAGATGCCTTTTTGCAAACGCGCCTGCAATTGCTGCTTAGTGACAATCGGCTAGGCATACCTTTGAGTACTTCCCCGCAGGTTGTGGTAGTCGATTACAGTGGCGCTAACGTGGCCAAGGAAATGCATGTTGGACATCTGCGCTCTTCCATCATCGGCGATACTATTGCCAGAGTTTTGGATTTTCAGGGCCATCGGGTGACCCGCCAAAATCATGTCGGAGACTGGGGAACGCAGTTCGGTATGTTGATCGAGTATATGATTCAAACGAAACAGCAAGACACAGCCACTAGGCAAATCACTGAGCTGAATGCTCTTTATAAACAGGCCAAGCAGAAGTTCGACGTAGATGAGGATTTTGCCACCCGAGCCCGAGCCCGAGTTGTTGCACTACAAGGCGATGATAAGCAGACGACGGAAATTTGGAAGGGACTGGTAGCTATCAGTAAGGAACATTTCAATGATATTTTTACCCGGTTGGGTATAGGCTTGAGAGATGAACATATTCGCGGTGAAAGTTTCTATAATGATCGCCTGGCCGATCTGACTCAGGAACTCGAACATGATGCATTGGCCCGGGTCGATCAGGGGGCTTTAGTCGTGGAGTTGGAGGGTTTCATTGATCGGGATGACAATCCGTTGCCATTGTTGGTGAGAAAAAGCGACGGGGGCTATCTGTATGCGACCACCGATCTGGCCGCTGCCAAATTTCGAATTGAAGTGTTGGGCGCGGATCGGATTGTTTATGTTACAGATGCTCGGCAGGCACAGCATTTCGCTATGGTGTTTGCAGTTCTGGACAAGGCCGGCTGGGTGTCGGAACAGGTCAGTCTGGAGCATGTATCCTTTGGTTCCATGTTGGGTAAAGACAAGAAGCCTTTCAAAACTCGAAGTGGCGAAATGATTAGCTTAGCTTCACTATTGGACGAGGCTAGCGAACGGGCAGCGAGGGTGTTGCGGGACAAGAATTCGGATCTTAGTTCGACAGAAGTGGTAACCCTGGCCAGCAATATTGGCGTCGCAGCTCTCAAATATGCGGATCTCAAGACTGAGCGGATCAAGGATTATATGTTCAGTTGGGAGCGCATGATCGCCTTTGAGGGTAATACCGCACCATACCTGCTCAATGCCTACGTTCGTATACTTTCCGTGTTCCGCAAGGGTTGCTTAACGTTACAAGAGGTGGTTGAAGCCGGGGGGCGTATTGTCATCACCAATGGCAGGGAACGGGAATTAGCCATTCGGTTGCTGGAATTACCGGATGTGGTGGAGACTCTGGGCAAGGAGCTACTGCCTCATCGTTTGTGTAACTATCTATATGCACTCGCATCTACCTACCATCGGTTTTATGAGGCCTGCCCCGTATTGTTGGCAGACACAATTGAGCTGCAACATAGTCGTCTTGCACTGAGTGCTCTGACTGCGCAGAGTTTAAAGCAAGGGCTGGAACTGCTTGGAATTCATACTGTGGATAAAATGTAATGGACGTGGAAGCTGATTGCGTCAGCTCATGATCGAGGTAGTCATGGACATTGTTTTGATCATAACGACAAGCAATTGGTCGTTGAAACACCTGATGAGTTTTTACCCAGCAATCAGCATGCACTACTGATTTGTCTGTTGAGTATTTCTGGGGTCAGTTATATTCGACAGCTTAAGGCAGAATAGGATGGGTAAGGACAAGGGGAGGATTGATAAGCAGTCATTCGGGCTGGAAGGACAAAAACTACTGAGACTGTCTGTACCTATCATTATTACCGGTCTTTCCCAGGTAGGCATGGTTTTTGTTGATACGCTTATGATGGGGAGGTTGGGTGTTGTAGCCCTAGCCTCCGGCAGTCTGGGATTTATCTCCTATGTCACCGTGTTTCTGATCTGTTTTGGCCTGTTGTCTTCCGTTGGTGTCTTAGCGGCCTATAACATTAAGGCACCTGAAAAAGTGTCTCATATTGTACGCCACGGATTAGTTCTGGCGCTTGGTCTGGGGTTATTGGGTACGGCGGTGTTGTGGAACATACCGCAGCTGCTGTTGATATTAGGACAAGATACGCGAGTGGTCGAGGGGGCAACCGCCTATTTACATGCGATTCAGTGGACCATGTTACTTGCCCTGCCATCAATTGTGATCCGAGAGTTTTGTTCTGTACTGGGGCGTTTGCGTTTTGTCGTTATCATCAATGTGGTAGCGATTCCTCTCAATGTCTTAGCCAACTATGTCTTTATGTACGGAAAATTTGGATTTCCCTCTCTGGGTTTGGCTGGAATTGGTTGGGCTACGACACTGATATCCGTTATCTTGTTTGTTTTTCTTGCCATTTATGTTTCGTTTCGGTCACCGTTGCGTCATTATCGAATTCTGTCCCAATTACCGCGTCTAGATCCAGCGTGTTTGCAGGATCTTTTTCGTCTGGGTTGGCCAGTCGCAATACGCTCTAGCATGGAGATTGGTCTGTTTACTATTACAGCGTTGTTGATGGGGGTTTTGGGTACGGCACAGTTAGCCGCCTACCAGATCGCCATGCAAACCATCGAGGTTGTCGCCATGGTACCCATCGGTATAGCACGTGCGACAACGCTCAGGGTAAGTTTTAATATTGGAAATTTATCGGCTATAGGTGCCCGTTACAGCAGTTATGCGGGATTGATTGGTGGCGTTGTGTTTTCATTGTTGATGGCCCTTTTATTCATTTCTGCACCTTTGTTCATTGTTTCCCTTTACTTAGACATTGGCAACGATGGCAATCAGCAGGTGCTGGATATGGCGGTGACATTTTTGAGTGTGGCATCGGTATTTTTATTATTGGACGCTGTGCAGATGATTTCTAACGGTGCCTTGTTCGGACTAAAGGATACCCATCAGCCCATGTTGTTGGGACTGTTTTCCTACTGGGTGATAGGGTTGTCCAGCGGTTACCTATTAGCATTCTGGTTTGATATGGGGGGCGTTGGACTCTGGTGGGGGCTTGCCTTAGGCTTGGCCAGTGCTGCTATCTTGTTCTCCTGGCGCTTCCACCGCAGTATCGAACGGCTTATGCAAGCCTAAGGGAAAATTGGGTTATTTTATTTAAGCGGATCGATACTCTGTTGTGGTCAAGTTTTTTTGGCCACAGAATTGTATTCACGCCAATATTTATCTTCAGCCGTATTTGGAGTTAACCCAGCGTTATGACGAAGCGGCCTAACTTGGCTGTAATAACCAATGATATAATTGACAACCTCAGACTTGGCCTCAGCAAATGAATGATAACCTGATTGCGGTACCCACTCTGATTTTAGACTTCTAAAAAAACGTTCCATTGGCGCATTGTCCCAACAGTTTCCTCGACGGCTCATGCTTTGCTTGATTTGATAACGCCAGAGCCATTGCTGAAACTGCCGGCTGGTGTAGTGACAACCTTGATCAGAATGAAACATCACTTTTTTAGGACGTCCCCGTGATTCAAAGGCCATCGTCAAGGCATCCCCCGTTAAATGGCTGTCAGGAGAAAATGACAGAGCCCAACCAATCGGCTTACGGGCAAACAAGTCCATCACTATGGCTAAATAAGCCCAACGTTTACCGACCCAGATATAGGTGACATCTCCGTATCAAACCTGATCGGGCGTAGCAACATCAAATTCTCTATTCAGATGATTGGGGATTTTAAGATGTTCTTGTTTGGCTTTCTTATAAGCATGTTTAGGCTGCTGACAGCTCACTAGTTGACACCGTTTCATCAATCCCCTCGCACGGTAGCGACTTAACGCGGTGCCGCGTTCTGTCGCGATAGTGGCTATCGTTCTAGCGCCTGCGGAGCCGTTACTTTCATTAAATATCGACTTCACCACCGTCATTTCTTTTAGTCGTTCTGGATGAGGGGCGGTAGAACGCTTCACCCAATATTTATAACTGCTACGATGCACATCAAACGTCTGGCAAAGTTTTTTAACGGAATAGCTCTCTTTGAGTTACTCAATCATCGTAAATTGTTCATTGAGTCTGACATCAAGAGAGCGGTAGCCTTTTTTAGTATTTCTTTCTCCAACTCGATTTGTTTAATTCTCTTTTCAAGTTCTTTTATTTTTCGTTGGTCTGGGCTTAAAGCATTGGGTTGATCGGCAATACCATTGCGTTCATTCTTGAGTTGCCGTACCCATTTGTCGACAGTTGATTTCCCCACATTCATTGCACTGGAGGCTTCTCGAATGGAATAGACTTGATCTACCACCAATTGGGCCACTTCCAATCGAAACTCGGGTTTAAATGTCGGTCTGGTTTTTTTGCTTATTTTTTCCACCTATCTTGCTTATGAGATGTATGATATCACCTCTTGTTAGGTGGCCAACTTTACTATGCCACAACATACGTATTGATTTACCTTAACGATCAGTCGGGCCTTATCTGTGAGGTCATTGAACAGTTACGAGCTCTTCAAGAACGAATGCAGCCATGGTCAGGATTTCTGGGTTATTATCATTATTGTCGAACGGATACGGGCTATTTTAGTCAGGAACATCGTGATGTATTTCTACCGTCAGCGTGAATTCCGTGCTGATGCTGGTGGCGCGTTATTTGTGGATAAATAGAAAATTATTGCTGACCTGCAAGAGTTAGTAAAACAAGCCCATTTTCGGAAATGACTGTATTTTGTATTTCCGGTGGTATGGGACAAGGTTTGAAACGGTTGTTTATGTCTCATCCACCGTTGGAAGAGCGTATTGCGACTTTACAGCGGTCAACGTAAAGGGCCGTAAATAGACAAAGCAAAAAACCGGGCCTTGCCCGGTTTTTTTATTCAGTGCTACTATCAGTTAAATAAAACAATTCGCGGGACTCACCACTATGAACAACTATCAGAACGGTATATTGCAGCCTACCCCCAAACATGCTCGTTATATGAGTTTTTACCTTGAGCCAGACAGCGTCACACCTGAAAAAATAAAGTCAGCTCTGACAAAACTCATGGGACTTGTCGATGGCGACAAGCTTGTTATTGGGCTTGGCCCATCATTACTACAGGCGCTGGGTGTTACGCTGGCGGGTATGCGTGTGTTTCCTGTTATAAGTGGCCCCGGTTTTGATATCCCCTCCACGCCTGCGGCCTTATGGTGCTGGTTGCGGGGTGATGATCGGGGTGAGTTATATCATCAATCACGGTTTATTGAGCAAAGCCTTTTCCCGGACTTTAATCTTGCCCATGTGCTGGAGGGCTTTATGTTTGCCGATAGCCGTGACTTGACAGGTTATGAAGATGGCACAGAAAATCCTCAGGGTGATGAGGCGGTAAGGGCAGCCATTGTCAGCGGGCAGGGCAAGGGGCTGGATGGCTCGAGTTTTGTCGCCGTGCAACAGTGGGTGCATGACATGGATGTATTTCAGGAAAACTCACCACAGCAACAGGATGACATCATCGGACGGCAACGGCGTGATAATGAAGAGTTTGATACTGCGCCCGAGTCGGCCCATGTCAAACGTACGGCTCAGGAGAGCTTTGATCCCGAAGCGTTTATATTACGTCGCTCCATGCCCTGGACGGAAGGAACGGATGCCGGTCTGAACTTTATCGCCTTTGGTCAATCTTTCGATGCCTTTGAAGCCCTTCTGAATAGAATGGTTGGAGCAGACGATGGAATCAGTGATGCCTTGTTCAGTTTTACCCGGCCTGTTACCGGTGCCTACTTCTGGTGTCCACCAATGGCGGATGGGAAACCGGATTTGAGTGCCTTGGGTATTTAATGCAGGTTATTATTCTAAAGAGTGATGCGATGGTTAATATGAATCATCATCTCAGTATGTGAGGATAGCGGGCAAAAAACCAACAATAATGAAGGAGATGGTAAAGTGAAAAAAACGATTAAAGCAAGTTTCATTTATTCTCTGGTTCCCCTGTTTATGCTGATGGGTTTGAGTGTAGAAGCCGTTGCCGCCAAACGTATTGTCTTCTCGGGTGGGCCAGCGGGCGGAACCTTTCAAACAGTGGCCAATGCTGTACAGGTCTATGACGGCATCAAAAGCATAAAGGCTTTTAAGGTCAAGGCTCAGTCCTCTGCCGGATCGGTGGAAAATCTGCGCAAGGTGGATAAGGGTCGGGCGGATATGGGTGTGGTCTATTCGGGGCATGTCTTTCTTGGTCTCAATGGCAAACTCAAAAACGACAAGAAAAAATACAATAATGTTCTGGCTGTCTCTTATCTTTATGGTGCGCCAGCGCAACTGATCGTGCGCAAGGGATCAGGTATCAAGAGCATTAAAGATCTGGTGGGCAAAAAGGTCGGTGTCGGTAATGCCGGTTCAGGTGCCTTTGCAAACTGTGAATTATTTTTTACCCACATGGGCGTGTGGGACAAGATTGAACGCAATGCTATGGGTTACAACGATGCGGCCAATGCCTTTGGCAATAAACAGCTCGATGCCTTCTGGTTGTTTACCGCCTTTCCCAGTGGCGCGGTAATCATGGCGGCACAGACCAATGACATTGAACTTATTGATCTGGGCAAGGATGCAGAACAGAGTGGGTTCTTCAAACAGAATCCCTATTTCTCAAAATTATCTGTCCCGGCTAACACCTATAAAGGCGTTGATTATGAAACCCCTTCTTTTCAGGATTCAGCCCTGTGGGTAGCCAATGCCAAGGTACCGGCTGATGTGGTTTATAAAATGTTGCAGACCCTTTATTCCGACAAAGGTCTTGCCCATATGGTGAGTCAGAAAAAGACTTTCAAGGAAATGAATATCAAGACCGGCACTAAAGGTGTCGTTACACCCTTGCACCCAGGTGCCATAAAATTCTGGAAAGAAAAAGGCGTTTTATAATCGCATTGAGAATGTCAGCAGGATAGAAAAAGGTAGTTCTATTCTGCTGTCGTTTATTCATTAATGTTCTCTCAGGTTGATGCTATGTATGTTTGAAAAACTACATAAAACTGAAAAGCTCATTTTCGATATCTGTGCTGTCTCTCTAGTACTGTTTTATGCTTATTCTGCCATTATCCAGCCCGCTGCAACACAATATCATCGTGGTATCTATGTCCTCCTGACTTACGTACTGGGCTTCCTGTTGTATCAATCGGCGACACGTTGGATGCGTGTGGTTGATTATGTCTTAATTGTCTTGTCGATCATTTCCATTGGTTACTGGATTACCAATTTTGAAGTCATCAATTATCGTGCCGGGGCTGAGACAGAACTGGACATGACCATTGCCGTGATTGGCGTGTTACTCGGTGTTGAACTGGCTCGGCGTGTGGTCGGGCCGATCTTTGTCGTGCTGGGAAGCATTATGTTGTTGTACGGTGTGTATGGCGATTATGCACCCGATATCATTTCCCATGCCGGCGATACCTTTCCGGCACTTTGTACAGCCATCTTTTATAAAAGCGATGGTGTCTTTGGCATCATGGCCAATGTGCTGGCCACCTATATCGTGTTGTTTGTCATCTTTGGTGCCTTTCTGGAAAAATGTGGTGCGCAGCGTTTTTTCATCGACTTTCCATTGGCCGCTGTTGGGCATCGCATTGGCGGGCCGGGCAAGGTCGCAGTGATTGCCAGTGGCCTGTTTGGTTCCATCTCTGGTAGTGCCATTGCCAACACAGTCTCGACTGGATCCTTTACCATCCCGATGATGAAAAAGGCTGGTTTCAAACCCCATGTAGCCGGGGCGATTGAACCGGCGGCTTCCATTGGTGGAATGTTTTTGCCACCGATCATGGGTGCGGGTGGTTTTATTATGGCAGAGCTCACCGGCCTGCCTTATTCACAGATCATGCTGGTGGCCCTGTTTCCCGCGCTGATGTATTTTTTCAGTGTCTATGTGATGGTTCACTTCGAGGCAAAAAAATATGGCCTGGTTGGAGAACGTTCAGCCGTCAGTGCCTGGGTGATTTTGCGCAAGGAATGGTTTTATATCCTGCCCCTGGTGATGATTACTATTTTTATGCTCAGCGGTTATTCGCCCGGTTACTCTGCCATCCTGGGTGTCGTTACCTGTATCGTGATCAGTTGGTTCAGAGTCGATACGCGAATTGGTTTGCGGGCTGCGGTGGAGGCCTCGCGTGCCGGAGTAGAGAATAGTTTAAAGATCGGCGCAACGGTCGGCGTAATCGGTATCATCATCGGTGTTTTTACGTATAGTGGTCTGGTACTGACCTTTGCCGATATCATTATTGACCTGGCCAACGGCCAATTGTTCATGACCATCGTATTGATTGCCCTGGCGTCATTGGTTCTGGGCATGGGGGTGCCGGTGACGGCGGCCTATTTGATCACCGCTGTGGTGGCGGTACCGGCACTGACCCATCTGGGTGTGAATATCTTAGCTGCCCACATGATCGTTTATTGGCTGTCGCAGGATTCAAACATTACACCTCCCGTGTGCATTGCCGCCTTTGCCGGGGCGACCATCGCCAAAGCAAATATGTGGAAGACGGCCTTTACCGCCTTTAAGTTTGCCAAGTTTCTTTACCTTGCCCCCTTCCTCTTTGGCTACGTGCCCGCCTTTACGCTCAACGGCAGTAGCCGCGACATCATCATCGCCTTTGTATTGATCCTCTTTGCCACCTTTGCCTACTCGTGGTTTCTGAGTGGCATCTGGTTACCTCGTAAGCAGGCAAAGAAAATCGTTTGATTACGTGCTTTATAAACTAAGCGGCATCTCTTCTGTCCCCAATCTATATTGGAAAACAAACCCCAGACACGCGCCATCAAAAGGGATTGATCCACCATCACGGCAAAAAATAAACTGGCTGATACAGATGGCTAACTTTACAACATACAGCAGATTACATTTTGTTATTTCACCCTACAGGCTGTTACGCTTATTTTTTCAATTAAGGGGGCGTAACACTTGATGGCCATGAGCTATCGTAGACAGCTATTCACCACAAAAAATATGTGATCCAAAATCATTCGGCCTTTTATATTTGATATTATCAACCAAAAATATCCCAACCTCTTGATTGAAAAGATAAATAGGCGCATTCTGCATATAGAACATTCGGAAATAGGCCGATTCCGTCTAAGACCGAAATATACGGAATCTGTCTAATACCCTGTTGAACTAAACCGCTTCGCAGTCGCTTCCCACCGTTCACGATCTTAGTTATACATTTAAATTATCCTCTCGCACATACTTATCTTCAGCCACTTTTGGCTGTTTATTAAGGCGATAAGTTATGACACCCCTACGTCAAAAAATGATCGATGCTATGTTGGTACG
>JAFLJQ010000253.1 GCA_022712915.1 Gammaproteobacteria bacterium | reverse complement strand
CGACAACGATCAGCCTGTCCTTTGATAGCAAATCACGATAACGCTGATAACCCTCGGAAAATATCGCCAGTTCAATACGCGCACTACGATCGTCGATGGTAATAAAGGCCATCTTGTCTCCCCGGCGCGTATTCATGGTACGCAAAGCGACGATCAACCCGGCCACCACAATGGTCTGGTTACGGGTGGGTTTCAATTCAACAATACGGGCACTGGTAAACTGCTTGAGTTCTGCTAAATATCGGTCAATGGGATGGCCCGTCAGATACAATCCCAGAGTCTGTTTCTCGCTGTGCAGGCGTTGCTCTTCCGGCCACTCGGGTAGGCGGTGATAAGTGCCCGGCCCCTTCTGCTGATCCACTACCGGGGTAATACCAAACAAATCCTGGATACCAGCCGCAGCATTACGGCTATGTTGCTCAGCAATCTTCAGCGCGGCAGGCAATGTCGCTATCAATGTCGCACGAGTTTCACCAAACACATCCAGTGCCCCGGATAGTACTAATCCTTCTAGGGTGCGGCGGTTGACCTTACGTAAATCCATTCGTTGGCAAAAATCAAACAAATCGGCAAATTCTCCCTGTTTCTGACGTTCTTCGATAAGACCATCAATCGCGGCCTGCCCCACCCCCTTGATCGCACCCAGGCCATAGACAATGGTTTGCTCATCCTTAGCAATAAACAGGTATTTACAGGCATTAATATTCGGCGTGACCACATTCAAGTTCATATCACGACATTCATCGATCAAAGTTACCACCTTGTCGGTGTTATCCATGTCTGCCGATAGGACTGCCGCCATGAACTGCGCCGGATAATGGGCCTTAAGCCAGGCAGTCTGATAAGAGACCAGGGCATAGGCTGCCGAGTGTGATTTGTTGAATCCATACCCGGCAAATTTCTCCACCAAGTCAAAAATTCGCATCGCCAGTTCAGGGTCTATACCATTGTTCTTGGCCCCCTCAGCAAAAATAGTCCGCTGTTTAGCCATCTCCTCCGGTTTTTTCTTGCCCATGGCTCGACGCAGTAGATCAGCCGCACCCAACGAGTACCCCGCCAACACCTGGGCGATGTGCATCACCTGTTCCTGATAAAGGATAATGCCGTAGGTTGGTTGAAGAATCGACTTCAGACTCTCATGCTGGTACTTCACATCGGGATAGGAGACCGTTTCCCGACCGTGCTTACGATTAATAAAGTTATCCACCATACCCGATTGCAACGGGCCTGGCCGGAATAGAGCCACCAAGGCGATAATATCTTCGAAACAGTCGGGTTGCAGGCGCTTGATAAGATCCTTCATACCACGGGATTCCAACTGAAATACTGCGGTGGTGGCACAATCCTTCAGCAAACGAAAGGTGGCCGGGTCATCAAGAGGAATAGCTGTGATATCAACGGCCTCTTCACCCGTTATCGTACGCTGGCGATTAATAGCCTGCACTGCCCAGTTGATAATGGTCAGGGTACGCAAGCCCAAAAAGTCGAACTTAACCAGCCCAATGGCCTCAACATCATCCTTGTCAAACTGGGTCACCAGACTCGGGCTATCCTGTTCACAATACAGCGGAGTAAAGTCCGTCAATTTGGAAGGCGAGATCACTACGCCCCCGGCATGTTTACCTGCGTTACGTGCCAAACCTTCAAGGGAGCGGGCCATATTAATCAGGGCCTGCACATCCTCATCCTGTTCATACAGTTCCTTGAGGACGTCTTCCTGCTCCAACGCCTTCTCAAGGGTGATGCCAATCTCAAAGGGGATCAGCTTGGCAATACGATCCACAAAACCATAAGGGTGAGCCAGTACCCGGCCCACATCACGGATCACGGCCTTGGCCGCCATGGAACCATAAGTAATGATCTGCGAAACTCTGTCACGGCCATAGCGTTTGGCCACGTAATCGATGACCCGATCACGCCCCTCCATACAAAAATCGACATCAAAATCTGGCATAGAGACACGTTCCGGATTGAGGAAACGTTCGAATAACAGGTCATACAAAATAGGGTCGAGATCGGTGATAGTCAGAGCATAAGCCACCAGAGAACCGGCACCCGAGCCACGCCCTGGTCCTACCGGCACGCCATTGTCCTTGGCCCACTTAATAAAGTCTGCCACGATCAAAAAGTAGCCCGGGAAACCCATGTTATTAATGACCCCGAGTTCCAACTCCAGACGATCCTGGTATTCCTGATACTTCACCGCATAGTCCGTTGCAGCAGGGTCAAGAATCATCTTAAGCCGCTCTTCCAACCCTTGCCGCGATTCAATCGCTAGGTAATCAGCAATACTCATGCCGGGAGGAACCGGATAATCAGGCAGATAATTTTTACCGAGGGTCAGTTCCAGATTACAGCGTTTGGCAATCTCAATAGTGTTGGCAATGGCCTCAGGCAGATCGGCAAACAGGGTCTGCATTTCTTCCGGACTGCGCAGATATTGTTGTTCAGAATAGAGTTTTGGACGACGAGGGTCATCAATGGTACGACCATCATGTATACAGACCCGAACCTCATGCGCCCCAAAATCATCTTGCTGCACAAAATGAACATCGTTGGTTGCCACCACCGGAATATCCCGGCGAATGGCCAAATCAACCGCAGCATGAATATAGGCTTCTTCCCCTTCCCGGCCAGTGCGCTGTAACTCCAGATAAAAACAATTAGGGAACCAGGCTTGCCACTCCGTCAGCAGGCGTTCTGCCTCAATGGTATTCTCAGCCAACAGAGCCAAACCAATATCTCCGGCCCGCCCACCAGACAAAGCAATGAGGCCATTGCTGTAGCCATTCAACCAGCACTTATCGAGCATAGGGATGCCTCGATGCTGACCTTCCTGATATGTTTTAGAAACCAGGTAGGTCAGATTACGGTAGCCTTCATTGTCCTTACAGAGCAACACCAGTCGGCTTGGTTGATTGGGATTTTGCTCATTGTGCACCCACACATCAGCCCCAATGATGGGCTTAACCCCGGCAGCCATCGCCGCCCGATAAAACTTCACCATAGCAAACAGGTTGCACTGATCGGTCACGGCTACCGCTGGCATACGCTGTTCCGCGACGATTTTAGCCAGTGGCTTAATCCGGATCAGGCCGTCAACCAGTGAATATTCAGTGTGTAAATGGAGATGGACAAAGCTAGGTTGCATAACCGACAAGTTTCAGATCATTCAAGCTATCATGCAAGGGGCGTCTTGATTATATTTCACTGCCCAATCTAAAAATCAAAGACTTAATATAAGGTGGTTGAATAATGACCATATTAATGACATCACGGATGGGGCCTAAATCATCACATTCAATAAAATGGCTAAATGAATATATCAAGATCTGGCTATTTTGGTGCCACCAACATGACTGCGGGTCATTTCATTGACACAGGAGATTTCCACCCAAAACACCGAGCCCTTACCTACATCACTATGAAAACCCAGCTCTCCACCCATCATCTCAACAATATTCTTACAGATCATCAGTCCGATACCCGTCCCTTCAATGCCACTCATTTCAGCCCCCAGTCGATTAAATGCCTTGAATAAATCTGAATAACGATCTTTGGGAATGCCAATACCGGTATCAGCCACACTCAAACGAACACGTTGTGGCCCACAAGCGTCACATGACACACTTACCTTTCCTTCAGGTCGATTGTATTTAATGGCATTAGACATGAGGTTGAACATAACCTGTTTTAACTTGGTACGATCAGCATTGATGACGGTGTTTTCACATGGTTCAATATTAAAATCCAACTGAATATGATTTGATTCTGCCATGGGGATCATCATACTGTAACTTTCAAGCAAAACATCAATAACAGGCACATCCTCAATATGAAATTGCATTTTACCTGCTTCAATTTTTGTTAAATCTAAGACTTCATCAATAAGCTCAAGTAAATGATTACTCGCCTTTAGAATTTCACCCATGCTATCCAGTTGGTGTTCTTGCAAGGGCTGCTGTTGATCAGATTCTATCAATTGGGCAAAGCCAACAATTGCATTAAGAGGTGTGCGTAATTCATGGCTCATACGTGATAAAAACTCGGACTTGGCACTATTGGCCTGCACAGCAAATTCTCTTTGGGTCGCCAGGTCACGCTCAAGTTGCTTACGTTGAGTGGTGTCTTGTATTACCCCCAACATGCGAACAGCATTACCTGAACTATCCCGAATAACATCTCCTTTTTGCAGCAACCAATGAATTGAACCATCTGGCCAGAGAACACGATGCTCAATTTCATAGGAGGCATTGGTACTCAAACAAGTTTCAATAGCATCACTCACCTTGTGCTTATCATCTGGATGAATAGCCGCTAAAAACGCATCATAGGATGCATCAACGTCTTCAGCCCTGTAACCTAATAACGGGGCTACCTTTTCAGACCAATACATCGTCTTGTGTCGGACATTCAGATCCCAACTTCCAATATTGGCAAAATACTGACTAAAACGCAGGCGCTCTTCCTTTTTCTCAATTTCCTTGCGCTGAACTTCGTTTTTCTGCAGAGCAACTTCCAATTCAGTTTTAAGCCGAGTCAACCAGCGAGAGCGCTTAACACGTGCAATGACGGTTGAAAGCAAATGCTGGTGAACAACCGGTTTGGTCAAAAAGGCATCCCCACCCAGATCCAGGGCATAAAGCTGTTTATCGACATCCGTCTCAGAGGAAAGGAACACAATAGGCATGGTGGTGTATTTATCATCCTGACGAATAACAGAAGCCAGCTCCAGGCCATTACACTCAGGCATATACACATCCACTATCACCAAATCAGGATGCCAATCGGCCAGCTTGTCCAGGGTTTGTAATGGATTGACTACCACCTTCGTCAACATGCCCGCACCATGTAACAAGGTCGCATAATATTCCGCCAACTCTCTGTCATCATCAACAATCATAACCCGATACGGGGAATAAGGTACCTGATGAGTCAAACCTGCAAGTGTTTGTTCCAGCTTTTCAATATTCAGAGGCTTGGTAAAATAGCGATTTGCTCCAGCTTTAACCGCAGCAAGACGTGCATTAATATCATTACGGTTAGACATAAACACCAAAGGAGGGGCCGGCTGATAAAGCTGCCTCACCTCATGCATAACCTGAGCACCGCCTTCCTCATTTTCAGGAAAAACCATATCCATGACTACAGCTGCTGGCTTTTGCTCATAATAAGCCAGTTTAAAGACGTCAAGTTTGTTGAAAACCCTGATAGTATATTTTTCACTTTTTAATTCAGTAGAAAGTTTTTCCGCTTGATATATATCATCTTCAACGATATAAATTAATTCTTGCTGACTATCTGTCTGAGCATATTGTTGTAATTTAATGTCTTCATTATCGGGAATACCCACAACTGATCCCTGTTTGAGTTGAGAAATAAACTCATCTATTTCGTTTTTTTCAAGTTCATCTGGCTGCCGTCCCAATGCAATCAGAACACCAAGTGACTCTTCCATGGCTCGCGCCAAATAACTAATTTTTGTCGCGCCAAAAGTTGCACCAGACCCCGCCAGAGTGTGTGCTGCATGTTGCAGTGCTTTCAGCGCATCACTACCCGTATCAGTATCTATGACATTTTGCCAGAGTTCCCCGATATGACTGACTTTTAAAGGGAGGGATAAAAAGTAGCTTTCCCGCAAAGCAGCCAGCTTGCTCTCAATACTGTCTTTAGAGGTATCAACCATGCTGATGTGCATTAATAATTATTGGTCAAAAAAGATTATAGGTTAGAAAATTCAGATGGACATTATATATATAGCTGAGTAGTAGGGCCTTATCACGCCATGTAAAAAATATTACTAATATTCACAATTAACTCATTCGCTTAGAAAATAATAAATAACAGAAAACTACCCTAAATTAGTTATACCATATGGCGATCCATTGCCCTGAACTGTGTCTTTAAAAAATCCATCTGATCAGCCAGAATACGTCGATTCCGCAATACCAGATATTCAGCTATATTGGGAATATACGGGATCGCAAGTAAGGGCATACTTGCCTGCTCAGGAGTACACCCACCCTTATGGGTATTGCAACGTTTACAGGCCGTAACAACATTTGACCAGTGGTTTTTACCCCCTTGTGAGAGAGGCTTGACATGATCACGGGTCAATTCTGACTCATGATAATCACGACCACAATAAAGGCATAACTGGTGGTCACGACTGAATAATTCACGATTGGTCAAGGGGGGGACAACGCGAGCATGATGACGTCTATTTTCCCCTTTGACTGCAATAATAGAATTAATTTCAACAATACTTTGATGCCCAGTCAAACGAGATACCCCCCCATGCAGGGAAAAGATATGTTCCCCAGCCGTCCAGCCCACCATGCCTCGAGCATAGATGCAGGCGGCTTCCTGCCAGGCGACCCATTTTACAGGCCGTCCGGTGATATCCAAGCGTAAAATCAAGGGTATTACCATCCTCTGCAACTCCACCTTAGTATGATCATTATCCAAGTGCATCATTTCTAAACCAGTTTTATACCTTCCTAGAGCTCTACAAAAATGTATTTTTCATCCTCAAGGAACACGGAGATCTCACGCCGAACTCAAATCCTCATATATCCCATATTACACTGCGATTCTGCATACGGTACTCCACTACTCTCACAAATAAGTTACTATTTATTTGTCGGTGTACGGTAATTCAAAACCTCTACTCTTATATCGGCCTACCGCATAAAAAGTTAATTACCCCTTAGCCAGAAGCCGCTTTACCGGTTTATAAGATGTGCGATGAATCGGACTGACACCCAGTTCCTCAAGTGCTTGCAAATGAAGCTTAGTCGGGTAGCCTTTATGTTTTGCCAGACCATAACCCGGATACTGCCCATCCAATTCAAGCATTTCATGATCTCTTGCGACCTTGGCAATAATTGATGCCGCACTGATCACCGGCACCTTACTATCCCCTTTAACAATGGCCTCAGCGGGGCAATCAAGATCGGGAAGCTTATTACCATCCACCAGAACCATCTCCGGCCGGATCGCCAACCCCTCTACCGCCCGTTTCATGGCCAGCAGACTGGCTTGTAAAATATTGATGCTATCGATATCTTCCACCTCAGCCCGGCCAATTGACCATGCCAAAGCCCGTTGCTTGATAGTGGCCGATAATTGCTCGCGTTTTTTCTCCGATAACTGCTTGGAATCCATTAAACCCTCAATCGGTTTATCTGGATCAAGGATCACCGCAGCCGCAAAAACCGGGCCGGCCAATGGGCCACGACCCACCTCATCGACACCCGCAATAAGACCTTCCATGTGAGATGTAATTTCAAGTTCAAATGATTTAATGACTGACATAGTTATTATTATAAATTAGATAATGATGCTAAGGGAATAACTGGCATATCATTGAATAAAGTCTGAAACGGTGCGAAGATATGACAAACTATTCGAAAATATGTAGCTAAACACGATATGACCTTGGATTTATCCTCCCTCCTCCGTACCATAACCGAGAGTCTGCCATGAGTAAAATAAAAACAGCTGTTATCGGTGTTGGTTATTTGGGCAAATTTCACGCACAAAAATATGCAGCCCTGCCCGACTCAGAATTGATCGCCGTGTGTGACAATAACACAGGCAATGCCCAAAAGATTGCCAGTGAACTAGGGGTTGAGGCCATAACAGATTATCAGGGCTTGCTTGACAAGGTTGATGCCGTCAGTATCGTTGTCCCTACCCAAAAACACTATGAAGTTGCCAAAATGTTTCTTGAACGCAGCATTCATGTGCTCTTAGAAAAACCCATTACCGTGACCGTTGAAGAAGCACAACAACTGGTCGATATTGCAGATAAAAATAAGGCTATCTTACAAGTCGGCCACCTGGAGCGTTTTAATCCTGCCATCCTGGCACTGGAAGGCACCTTAAAAGAACCCCTATTTATCGAATCTCACCGGGTCGCCCCTTTTAACCCACGAGGTGCCGATGTCAGCGTAATCCTGGATCTAATGATCCATGATATCGATATTATTCTCGATATCGTTGGCAAACCTGTTAAACGCATTGAAGCCAAGGGTGTAGCAGTACTCTCCAATGATGTTGATATCGCCAATGTGCGGTTGGAATTTGAAAATGGCTGTGTCGCCAACGTCACGGCCAGCCGTGCCGGGATGAAAAGCGAGCGCAAGATGCGCATCTTTCAATCCGATGCCTATATCGCTATCGACTTCCAGAACAAAAAACTGGGCATCCATCGTAAGGGTAATAGTGAAATGTTCCCTGGTGTCGCCAATATCGACAGCAATGAACAAACATTTGAACAAGGTGATGCCTTGATGGCTGAAATCGAAGCCTTTCTGAAATCAATTAAAACCAATACACCCCCGGTGGTGAGCGGAGCAGACGGCAAACGTGCCCTCGAGACCGCCATGGAAATCACCCGCTTATTAGATAAAAACACAAACTAAACCTGAATGAGGACATGCGCATGATCCCGATGGTGGATTTAAAACGCCAGTATCACAAATTAAAAGATGAAATTGATCAAGGCATATTGACCGCGCTTGAAAATACTCAATTTATTCTAGGTCCCAATGTTCAGGAATTTGAAAAAGAGGCGGCGAGCAATCTGGGCGCGAAACATGCGATAAGCTGTGCATCGGGCACCGATGCCTTACACCTCGCCCTGCTGGCAGCCGGTGTCGGGCCGGGTGATGAGGTTATTACCACCACTTTCACTTTTATCGCTACGGCGGAGGCCATTTGTTATATCGGTGCAACACCGGTGTTCGTTGATATCGACGAAAAAACATTTAACATGGATCTCGATGCCACTGAGGCCGCTATTACGAATAAAACCAAGGCCATTATCCCGGTGCATATCTTTGGACAACCCGTCGATATGTCCCGCATCATGCAACTGGCAGACAAACATAATCTGCTCGTGGTGGAAGACTGCGCTCAATCCTACGGTGCCGATATCAAAAGCAAAATGACCAGCACCTTTGGCATAACCGGCTGCCACAGTTTCTTCCCGAGTAAAAACCTGGGCTGCTTTGGCGATGGAGGCATGATCACAACTGAAGACGAAAAAGTGGCTGAAAGATTACGAATACTACGTAACCATGGCAGCTTTGAACGCTATCACCATAACATCATCGGCTATAACAGTCGGCTTGATGAATTGCAGGCCGTTATCCTACGCGTCAAACTGAGACACATTAAGGAATTTAATCATGAGCGCCGCCGTGCCGCTCACTATTACAGTGAACAACTGGCCGGACTGGTAACACCACCCCACGAAGACGGTATTGGCACACACATCTATCACCAGTATGTAACGCTGACAGACAAGCGTGATGTCATCATGAAAAAACTGAGCGAAAATGAAATTGCCTGCGCAATCTATTACCCCATTCCCTTACACAAACAACCTGTGTTTGCAGAACAATACAAATCAGTCTCCCTGCCAGTGAGCGAACAGGTTGCAGAGCAATGTATGGCCCTGCCCATCCACCCGGAATTGACCAATCAACAAATCGATCAGATTGTCGCTACCATTAAATCCGCCATCTAGAGCCGATTAATATGAAAAAAGTCATGATCATTGCCGGCGAGGCCTCTGCCGATTTGCATGCCGGAAAGCTGGTTCAAAATGTATTGAACAAAGATTCGACCATTGAATTTTTTGGCATCGGTGGCAACGATATGCGTACCGCCGGTGTCGAAACCCTGGTGGACTCATCTGAATTGGCCGTAGTGGGTCTGATCGAGGTTCTGGCCCATCGCAAGGTCATCTTTGGTGCCCTGCATCAAATGGAAGACATTCTCCGCAATGATCCACCCGACCTACTAGTACTGATCGACTACCCTGAGTTCAATCTACGTCTTGCCAAGACCGCCAAACAACACAATATCAAAGTGCTGTATTACATTGGCCCCCAAGTCTGGGCATGGCGACAAAAACGGGTTGAGATCATTCGTCAACGGGTCGACATAATGGCCGTGGTGTTTCCCTTTGAGGAAACGTTCTACAAAGAACACAATGTGCCCGTTGAATTTGTCGGCCACCCACTGACAGATGAACTCGTCCCGGTTGATAATATTGATCTGCTCAAAAATGATTTCGGTCTACAAAGCCATAAAAAGGTTGTTGGACTATTCCCTGGCAGCCGTCGCAGTGAAATCAAACGACTGCTACCCATTATTATGGAGAGTGCCTGTCAATTATCACAACGGCGTGACGATATTCAATTCATTCTGCCCGTGGCCTCAACCCTAGATCTAGATGACATTAAGGCAAAAATTGCCCCCCACAACCTTGAGCTGACCATCATCAAGGGGCAAAGTCACGAGGTTATACAAGTCTGTGATGCCATTATTACTGTATCAGGCACGGTTACTCTGGAGATTGCCCTGTTTGGCATCCCACAGGTTGTAATCAACAAGGTAGCTTGGCTCACCTACCATATTGTCAAACCCATGCTAAAGATCCCCTATATCGCCTTGTGCAATATTGTGGCAGGCAAACAGGTGGTTCCCGAATTGATTCAGAATGATGCAACACCGGTCAAAATCATCCATGAGATTGAGCGTTATCTGGATGAACCGGCACATTGGACCAAAACAAAAGAAGAATTACTAACTATTCGCAAAAAACTGGGTAGCGGTGGTGGAATTGGGCGAATAGCGGATCTGTTGCTGCAAACACTCAAACAATAAACAAACTTCAGCCCTAAAAATAAGTGTTCCAAAATCCTATCCAAGCCAGATTTTCAAAATCCAATACAGACACGTAAAAAACACTGAGATCACTAAGATAATATTTAGACCTCCATTGAATCACTACCTCTGCGATCTTTGCAGTCTATGAGCCTTGTGTTGATCTATAAAACATCTAATAAAGCAACACTACTTAAGCCCATGTGGCAAAATAATTCAATGTGAAGGCAGGAATTTAAAGCTCTTACTTAGCGAATGATGCCACGTGTTGAGGCCTTTATAAAACCCAGAAAATCCGCCACTTGTTCAACGGATGTTGCCATTTGCTCAAGTTTTGGTAAGGCTTCTTCCATTATCAGCCCACTGCGATAAACCAGCTTATAGGCATCACGCAAACTCTTGAGTGCTTCTTTGGAGAAACCACGGCGCTTTAAACCCTCAAGATTCAAGCCATGTGGATGTGCAGGGTTCCCATTGACTATCACATAGGGCGGCACATCCTTGCTTACTGCGCTACCCATACCGCAAAAAGCATGGCTGCCAATATGGCAAAACTGGTGAACCAATGTGAATCCACCCAGAATGGCATAGTCATCAACCCTGACATGACCGGCTAATGAAGCACCATTGGAAAAAATTACGTTATCACCGATTATGCAATCATGCGCAACATGAATATAGGCCATGAGCCAGTTATCACTGCCAATCTTTGTAATACCACCACCATCTGTCGTGCCACGATTAATGGTAACGAATTCACGAATCTGGTTACGGTCACCAATCTCAAGCACCGAGTCCTCGCCATGAAATTTTTTATCCTGTGGCACCTCACCAATTGAAGCAAACTGAAAGATATGATTATCGGAGCCAATTTTGGTTGGTCCACTTATAACGACATGCGGCCCAATAACTGTGCCAGCTCCAATTTCCACACCCGCACCGATGATGCTGTAGGGGCCAATCTCAACATTTTCACCAAGTTTAACAGCATCATCAATGATGGCTGTAGGGTGTACACTCATGCTACCTCACGTTCAGCACACATAAGCTCAGCACTGCAAACCACATTGCCATCGACCAGGGCTTCACCATTAAATTTCCATATACCACGCTTTTGCTTTACATAGCTAACCTTTAACACCAACTGGTCACCAGGACTAACGGGCTGTTTAAAACGTGCCTTATCGATACCAACAAAATAATACAGTGAATTCTCATCCGGGACTTTGCCAACGGTACGGAATGCCAGAATACCCGTAGCCTGTGCCAGAGCTTCAAGGATCAACACACCCGGCATAATTGGCCGTTGAGGGAAGTGACCCGTGAAATACGGTTCATTATATGTAATATTCTTATACCCTATAAGATATTTTCCTGGCACACACTCAGTCACTCGGTCAATTAGCAAAAAGGGATAGCGATGCGGTAAATGATTCAATATTTCATGTATATCAAGTGTTTCCAATGCTTTATCCCCGTGATTTTTCAAGTTCTTTTTCTAATGCCTTAATACGTTTAGCCATATCATCCAATTGCTTGAATCGAATATGATTCTTATGCCAAAACTTGTTAGGCTCTAACGGTGTTGAAGAGGAATAAACCCCCGGCACTTTGACAGATTGTAAAACAGTTGAGCGACCTGTAATAGTCACATTGTCCACAATGGTTAAATGACCAGCAATTCCAACACATCCGCCAATCGCGCAATTTTCACCAACGGTTGTACTTCCCGCCACGGCGGTACTGGCTGCCATGACTGTATTCTTTCCAATCCTGACGTTATGCGCAATCTGGATCAAATTATCCAATTTCACACCATCCTCAATGATCGTATCTTCAATAGTGCCGCGATCAACCGTGGTATTTGCCCCGATTTCAACATCATTGCCAATTTGCACCGCCCCTACCTGTGGTACCTTGATCCACTTGTCATTATCATAGGCTTGACCAAAGCCATCGGCACCAATGACCACGCCGGGATGAATCAGGACTCGATCAGCTAACCGACAGTCATGCATAAGGGAAATATTAACCGTTAATTCACAATTTTCCCCAATAAAAACATCCTTTCCAATATAACATCCCGGCCCAATTACACTGCCGGCCTGAATCACAACACCTGCCTCCACAACACAATGTGCTCCAATCCAGACAGAATCATCAATCTGGCACGTGGGGTCAACAACGGCCATTGAGTGGACACCGCTCTTTTCAGTTTTTTCAGTGTATAAAAGCGTGGCAATTTTTGCATATGCCGGATGTGGATTGGCAACAACCAGGGCGTTGGTTAAGCATTCACTTGCGTGTTTCTCACTCAGGATAACGGCCGAAGCCTGTGTTGCCTGAAGTTCATTTTTATATTTGAGATTAGTCAGAAAACTAATATCACCTGTTGAAGCATTTTTTAATGTTGCGACATGTTCAATAAGACAATTTTCATCGCCGATAATATAGCCACCAACGTATTCTGCCAACTTTTTTAAAGATAATTGCACTAAATAATAATCATTTTTATTTGAAATAAATTTACTTATTTTTCAACCTAGCCAACACTTGACCCGTTACATCTACCCGTTTGCTCGCAAACAAAACACTATCGCCAAAAATCAAATCGTATTGCTGCTCTTTTGCCAAGGCTACAATGGTGTCATATACCAACTTTTGTAATTTATTCAGCTCTTCATTTCGACGGATGTTAAGATCTTCAGTAAATTCTTCCCGACTGCGTTTGATGTCTCTTTTATCCGAGATAATCTGACGCTCCAGCTTCTTTCTGGCAGATTCACTCATAACGACAGCATCTTTAGCCAGTTGGTCTTCCAATATTTTGAGACTTTTTTGCATCTTGACAATTTTTTTGTCACGAGGTGCAAACTCAAACTCCAGTTTCTTTCTTGCCTTTTCTGCCTGTGGCGCCTCTTTTAGAATTCGCGAGGTATTCACAACACCCAGTTTAGGCTCTATTGCAAACGAAGGATTGACCATAAAGGCCAAAGTAAAAAAAATAATACACGTTGTTTTTATCAATTTTAAATACATCAATAACTCGTCAAAGAACTAGAACGGTGCCCCCAGCGTAAACTGGAAGTTCTGGGTATCATCTGTTGATCTGGCATTATACGGTTCGGCATAACTGAACCGCATCGCCCCCACCGGGGTCAACCATATCAGTGAAATCCCATAAGAATGACGCAATAAATTTGTTGTGATTGGCTCTTCTGCGCCATACGCATAACCACTATCCCAAAACAGACTCACACGTGTTGAGGCACTACGTTCCGAGAATGGATTAGGTAATACTAATTCTAAATTCCCAACAAATCTACTTGTACCACCGATAGAGCTATTGCTCTCATCTTTTGGCCCCAGAGTCCCCCCTTTGTAGCCTCGTACTGAACGGCTGCCACCCGCGTAAAAATTTTCAAAAAAGGGTAATTCTTTCGTATCTCCTAGACCATCACCATAACCAAATTCCATATTCAACATGAGACTGGTCTTACCGGTAAAGGCTAAATACTGCCGGTAATCAACATTCATTTTATAGAATTCTACATCACTACCAGGGACGGCATATTCTGTACCGATTTTGAATACAGCCCCATCACTAGCAAAAATGGCGCGATTTCGTGAATCGTGACGCCAGCCTAGAGTCGCTTTATATAACCCATATTTATTACCATACTCTTCAACAAATTTGTGTTTGGGATAAGCGTCCTTATTACCGCTATCAAAGTCTTGCTGCTCACAGATTACATCACCGGCTGCTACTTGATCAGCAGTACAATTATATAATGATTCAAGCAACAATTCGGTATTCTCATAACCCAATCCAATATTAGTAAATTTTGTCTCACTAATAGGAAGACCATAAGTAACCCCCCCCCCATAGGTATTAGACTGATAAGTTGAAATATCGCCAACCTGACCAGCATCCACTTTTCTTGAGAAAACATTAAAACCACGACTGACTCCATTTGGAGTATAGTATGGATTGGTATAACTGACTTTATACTCATCAACCACCTCACTATTGCTTAGGTTGACGCTCATACGATTGCCTGTACCAAGAAAGTTGTTCTGACTTACCGAAAAGGTAAATAAAGCACCGTTCTGATCTGAATAACCTATACCGGCTTGCAGGGTACCGGTAGAACGTTCCTTCACAGTATAGTTAACATCAACCTGATCAGTTTCACCCGGCACCGCAGGCGTTTCAATCGATACGTCCTCAAAATAACCTGTCCGATTGAGACGCTTTCTCGACTGGGCAATCAGACCAGTTGCCATTTTGCCGCCTTCCATTTGACGAATTTCACGCCGCACAACCCTGTCCTTGGTTTTAACGTTCCCATTAATATTGACACGCCGAACATAAACTCTTCTTCCCGGATCAACAAATATCGTTAAATCAACCAGTTTTTCATCCTTATTGATCTCGGGAATAATATTAACGTTAGCGAAAGCATAACCCTCTTCTGCCAGACGTTCTGCAATATTTTTTCGGGTATTACTGATACTGCTGCGTGAAAAAACATCACCCGATTTCACTTCAATGAATTTGCTCATTTCAACCTGGTCGATCTTCAACTCACCAGTAATTTTTACAGCATCAACAGTAAACTGATCACCTTCTGATATATTTATAGTGACATAAACATCTTGTTTATCCGGTGTAATGGAAACTTGAGTTGAGTTAACCGCAAAATTGATATAACCACGATCCATATAATAAGATTTGATGCTCTCAATATCGGCAGAGAGAATCTGTTTTGAATAGTTTTCGCGACCTGCAAAAAGGGCAGGCTCACCCAAAGTGGTATGAAATAATAATTCACGTAATGGATATTTAGTATTACCTATGATATTAAGCGCATAAACTTCTGCCTTCTCACCTTCAGCAATCGTAATCTTGACTTCAACCCGATTCCGCTCAAGAGGTATGACCTCTGATGTCATTTTCACAGCATATTTACCGAGACTATAATATTGCCTTTGTAGATCCTGCTCAATCATTTCCAGCACGGAGCGATCAAACACTCGACCTTCTGCAAGACCAATTAATTTTAGCGAATCCAGCAACTTATCTGTTGGAACATCACTATTACCTTCTATAATAAGACCTGCAATCGCCGGTTTTTCCGCTACAAAAATCACCAAAATATTATCTTCACGTTCCAGTCGTACATCTTTGAAAAAACCTGTGCCATACAAAGAACGTATCGCCTCTGCCGTCATATCGCGGGTAAACTCATCACCGGCTTTAACAGGAAGATAATTAAATACTGTACCCGCCGAAATACGCTGTAAACCTTCAAGTCGAATATCCTTGATGATAAAAGCATTTTTAGCGTAAACCGGAGAGGCCACCAACAACAGTAATAAAAAAACAACGCGATTCATTTTATAATTCTAACCACCAAACAGCCTGGATAAATCATTCCCAATTGCCAGCACCATCATCATTATAATTATAATTATCCCGATGCGCTGACCCATCATTTCAGTATTTGCAGAAACAGGACTTCCTTTTACAATTTCAATTCCATAATACAACAAATGTCCACCATCCAGCACAGGAATAGGTAACAGGTTAATGACAGCCAGACTAATACTTACGATGGCCAGAAAATCCAGGAAACGAGCCATACCTGCGCTCGCGGAATAACCGGCATAGACAGCAATATTAATTGGGCCACTCAAATTTTTAAGTGATACCTGCCCGGTAACCAATTTGCCCATCATGTTCAGCGTCAAAACCGAATTGCGCCAGACCTTTTCACTGGCCTGAATAAAGCCCGTAACGATTGGATATTGATACTCTGCTTTCATGCTGTCTGGTATTATGGACTCATTCGCTGGACCAATACCAATTTGCCCAATTTTTTTGCTATCACGTTCGATTAATTTAGGTGTTATATATAAAATTTTCTGCTGGTTATCTCTCATAACCAGCATTTTAAGTTTCTGCTCCGGCCTGACACTCACAAACTTAACCAGGTCAAACCAATTATTAATCACCACACCATCAATCCCAATGATCTTGTCCTGACTTTCTAAGCCGGCCAAGGCCGCAGGAGAATCATTCATAACTTTACCAACAACGGCATCAACATCCGGCCGCCACGGTTTTAGGCCAATAGCCTTCAGTGCTTCATCTGGCTCTTCATATTTTTCCAGATTCTGAAAATCAATAGTTTGTGTTATGGATAAATTATTTTCTTTCCTGACAATAATGTTTGCCTTTTCACGGTTTAACGCCGAAATAATCAGTTCCTGCAAGGCCACATCCCAAATTGGTGTTACCTGACCGTTTACAGAAATAATCTCATCATTCACCTCAAATCCAGCCCTTGCCATAACAGAATCTTCGGTAATTTCGCCAATAATGGGTTTTAAGCCAGTAACACCGATAGAAAGCATCATCCAGTAAGCAAAAATAGCAAAAATAAAATTAAACATTGGACCTGCGGCAACAATCGCAATTCTTTTACCCACAGGCTGACGATTGAATGCCCTGTCCTTTTCATTGTCCGTAACTTCACCTTCCCGCTCATCAAGCATTTTTACATAACCACCCAGGGGCAAGGCTGCTATAACATACTCAGTTTGATCGGGTCCATATCGACGTTTCCACAAAGGTCGCCCAAAACCAATCGAAAAACGCAGTACCTTGACACCCATTTTTTTGGCCACCCAAAAGTGGCCAAACTCATGCACTGCAACCAGAATGGTAATCGCCACCAAAAAAGCCAGCAAAGAATAAATAAAATCAAACATTATTTTGCCCGCCTTTGCGAAGTAGAAGTCATTATTTTTACATATTCAGCCGCCAATCGACGGGCCTGTTGATCATCCTCCAAAACAATCTCCAACGATGATGCAGGATGATGCGTTGCAGAGACCAAAACTTTTTCAACAATACGACTTATATCGGTAAAACCAATAGTCTCATGCAGAAAAGCATCAACAGCCACCTCATTAGCTGCATTAAGGATTGCCGTTTGAGTTCCCCCGGTATGCATAGCATCGTAAGCTAACTGTAAACACGGAAAACGTTTCATGTCTGGCCTTTTAAATTCAAGTTGGCTCATTTCAAATAGATCTAAACTAGCGACCCCGGACTCAATACGTTCAGGCCATGCCAGGGCATGTGCAATCGGTGTACGCATATCAGGCTGGCCCATTTGAGAAAGGATGGAACCATCATCGTATTCAACCATAGAATGGATAATACTTTGCGGATGCATGGCCACACAAATTTGCTCTACAGAGGCATTGAACAACCAACAGGCTTCAATAACTTCCAGTCCTTTATTCATCATGGTGGCAGAATCAACAGATATTTTTTTTCCCATTGCCCAGTTGGGGTGGGCGCAAGCCTGTTCTGGCGTCACCGTAATAAGTGACTCAAGAGGAGTATCACGAAAAGGACCGCCAGAGGCCGTAAGAATAATTTGTTTAATACCCTGAGAAACCAATCCACCACAAAAATTTTCTGGCATAGACTGAAAGATGGCATTGTGTTCACTATCAACCGGTAACAACTCTGCTCCATACTCTTGAACAGCGTCCATAAATATTTGACCGGACATCACCAATGCTTCTTTGTTGGCCAGCAAGATACGCTTACCGCGCTTGACTGCTGCCAGGGTTGGCAATAAGCCAGCTGCACCGACAATAGCAGCCATGACATAATCCACATCATTATGCGCAGCAACTTCCGTTAATCCTTCTACACCTGACAAGACAATGGTATCAGCCCCATGACGGGCCAATTTTTCCTTTAATTTTTGTGCTGACTGCTCATCAACCATAACGGCATAGACAGGCTGAAATTGCAGACACTGTGTATACAGCCGTTCTACCTGCGAATGAGCTGTGAGTGCAAACACTGAAAATTTATTCCGGTGGAGAACAACAACATCAAGCGTACTCACACCAATAGAACCGGTTGCCCCCAGTATTGTAATATTTTTCATTTATGCCATACCCAACATAAGCATCCCAAGTGCATACACTGGGCTTGCCGATATCATACTGTCAATTCGATCCAGGACACCACCATGCCCAGGTAACAGATTACCACTATCTTTTATACCAACCTGCCGTTTGAGCAAACTCTCAAACAAATCACCCACAACGGATAAAATCACCACAAGCAAAGAAAGCAGCATCAACTTCGGCAACAAATTAGCGGTGTAGTTCATTATCAGCCACACAATAATCACGATAAAAATGGTCATAATCAATGCCCCACCAACCCCTTGCCATGATTTTCCCGGACTGATTTTAGGTGCCAACTTATTTTTGCCCCATGCCTTGCCAGTGAAATAGGCGGCTATATCTGCACCCCATATTAACAAGAACAATACCAAAATTGATTCGCGATCATATTCAAAGGTGAGAACAATAGTCGCAATACTCAAGAAGAAGACGGTCAGGAGTAAAAAACCCAACAGTATACGGATGGTCTGAGATAAATTAATCTCCAGCTTGCCCCGTTCATACATAATCAACCAGAACAAAATAACAAACCAGACTAAAACAGCTGAAACAAGGATACCGATTACAACACTAACATCGGATATGACCAGCCAGGCGCAAAAAAACATGAGCCAGGATTGAACAAGCAGGAATAGTAATCTGGAATAAAGGTTGTATATGCCAGCTAGGTTCGTCCACTCCCAGGCACCACCAAGCAAGATTACAGCAAAGAGTAATAACAGCAGTTTATCAGGCAGCCCGAACAGTGCCAAAACGACCAATGGGGCAAGAACAAGCGCCGTCAGAATACGTTGTTTAAGCATTATTGAGCTTTCATTAGTTGTTCGCCAGTTTGTCCAAAACGGCGTTCTCTGTCAGCAAAGGACTGTAATGCTTCAATGTATGCTGCGCGATCAAAATCCGGCCATAGCGTATCCGTAAAATAAAGCTCGGTATAGGCTAATTGCCAAATCATAAAATTACTGATTCTATGCTCACCGCTGGTACGAATAAAAAAATCCGGCTCAGGTAAATCATTCAAACAGATATATTTTTGTATTGTGTCAGAGGTAATCGCATCAGGTTCAATCTCGCCCCGCTGAATCTGTTCAGCAAGCTTTCGTACCGCCTGAGAAATATCCCATTTACCACCATAGTTTGCCGCTATCACCAACTTCAAACCTTCATTATCTTTGGTTAATTCTTCAGACTCGGCAATTCTGGCCTGTAACTTTGGGTTAAACTCGCTACGGTCACCAATAAATTGCAGCTTAATGCCATTTTTATGTAGCTGCTTAACCTCTTTTTTTAATGAACTGACGAATAAATCCATCAAGGTATTAACTTCTTTTTTGGGGCGCTGCCAGTTCTCACTCGAAAAGGCAAACAAAGTCAGGGCCTTTACACCTAATTCGGCACTGATTTCAACAATCGTCTTAACTGTCCCCACGCCGACTTTATGACCCGCAACCCGAGGTAAAAACCGTTTTTTTGCCCAACGCCCATTGCCATCCATAATAATAGCGACATGCTTTGGCAAATCAGACAGCTCAATACTTTTATTGCTGGGAAGTTTATTTATCATTCTTTATCCCGCGCTGCCTCAGCTGAAAAAATTTAACCCGACAGGACTAAATTTCCATTAAATCTTTTTCTTTCTCTGCAAGCAACGCATCCACTTGCATAACATATTTATCTGTCAATTTTTGCACATCATCCTGTGCACTTCTATCCTCATCCACAGTGATTTCTTTATCTTTCAAAAGAGATTTCACATCACTGAGCACATCACGTCGGATATTACGAATCGCAACTTTGGTTGCTTCTCCTTCCTTGCGAACAACCTTAATCAGATCTTTGCGACGTTCCTCGGTTAATGGCGGCAAAGGAACACGAATAACTTCACCCGCCGTGGCCGGATTCAAACCCATACCAGAATTCATAATGGCCTTTTCTACAACAGACACCATTGGCTTTTCCCATGGCGTAACCGTCAAGGTCCGCGCATCACCCACAGAGATATTGGCAACCTGAGTCAAGGAAACCTCCGAACCATAATACTCCACGGTGAGATGCTCCAATAAACTGGGATGAGCACGACCTGTACGTATTTTAGTCAAATCACCTTTAAGAGACTCAATACTCTTTTTCATACGAGACTCAGCATCATTTTTAAGCTCGTTGATCATTTTATTCTCCTTTATTGACTAGCGTGCCTTCTGCATCGCCTGACACGATTCGCAACAAAGCAGCCTGCTTATTCATATTAAAAACACGAATAGGAATATCATTATCGCGGCACAAAACAATGGCCGTTGTATCCATCACAGCGAGCTTATTCCTGATAACCTCATCGTAGTTCAAATGCTTATACATAGTGGCCGAAGGATCCTTTTCAGGATCGGCGGTGTATACACCATCAACCTTCGTTGCCTTAATTACCAAATCAGCATTAATTTCCACACCGCGCAGACTGGCGGCTGTATCGGTTGTAAAAAAAGGATTACCGGTGCCCGCAGCAAAAATGACCACCCTGTTTTTTTCAAGATGACGAATAGCACGACGTCGGATGTAGTCTTCACAGACCTGATGGATTGGCAGCGCTGACATAACTCTGACTTTCAGTCCATGGCGCTCAAGGCCATCCTGCATAGCCAATGAATTAATCACCGTAGCCAGCATCCCCATATGATCTGCCGTAGCTCTGTCCATACCTGAGGCTGACAGACTAACACCTCGGAAAATATTACCGCCGCCAATGACAATAGCCACTTGTACGCCGATATTGATCAGTTCAGAAACTTCTTTTGCCGTGCGATCGATAATGGCAGGATCAATCCCAAAGGGTTGCTCCCCCATAAGGCCTTCACCGCTTAATTTAAGCAGGATGCGTTTGTATTTAATGTTTGATGACATAGGCTCTCTTGTTTTACTTATGTTTAACCGCCCTGAACTTGTGCCATCACCTCATCAGCAAAGTTTTCGGTCTTCTTCTCAATCCCTTCACCCACTTCATAACGAGTAAAGCTATTCACAGTTGCACTTGCATTTTTCAACAGTTTTTCGACAGTTTGATCAGGATCTTTGACAAAAGGCTGGCCCAGCAGGGTAATTTCTTTGAGGAATTTTTTAATACGGCCATCGACCATCTTGGCAATAATTTCCGCAGGCTTACCACTTTCAGCAGCCTGGGCAGAGAAAATTTCCTTTTCCTTCTCAATCAGTTCAACTGCGACATTTGCTTCACTGACGCAAGTTGGACGGCTAGCAGCGATATGCATCGCCAGATCCTTACCCAAGGCCTCATCACCACCTTCGAGGTCGACCAATACAGCAATGCGAGCACCGTGCATATAACTACCGACCAGACCAGATGTCTCCACCCGTTCAAAGCGACGTACACTCATGTTTTCACCCAATTTGGCAATAAGCGTCTTACGCATTTCTTCGATACTCTCACCACCATCCTGCAATGGCATGGCCATCAAGGCATCCAGATCAGCAGGCTTGCTGATCAATATGCGCTCAGCAATAGCATTGGCAAAATTAATAAAGTCATCGCCCTTGGCCACAAAATCAGTTTCACTGTTCACCTCAACAATGGCAGCCTGTTTTCCATCTGCGCTGGTTTTGAAAATAACCAGACCATCTGCTGCGATACGACCCGCCTTTTTATCTGCCTGAGCCATGCCAGACTTGCGCATATGCTCGATTGCGGTATCAATATCACCATTGGTCTCAACGAGTGCCTTCTTGCACTCCATCATACCGGCACCGGTACGTTCACGCAGTTCCTTAACTAATGCTGCTGTGATTGCCATGTTTCTGCCCTCTTCAATAATTCAATATATATTCATGTCTGGATATTGGGTACTAATCTTTGAAAAAAGGGGGCTACGCCCCCTTTCACCCGCTCGATTTAATCTTGCAACTTATGCAAGCCTGTTTCGACTAAACCTTAATGCAAGTAATTAGCTTTTCGTTGCTGCGGTCTTCTTTTTGGCTACAGTCTTTTTCTTGGCAACTGTTTTTTTCTTGGCTGCGGTTGCCTCGGTTGCCTTGTCAGCATCATCTGCTGCTGCAACAATTTCTTCAACAACTTCTTCTGCAACCGCAACGTCGGCATCCGCTGCCTTCTTAATGGTTACCTTCTTGGTTGTTACCTTTTTAGAGGTCTTTTTCTTGACCGTTCGTGCAATGCCGCCATCTGCATCCAGCTCAATAAAGTCATCGGCCTTACCCGCTACATGCGCGACAGAGGCTTTACCGGTAATAATCGCATCGGCAATACCTTGAGCATACAAGGTGATCGCGCGAATGGCATCATCATTGCCAGGAATCAGATAATCGACATGTTCAGGGTTATTGTTGGTATCTACCACACCAATAACGGGAATACCCAGTTTAACGGCTTCCTGTATTGCAATCTTTTCATGACCAACATCGACAACGAACAGCGCATCAGGCAGGCCATTCATATCCTTAATGCCACCCAAACTACGCTCCAGTTTTTCCTGTTCACGTGTCAGGTTCAGGACTTCCTTCTTATTCAGACGGTCAAATGTACCATCCAGTGCCATTTTCTCAAGGTCTTTCAGGCGTTTAATAGACTGCTTAACGGTCTTAAAGTTGGTCAACATCCCACCCAACCAGCGATGGTTGACGAATGACATGTTGCAACGTGTGGCTTCATCGCGAATCACTTGCTGGGCAGAACGTTTAGTGCCAACAAACATCACATTACCGCGATTGGCAGCGAGTTTGCTAACGAAATTGATCGCATCATTATATAGAGGAAGAGTCTTTTCCAGATTAATGATATGAATCTTGTTACGATCCCCAAAAATAAAGGGACGCATTTTAGGGTTCCAGTACCGGGTCTGGTGTCCAAAGTGCACACCAGCCTCTAGCATCTGACGCATGCTTATATCTGACATATTTCTCTCCTGGGTTAGGCCTCCATACACCCCATATATCAACCCTTGAGGGCACCCTGATATACGTGACGGCGTATGTGTGTAATATGCTCGACAATCTATTGGATAGCCGAGCGGTTAAGTTTGCTAAACAAGCGCGCGCTTTATACCATAAAGTACCCTGAACAACAATAATACTGCCAAATTCATGGGTTATACCCCTGGTCTATTACGGAATTTCAGAGGATCAGGTAGACTTATTCCAAATTATGAGAGAATGAACACGTTATGAGCGTCAGCATCAAGACCCCACCAGAAATCGAGAAAATGCGCATTGTCGGCCGACTGGCCGCCGAGGTACTGGAGATGATTGAACCGCATGTCAAGGCGGGGGTCACCACTTCGGAACTGGATCAGATATGCCATGAATATATCGTTAATAAACAGCAGGCAATCCCTGCCCCACTGGATTACCATGGTTTCCCCCGCTCCATCTGTACCTCGGTCAACCATGTCATTTGTCACGGCATTCCCAATGAAAAACACCTCAAGGATAGCGACATTATCAATATCGATATCACCGTCATCAAGGATGGTTACCACGGCGATACCAGCAAGATGTTTTTTGTCGGAGAGGCCTCCATCCAGGCCCAGCGACTCTCAAAAGTTGCCTATGAGTGTCTAAAGCTGGGAATTGAAAAGGTCAAACCCGGTGCACGCCTGGGTGATATCGGTCATGCCATCCAGCAATATGCCGAATCACACAGTTATTCGGTGGTAAGGGAGTATTGTGGCCATGGCATCGGCCTAAAATTTCATGAAGACCCTCAGGTGCTGCATTATGGTCAGGCCAACACGGGTTTAGTGCTGGAACAAGGAATGATCTTCACCATCGAACCGATGATCAATGCCGGTAAACGTCACGTCAAACTCATGAAGGACGGCTGGACAGTGCTCACAAGGGATCGCAGCCTGTCAGCCCAGTGGGAACACACCATTCTGGTCACAGAAGATGGCTACGAAATCCTGACCAAACGCCACGAAGAAGAATAAATGCCCACTCCTTCCAACATTGATAGCATCTTGTTTGATGCTAAGGCGTTTGAATCGCAATTATCACAAGGCATTAGTCCCCTGACCGTTTTTAAACAAACGCTTAAAGAGGCATCAAACACCCTTATAGAATATTTTCAAGCCGGTCGATCGGCCAATGAACTTGTCCATGCCCGGGCACGGTTTATTGATGCATTACTGATTCACGCCTGGACTCAGCAACTCGGTAAACAGCAGGACTTGTCACTACTGGCCGTCGGTGGTTATGGCCGAGGTGAACTCCATCCCCATTCCGACATTGACCTGATGATCCTGCTAAGAGAAAACACCCACCAGTACGATGAACAACTGGAATGCTTCCTGCGTTTCCTGTGGGACATTGGCCTGGAAGTCGGCCACAGTGTACGAACACTGAATGATTGCATCATCGAAGCAGAAAAAGACATTACGGTCGCAACCAATATTCAGGAAGCCCGTTTATTGATCGGCAACAAGACCTCTTTCGAAGAACAACGTAAACACTGCTCACCTAAATATCTCTGGCCTAGCAAGACATTTTTTGAGGCCAAATGGCAAGAACAAATCGCACGTCATACCAAATTTAATGATACCGCCTATAAACTCGAACCCAACATTAAGGAAGGACCAGGCGGTCTGCGTGATATCCAGATGATTGGCTGGGTGGCCAAGCGGCACTTTGACGCCAACACATTGCACGATCTGGTTACGCATCGATTCCTCAGCGAAACCGAGCACCATAGTTTAATCGAAGGACAAAATTTTCTCTGGAAAATTCGCTTTGGCTTACACATGTTAAGTAAACGCCGTGAAGATCGATTATTATTCGATTATCAACGTGTACTAGCCAAGCAATTTGGCTATCGGGATGAACCACACCGGCTTGGTGTAGAAACTTTCATGAAAGACTATTACCGAACAGTAATGGAACTTAATCGATTAAATGAAATGTTATTGCAACTCTTCCAGGAAGAAATACTTTATTCCGAAACTGAGGACGAACCCACCATCATAAACAAACGTTTCCAGATACGTAAAGGATTTCTGGAAATTCGACACCAAAATATTTTCATACGCTACCCTTTCGCAATATTGGAAATGTTCCTCATCATGGCACAAACACCAAATATCAAAGGTGTACGTGCTAACACCATTCGTGCCATCCGCGATCATCGGCACTTGATAGACAATGATTTCAGGAATGATCTGCGATGTAAAAGCCTGTTCATGGAGATACTACGTCAGCCAGAGGGAATAACCCATGAACTACGACGTATGAATCGCTATGGTGTGCTAGCGGCCTATATCCCGGTATTTGGCAACATCGTCGGACAGATGCAACATGATCTATTTCATGTTTATACTGTCGATGAACATACCCTGTTTGTACTACGCAACTTGCGCCGTTTCACTGTTGCTGAACATGAGGATGAATTTCCATTATGCAGTAAACTGATGTTATCCATCCCAAAACAAGAACTCATCCTGATCGCAGCCCTGTTTCATGACATAGCCAAAGGTCGTGACGGTGATCATTCAACTTTAGGGGCGGTCGATGCCGAAGCATTCTGCGTGCAGCACGGCCTGAGTAAATATGACACTGACGTGGTTATCTGGCTGGTAAAAAATCATTTAATCATGTCCGCTACTGCACAACGTAAAGACATTAGTGATCCCGGTGTAGTCCATGGCTTCGCCAGCCAGGTAGGCGATCTGACTCATCTCAACTATATCTATCTTTTAACTGTCGCGGACATACGCGCAACAAGTCCAAATGTATGGAATACCTGGAAGGACGCCCTGCTCAAGGAGCTTTATAATGCCACACGCCATGCTATGAAACGTGGCCTTGACAACCCATTGATGCAGACTGAATTTATTGATGACGTCAAAAAACAGGTTAAATATAAATTACTGGATTCAAACATCAAAAAAGCATCCGTCATAGCAATGTGGCAACGATTTAATGAAGAATATTTTCTGCGCTACGCTGTGGATGAGATTGTCTGGCAAAGCGAGGCCATGCTCAACAAAAAAGCCGCACCACCTCTAGTACTCATCCGTAAAGACTCAGCACGGGGAGGCACGGAAATATTCATTTACTCCAAAATATTTGATGGCTTGTTTTCTATCAGCACATCCATTATCGACCAAATGGGACTGACGATTGTCGATGCGCGTATTATGCAATCAAAGGATGGTTACACTCTAAATAGTTATATCGTGCTGGATCAGTATGGTGATCCAGTGCAGGATGATGATCGTCTACAGGAAGCGTCTGACAAAATATTTATCCAAATAATGGAACCAGCCAAACAACTTGTTGATGTCAATCGTCGTTTGAATCGGCAACAAAAACACTTTACCTTTCCAACTGAGATCGACTTCTGGACCGATCCCAATCATGTCCGCACAGTAATGAATGTCAAAGCCTATGACCGACCAGGCCTACTGTCACTCATCAGTACAGCTCTCAATCATTGTGAGATTCGTCTACATAACGCAAAAATTGCCACCTTTGGTGAGCGTGCAGAAGATTTGTTTTTTATAACTGATCACAACAACCAGCCTCTGAGCAACGATACACAATTTGATTGCCTGCGAAATACCATTACCAAATTTCTTGATGACTAAACAAAATCAACAATCCATTGTTCATAATATCTTACCCCACTGCTGTCCCGCTAATAACTTAAAAAAGGATGTATCTACCTGAGACTTAAAGGCTTGAGGTAGTTAAACTGGGTATGAGATATGAAAAGTTCCCGTAAAACATACTTTACCGCAAAGGTCGCAAAGAAGCGCAAAGAAAAATAAATCAGGCATTTCATAAAAAATGAGCTCTTGAATACTTAGGATAACCAAAAATTTCCCTCTGATATAGAAATAAAATAACGTTGTGTAGTGGTCAAGTTTTATTGGAAAGAATTTAAGCCGCATTTTTCAATTCCATTTTTTTCTGGTTAGGTGTTAAATATCCAAGGGTAGAATGCAATCGCTTGTAATTATAAAAACGAATATATTTCTCTACAGCATCC
>JAFLJQ010000268.1 GCA_022712915.1 Gammaproteobacteria bacterium | reverse complement strand
CATCCTCGCCAGTTCGGATGTTTCACCTGGACTTCGAGTACGTTACAGCTCTTGTCAGTCGAAATAAATTTTGTTTTCGGGGCGATACCAGCACGTCAGGATCGCGACAATCCCTATGGCCTATGTCATTCTCTGTGTACGCTTCATCTGGGTTGTTCGCTAGGGGTTAAAACACTTGTCTTAACTGAAAAGTCTGAAACAATTCGCTAACTCCGCAACAGATGCAACAGATGCAACACTCGATACTAGTGGTTGGCTAGACCTTACTAGACAAGGACTTTCACCTTGCAAGGTACACCAAGCTTCGCTTGGCGCACTAACGCCGCAAATCACCGGCAGGTTAAAGTGGCACGTTTTTGCGAATGCAAAATAAGTGACGCTTTAACCTGTCCGAGTGCATTTGCCTTGTTATGTGTTCTAATCCCAAAAGTAAATAATCAACTAAACCAGTTTTCACACTATGTTAAATTTAAACCACCATCTATGATAAGAATTTCTCCAGTCAAATAATTATTATCAATAAAACTTGACGCAATCTGTGCAACTTCCTCAGGTTGAGCTTCGCGCCTCATTGGAGAATTTTCATTCCAAAGTGTTCGTGCAGCATCCCAATTTTTACTTAGGGGAGTATCAACTAGCCCAGGAGCAATAGCATTTACTCTAATATTTGGCGCAAGCGTTTTAGCCAATAATTTTGTCATATGATTCAATGCGGCCTTGCTTGCAGCATAGGGAATGGATGCCCCTTTTGGGCGTATACTCGCATGAGTACTAATATTGAGAATAACACTAGGACACTCAATACTAGAAGACTTTTTAAGTACCTCTTCAGCTTCAGAAATCAAAACCCATGGTGAAATAACATTTAGTTCGTATTGTTCCCGCCATATTTCTGGTGTTGCTTCTTTGAGCCGTGAATGCGCTATAGTTTTACTACTACCTGCATTATTTACTAACACATCAAGGCGACCATGCTTTTTAATAACCGCTTTTATAAGGCTACGAGCTTCTTTTTCGTTGTTAAGGTCTGCCTGAGTGTATGACGAATTTATATAATTTTTTGTCAATTCAGCTCCGGTATTAATGGATTTTTTGGAGTGGAATGCAATTATAAATCCATCACTTGCAAGTTTTTTTGCAATAGCAAGACCTATTCCTGATGTTGAACCTGTGATTAACGCTACTCGATTATTACTATTCATGTATTGATACTTTTAAGTTGATACAGTTTTGGCTTTTAACACATAACGTTTAAGCTCAGCCGACCCAGTGCCGCAGAGGGAGGCACGACCGGCGCGGTACTGGGTCGGCTGGAGCGCCTGGTTAGGCCACGCCTACGCCAAACATTGACAGCCCACCTCCTTAATATTACAGTATCCGAATCCAATACAAATTGGATCGGGATTGGAACCCCGCAATGCACAAGGGCTACAAGACGCTCTGCGTCTTTTTTTGTGGCCGAAAACTTTATGGTGGGCCGTATGGGGCACCTTCGGGTGGCCGTACCTTGTGCGCGGTAGTTCCAACTCTGTACGGTCTGCCACCTTAAGATTGGAACCTTGTGGTGGCAGTAATTCTTTACAGCACAAGGAATTCATTATGAATATTCGCTCCCTTACCATTCGAAAAGGTCACCGTGACTACACACTAAAACGTAGACCACATGGCGGAAACCCCATTACACCATTTATTTTACTCAAAGGTTCATGGCTTGAAAAAGCTGGCTTCACTATTGGCCTTCCCGTTTATGTTCGAGTTGAAAAGCACAAATTAACCATCACATCCAAAAGTTAAACTCAACTCGTGATTTTATGGCAAGCCCTATCGTCATTTTGGGCTTGCCTATTGCGCATCTGTTTCTATAGAATTTTATCCATAAGATTTTTCATGTTTATCAATTACGTCTTCTGGTGAAATTGAATCTATAATTGAAAAATATTCATCAATCAATGCTCTTGCAGAGTAAGGTTCTTCAGGGTCGCCAATTAGTAGGTCTTTTGATTCAACAACTTCTAGCCAAGGGCTTCTGTTTGAGTTTACCGGTACTTTTTTACCTTTCTTTTCCATTTTTGCGTCAGGCATTCTAACTTTGGCAAGCTTATTTTTAAGTGGTTGTAATTTATCTAAACAATTTTGAGAAAAGCATGATTTAGCTTGGCACATAGTTCTCACTACTTCATATGCACCTAAAGTCCACAACCAAATTAACGTTCCTCCCCTCGTAACGCTAGGCCCATATATTCGCTCATTAGAAACGCCCTCATTGAGACAGTCAATAATTTCATCTGCTATCTTAGCTAATTGATTATTTCTAGTGGAAAGGACAAACAAAAATGCCAGCAACGGCTCTCTTGAGACCTCTTGCTCCCATGTAGGATTAATAAGCACTTCCCATTCTTTTGTATAACGCAAATTTTTCAATTCTATGCACCTAGCACATGCTAAATTTAGTGGCCATCGTGGTAGAACTGCCAGTTACCCGGCCTCCCCCACACACATCCGTACGTGCGGAACTACCGCATCCGGCTCCTCAGTTATATATTTACTTGCGCAGGACAAGCCAGTACGCACTCTGATTTTATTCTCCAATCCTTTACTACCCTTGTCCAGTGGTAATATTATCAAAGTGTAACAAGCCCTGAATGTAACGA
>JAFLJQ010000024.1 GCA_022712915.1 Gammaproteobacteria bacterium | reverse complement strand
TAAGGCAGCGGTTCTGTGTGCATTAGAATACTTGTCAACGAATGCAAAACGCGCTCACCCTGAACGTGATAGGTTGTCAGGTCGCGCTAAGCTTGGATTGACGCCTGTTTTTTGTACAGCTTAAGAACTAACGTATGAACAAAGCTATGAGTCATGTTCACACTAAAGAAGCTCATAAAGCTGAAGTAACGTTCCGTGTAACCGAGCTTGAAGGTCGTAGTAAGTCTGCTCCTATTGCTCGTCAGGGTTGCGTTGGCTCTACTCGCTAACTTTTTCGAAAGCGTAGCAAATGTGTATGCCGGTATGTTGATCGTCATTGGGGTATGTTGAACGTGCAAGCTTCAGATGTGGTGATGTGTCGGGATACGATGGCGTCCTGCCTTGGCGGGACGCCATTTCCTTGCGAGTTACCTGAATGGGTGATCGTAATGCAGGGAATAGTATGGATGGCGATGTATTCCGGTTGTTAAAGGAAAATCAGGGAATTTTTTGGGAGGAATAGTTATGCGTATTCGACGGCCATTGGGATTGAATCTTCTGCATAAGGGTAATGGTTTTGATTTCTACGAGCCGGGCAGTCGCAGAGGTTGGGATGCTCAAGCGCTGGGTCAGCACTACCTCGTAGTTCTGTTGGCGAATTGCGATGGCTGGAAGGACCGGTCGGTATTTAGTGAAGAGTTTTCAATGCAGCAACGTATGGACAGAGAAACGGCGGAGAACGCCATTGATTATTTGATTGAAAAGGGTATGTTGGTGACCGAAGAGGATGCAAGCTATGCCTATCTGGGCGATAGTGAACAGGTGTTCAGTAATCATCTTTGGCACGAACCCTTAATGTTCCATTGGCATACCAATCGTTATCCAAAATTGGATTATTTCAATGACCCCAGAGACGAAAAGGATCAGGCGATGATGCGCCAGTATCTCTCTACCGAGGCACCACCTCCCAATTACAAGGACTATCACAATTGTGTTGAAATTTCCTTAGGGAAAGGAGTTTGCCGGGAGCAGCGCCCACTCAGTGAGGTGATGGGCGATGATCCTGGAACTAGTTTTGACGGTATGGGGCTGAATACGCTTGATGATCTGTCATGGTTCATGTATCTCGCCTTTGGTCAGACGAGGATTCGTGATATGCAGCTGACCGGGCAGCATGTGGCGAAGACGAGTCCTTCTGGCGGTAGTCGTCATCCTACTGAGACATATGTATTTGTTTTGTCCAATGATGAATTGGAGCCAGGTTTATATCACTACAGTGTTAGAAATCACTCGCTCAAATTGCTGGCGGTTGGAGAGCACAGAGCTTTTGTGCAGAATAATATCATCATTCATGCGGACAGACCCGACTTTGAGCCTGCAGCTGTGTTTGTGTACAGCAGCATCTTTGAACGCAGTATGCACCGATATCGAGACTCACGTAGTTATCGGGTCGTGCACAATGATATTGGTCATCTCATGCAGACCGTTGCATATTTGGCTAAGGCACGGGGATGTCGCTCTTATGGTGGGTACTCTCTTAAGGACAGTTTGGTGGATAAGTTCATCGGTATTGACGGCATACTAGAATCTTCTATGGCCTATACCGTGGGCGGTTGAAGTTTGGCTAGAGTCAAACAAAAAGGATAATAAGGAATCAATATATGCAAACCATATTGCACGACCAACTCATTGCGACTCAAGGTAGTCTCGCCGGAGAGAACCAACCGGATAAGGAACCAGAGACATCGGTGTTGCTTAAGGTTAATCCCTTTATGCGGATTCAGTTTGGCCCGCCCATTATCTGTGATTTACTACTCGATGGGCGTAGTGTGGAGTTGCCGGATAGTGCCTATATTGAGCTTATTGCGCAGCTAGATCAGAATGTTGAGCGGTCACTGTTAATTCAGATGATAGAGAAAATATTTGAAGTATCCACGTCTGAGGCTGAGGTGATTATTGTTGACCTGGAGAAGACTGGGGTCTTTGTGGGAGCCGATGAAAAACGGGCGGAGATGGAGGGGGTACACCATTGGATACGTCGTGGTTGGTTAGATGCACTGATATTGCATCTCAAAAGCAGGGATATCGATTGTGCTGATGATGATGCGCAGGATAGTCGTGGACATAATGGTGAAATGCTGCGCAAGCTCATTGAGCAGGAGGATCTTCCAGAACTGTGGCGAAGATATCCGAATAGCCAGATGTTTGAACTGCCGCTTGCCGAGTCTCTGCCTGAAGGGCAAACTTTTGAGGATGTTTTGCTTAGACGCCGTTCCTTCGAACCGTGGGCGCAGAAGCAGCTCAAGTTGTCACAACTCAGCACTATTTTGTCGTTCGCCAATAAAGAGAATCTGCGGTTGCGCAATGCGGTTGCGCAATGCGGTTGAAGAACAGATCCAGGATAGGCCAGAGGTCTTACTGGATTCAGCATTTTCAGCGCTTGAGACCTATTTCTTTGCTTTCTCGATAGAAGGCTTGCCCAACGGCATCTATCACTATGATCTGCGTTCTCATAGTGTCAGCTTGTTAAGAGAAGGCTTGTTTCGGGATGAGGTCGCCCGCATGTGCATCGGACAGCGTAAGCCAGGTAGTGGTTCCTGTACTTTCCTGATTAGTGCGGTATTTGAACGTTACATGTATCGCTATAGGCATCCGCGTGCCTATCGCAACTTGTTGATTAATGTATCGGAGTTCGCGCATCGCTACATCCTGCTGTCTACCGCATTGGGTTTGAGCACCTTCATGACCCCGGCCTTGCAGGATGAGCAGGCTGATGCACTATTGGGTGTCAACGGCTATGAAGAGGCGCCACTTTATGTGGTTGCCATCGGGTAGACCCGTGGTCTGGTTGATGTTCTTTAAATTTCTCATATGCGATAAAGCATGGTTTGGTGAGTTTTATCGGTGGTGGGTTAGAGATGAGTGATGTGGCGATTAAGATTAAATCATTGGGCGCGTATTATAGCCAGACTGCTGCCGCATTTCACAGGGTATCGGGTTTCGGTCGTTTTCCAGAACCTGAACCGCCCTATACGTTTCCTGAGGTGCAAACGGACGACGCTTCCGGGGCATTAAGTCAAAGTCTGGATTCGATTGTTAGCGATGTCGGTGGGGCAAGTGTTGTGTCGCCGTTGTTACTTGAAGTCATTGATGCACGTCTCTCGGAGAGATCCTTTGGCTCGATTGCTCTACCTGAAGCCTACATAGGATCTCTGTTATGGGCCGCTTATGGCAAACGCACCAAGGGTGGTGAAGTATGTAATCGTGTTGTTCCTTCGGCGGGTGCAACCTATCCACTGTCGGTGTACCTGTTGGCCTTGTTCGTAGAGGGAGTATCGTGTGGCTTTCATCGCTATCAACCAGACTCTAATAGCTTGGTTTTTTTGCCACAGATCATCATTCCTTCACGTGTGAACGATTGGTTTCGTACTACCCATATCGATTATACCAAGGCCGCGGCGATAGTCTTCATCGTTGGAAACTGGCAGGGTATATGCCCAAAATACGGAGCCCGGGGTTATCGTTATCTGTTGCTGGAGGCCGGGCACATGGCCCAGAATGTTTGTTTGCTGGCCACAGCCCTAGGCGTGTCCCATGTTCCGGTCGGTGGGTTTGTTGATGATGCAGTCAACACAGCTTTTGATCTGGATACGGAAAAGGAAGGCACTGTGTACAGTGTTGTGCTCGGACAACTGTCACAGCAAAGAGCGCAGAAGTGAGGATCGGGTTGGGTGACGAGGTGTGCCCGCGGTGTGTGCGGCTCTGGCAAGCAAGAGATCCCCATAATTTACACTTATCTGTCTCACAGCAGGGGCAGGCAGAGGGCAATGTCGGTATTCCGCACCCTGAATGCAGTCGTTTTCATCGGGGGGAGCTGCACAAGTCTCGGTTCCCGGAGAGGTTGGACGATTTCATGATAGCAGGACATGATCGGCCTATTAAAGCCTTGCTATGGAGTTCATCACCCGACACGAGGCACGAGATCTATAGCTGTGATGCGGTGATGGAATATCCACATGCTCTGGTTAGCCAGCAACCTCTGGTTGGTAGCGGTGCTGATCAGGATCCGAGGCGGGCTTGCCTCAAGGCTTGTATGGAGGCCGTTGAACGTTGTACGGTATTTATGATGCCCCGTTGCGCTATGCACTGGGGGACAAGCAGTGAGTTGAGTGGTACTCAGCCCACCGAGTCACCCTCTGACGGTGGGACTCTAGGTTGGTGGTGTGAAACACAACATTTGCAGAGCGGTGGCACGCGCCTTTTACGCCTGGAGCAGGTGCAGTGGCCGGAGCTGTGTTATGCAGGGTTACGACCCAACAATAATGCGGAGGTAGCTAAGGACTCCACCGGTTACGCTGTGCACGACAATGCTGATCAAGCCGTTTTGGGAGGAGTGAGTGAATGCATAGAGCGGGCAGGTCTGGCTGCTTTGTGGCGCGATGGCCCAGATTTCGTTTGGCGACGTGAGAGCTACCCTGATCAAGCTGATAACCTGGCTCGGGCCAGCGAGATCTTGGGTTACCGTTGCGTTGCCTTGGGATACGAACTAAAAGGGTGTGGGTATGCTTGCATGGTGCTAGTGTCTCGGGATATAGCCAGTGAAGGACCGGCCTTGATTGCTGGAGCCGGTGGTGGATTGGAGCCCTGCCATGCTTTGAACCATGCCATGATCGAGGTTCACAGCATGTTACAACACGCCATGGACATTTGGCCCAGAGAAGCCGATCCAACTTTACCTACAGTTTACGAACACTTTCTATTTTAGGGCACCTCTAAATATCCAATAAATCAGAACAAATTAAAAAAAAATAAAACAGTGATAGTGAATCACTGTTAATTACGATGATTTATTGCATTTTTAGTTGCATTTACCTCGACATCTTAGCGAATTAGGCCATCACA
>JAFLJQ010000204.1 GCA_022712915.1 Gammaproteobacteria bacterium | reverse complement strand
TCCAGTCGTTTTTCTGATCTGTCCGCGCTGCTTAGATCCTTATAAGCCACAAACAGGCATAATGGTTTTATTTGCTGAATGTTTCACGATCAGGGGCAAAACTATGTCAAGTGTTTTTTTTGTTTTTCGCTGAATAGTTACAAAATAGTTTGAGTGACTATGCAAGGCTTGGTGGTTCAATTTCTTAAATCAGGCGGCCCCGCTGATCATCTGGTTAATATTGAGAACTATAAAGTGGTAGATTTTCGATACGTTCATTTATCATTGCTAGATATTTTTTATAGTAATCACCTTCAATTCCCCCGCGCTGCTCGAATAGATGTTGTGGCATTCCTTCTGGAAACCCTGCTATTGAAGGGAAAAATACCTTTTTCTGGATAAGTTCTGCTGCCATACGTTGAATATGCATGGCACCGAAACTATCCATTGCCTGCTCGGCAAACCGGATGCCGGATCGATCAGCGGCCAAGTCAGCAAAACTGAACCCGGAACCGCCTTCTTGTGAATCGAGAAGTTCCTTGTATTCGCCAATGGTAAAACTTATCCCACTATCTGAAATCACTTTCAGTCCAGCAGAATAAATGAAATGCAGGCGTAGATCGACGCGGTTATTTAGTACAATTTTTCTGCCTCGTGGCTGGCATTTTCTGAGTGTTTTTTTGTCAATAGCACCGATGATAGAATTAAAATTGGTTGTTCCCAGAAATATTGAAAGGGCCAACAAACTGGCTTTATTTTCATCCACTGGGTTTTTACCTACATTGCTTCGTTTTTCTGCAAAAGAAAATGCCGTGTTCAAATATAATCCCAAGGGAACGGTTTTTCCTGCAAAACTAATGCCCTGTTTGTTGAAGTCGCAAAGTTTATGGTAATAGAGTTTGACCAGTTTTGGATCGCCCAATAACGCGAGGTCATCCCGAATCTTTTTGACTCTCTCTTTGGTCTCCTCAAATATTTGTCTTATGTTTGGAATGGTATGATAGATAAGCGTTAGCCGTGAATTATCAACCGTTATTGAGTCAATTGAGTTTACCAGTTTAGTGCCCGTTGCCTTTCCTGTTAGCATTTGGTTTAACAACACTTCGGCTAACGACACTGCCAAACCCCCAGGCAGTTCTATGTTCCCTAAGGATACATTATGAATATTTAGTCCGTCTTGAGAAGGAATGATAGTCCCTGTAAAATTTATATATTTGCCAAATGGGTTGTTGGGCAATTCAAAAGTGAACGCGCCTTTAATGCCCAGAGGCGTGACATTGACACGACCTTTTAGCCTTTTTATACCTCGCATTCCCAAAGCAATGATGCCGTTTATGTCATTTTCCGTGAGTTGAAGACTGGAATGCTGAATATTTGCGGTGTATCCATACAGATCATCGCGAAATTGTCTTGCAACTTTTTTTGCCTTGACGGCACTGTTCACATCAACGCGTGCTGTTTTTACGACTAATGCGTATGAGTCAATAACATTTGATATAACAATCAATGGAATAACAATAAATATTAAAATGGCTACGCTAATAACCCATAAAATTATTTTATTACTGTGTCGTTTTTGCTGATTTTTTGTCATGAGGTGATTTCTGAGATCAAATCCAGTGCGGATGTTAATGGCTAGGTTCCCATTAGGAAAGACTGAACCTTATGATAGAAACTGAATAAGTCAGCCATTATTCGAGTTCCCATCCTAACAACTGAGAACATACGCTCTTCATTGGTAGCTGACAATCACTCAACCCTGCGTCTAAACCCATCATGGTTAAAGCCGATCGGCTTTTAGCCGGACAGCCAAGTTAATAAACTAAGCCATTGTTATTTACCGATAAAGTATTGATTCACCCCTATGGCTGTTTGCTTGCCATATCGCTCATTGAAGATTTGACAATTAAAAATCAAGGGCTTCTAAGACTTGATTTTGGAGCAATTCACGGTGGTTCAGTGGCGCTTACAGAATGGTGGATGTGTTAAGCTAGACCGATATCAATTACCCCAATTTTTCCCATCAGATTATGGACGTACCTCACCTTCATCTCGAACAGGCACACAAAATACTCCATAGCGTATTTGGTTATGATGAGTTTCGCCTGCAACAAGACGATATAATTGAACAGCTTATAGGCGGCGGTGAAGCGCTGGTGCTGATGCCAACCGGCGGTGGTAAGTCTCTTTGTTATCAGATCCCGGCCCTGGTTCGTGAGGGTGTTGGGGTGGTGGTGTCACCACTTATTGCCCTGATGCAGGATCAGGTCGCAGCCTTGCAACAAGTTGGGGTGCGTGCCGCCTTCCTGAATTCTACGCTGAATAATGATGAAGTCCGGTCGGTGGAATCAGCCATGCGAAACGGTGAGCTGGATCTGCTCTATGTTGCACCGGAACGGCTAATGATGCCGCGTATGTTGTCTTTGCTGGAGCAATCTAAACTGGCCTTGTTTGCCATCGACGAGGCACACTGCGTTTCGCAGTGGGGGCATGATTTTCGGCCTGAATATATTCAACTCTCTGTCTTGCATGAACGCTTCCCCAATGTGCCGCGTATCGCCCTCACCGCTACGGCCGATGTCCCGACGCGGCGCGAGATCATTCAACGCCTGGCCCTGCAAGACGCCAAGGTGTTTGTCAGTGGTTTTGATCGGCCTAACATTCGCTATCGTATAACGGAAAATCAGGGCAATGTCCGTGATCGTTTGCTGCGCTTTATTCGTAACGAACATGAGGATGATGCGGGGATTGTTTATTGTCTGTCACGTAAACGTGTCGATGAGACGGCCGCATGGTTGAGCAGCAAAGGTCTGAAGGCCTTACCCTATCATGCCGGTTTGGGTGTGCAAGTCAGACAAGAAAATCAGACACGGTTTTTACGCGAAGACGGTGTGATCATCGTCGCGACTATTGCCTTTGGTATGGGGATTGATAAACCCGACGTGCGTTTTGTGGCACACCTGAATCTGCCCAAGAGCATGGAGGCCTATTATCAGGAGACGGGCCGCGCCGGACGTGATGGTCTGCCCGCCAACGCCTGGATGATGTATGGCCTGCAAGATGTTATTACCTTGCGACAGATGCAGGAAAATTCTGAAGCCGATGAAGCGTATAAGCGTATCGAACGTCACAAGCTCGATGCCATGCTTGGTTTTTGTGAACTCACCACCTGTCGGCGTCAGGCCTTGTTGCGTTATTTTGATGATCACATGGATCAACCCTGTGGCAATTGTGATACTTGCCTTGAACCACCCGAGACCTGGGATGCCACCGTGGCGGCACAAAAAGCACTGTCTTGTGTGTATCGCACCGGGCAACGTTTTGGTGTGAACTATGTGGTTGATGTTTTGTTGGGTAAAACCGATGACCGCGTTAAACGTTTTGGCCATGATCAAATCAGCACCTTTGGTCTTGGCTCCGAACTGGAACAAAACGAATGGCGTAACCTGTATAGGCAGTTGATCTCTCACGGTCTGTTGAGCGTGGATATGGAAGCCTACGGCGGCTTGCGTCTGACCGAGACGAGTCGGCCTGTGTTGCGCGGTGAACAACAACTTCATCTGCGTAAATTTGTCAAAGTCAGCAAGGCGAAAAAGACCCATAAGACATCAAACGCCTGGAGTAAGGCTACGGACAACAAGCTCTGGGAGGTCCTGCGCAAGCTGCGTACTAAACTGGCCGAAGAACAAGGCGTTCCTGCCTATGTCATCTTTCATGATGCCACCTTGATGGAGATGGTTGAACGCCAACCCGAAACATTGGCACAGCTTGGCAACCTGTCTGGCATTGGTGAGCGCAAACTCGATGCTTACGGTGAAGATTTTTTGGCCATTATTATTGAACACCTTGGTGAGACGAATGCCTCTCCCGTCAACACAGCAGATGAAACCCTGCAACTGTTCCGGTTGGGTATGAATGCCGATACCATCGTACAACAACGGGGGCTTGCCCCCTCTACTGTGTACAGCCATCTCGCTAGGGCAATCCAGAATGGTGATGTTACATTACAGGATGTCACCGGACTGGACGAAAAAGTCATCACTACCCTGTGCAACGCTATCGAGCAATATGAAGAAGAGGGCAGACTCAAACCGGTGTTTGAAGCCCTGGCTGAAGAGTATGACTACAACATCTTGCGTTGTGTGAAGGCCTCGATGCTGTGTGAGGTGGAGTAGCATGAAAATCTATGGCTTTGATATTTCAACGTTGCTTATCTGAATCGTCGGTTCGATATGGGTATAGTTTGTTATGACACCTTGCAGCTCTTCTGCATAAGGCATGAACGCCGCCATGAAATCCTCCAGTGAATCAAAATAATAGTGACACATGGCAATATAGGAGGATTCTATTTTTGGCTCATCCATCTCAATGCCTCGCTCGACAGACACCCCCTTAAATCCTTTTGCACCTGATAGGCGTTCTATAGACATTGGCATGTGTTTATTAAGATAGTAATCAAAGTCGAAATGATATCCTTCTTTCTTTGGGTAGATACTTGAAATGTTAAACATTTGCTGTTCCTATAGGGTGACTTAATGGGTGATCACAGTGTAAATCGTGTTGTTAACATTATCAGGACTATAGTGTTTAATCTGGCAGGGCTGCACGAAATTGAAAATAGTCGTCAGCGCTCTGACGTGGCTGTTCGAACATAGGTACATGGCCGACGTTTGGCATAAACATAACTTGAGAGCGAGATAGTAGTTTATGTAAGTATTCTGCGGTGACAACAGAAATGATTCGATCCTGAACACCAAAAACGATCAAACTGGGTGTTTTCATGCCTGTTACCTGTTCTTCTACTGAGTGCTCAAGGAGCTGTTGAAAAATACGTTCTTCTAATACGGCGTTTGCGATACGTTCTTGTGCTAACACACTAAGCATGGGTTTGGGAATGAAGGGTGGTTTTCTCATCCCCAGAGCCATAACTTGTGAAAACTCTTTTACATTTCTAGCGATCAACGGGTTATGTTTTGTTTCGGCAAGAACCTTTAACACATCACTGCGCGGAGCACTCCAGACGCCTGATGGACTTAACAACCATAAACTTTTCACTTCTGTAGGATAATGTGCGGCATAAGTCATCGCAATCTGAGCGCCCATAGAATTTCCGCCGAGATGAAGATCTTTTAGCCCTAAAGCTTGCGCTAATGCACGCAGCCGTTCAACTTGTGCGGGAGGGGCATAGTCTGCCTGTGGTGGATGTGATGATTCGCCGAAGCCAATAATGTCTGGAATAATAATTCTATAATGTTGCGTTAGAAAACGTGATACTCGTGTAAAGGTGTCTTTATTACCGCCAAAGCCATGTAAGAGTATCAATGGCTCACCTTGTCCACCTTCAAGATAGGCGAAGTGCAGGCCATCAGGAAGATTGATTTCTTTGCGAGTGAGACCGGAACGGTTGCGTTCCGCATTGAGTGCAAAATGAGTGACTGCTTTGGGATTCAGGTAAACAAAACTGATGATCACAATAAAAATAACTGAGATGGATAGTAATACACTGCTCAAAATAAACATATCTTCTCCTACTTCGCTTGGTACATGTCGAAATTTTACGTATTCACACTATCGTTTTTGATTGTCATACTTTATCACTGCTGTCCCGTTAACGGGCTAAATAAGGAGGCCTGATCCACCCGCAATTGATACAATATGTTTGTCTATAACCTATTGAATCAACAAAGAGAATCAGGCCATGGCTCATTGTAATACGATCTTCTCACAATTAC
>JAFLJQ010000231.1 GCA_022712915.1 Gammaproteobacteria bacterium | reverse complement strand
GAATCGTAAAGTAAATTTGGTCACCAGAAAAGCGTATGGGTTTAGGCACTATGAAACGCTGGAAATAGCACTATTTCATACGATGGGGAAGCTTCCTGAGCCAGAATCAACCCACAGATTTTTCTGAAGAGCCATAAATATAAGCAATAAAGAGTGCATCACTTATTCTCCAGAAAGGAACATATGTAAAATTAATCAAAGCATTTATGAAAAAGTCTACGAAATAACGAACTTAAAAATAGAACAATATGTTCAAAATTGATATCAAACCTTAGTCAAGGTATTCAGATCAAGCAACTCTTCCAGACAAGGAAAAAGTTGTCCACGCTGTATCGGTTTAGGTAAAAAACCCTTAGCGCCAAGACGCTGACACCAAGCCTTCTCCGTTGGCTGCTCGGATGCACTAATAATCACCACAGGAATATAGCTTGTCAACGGATCCTTACTCAGGACCCTTGTTGCCTGGAAACCGTTCATACCAGGCATGATCACGTCCATCAAGACAACATCAGGTTTATGTTGACGGGTCATATCAATGCCCTGTTCACCATTCATGGCGGTGAGGATACTATATCCCCCCTGTTCCAAAATCGTTTTCAGAACATGCACCATGGTTTTAGAATCATCAACAATCAACACAGTATATTCACCAGATAATTTGACGCGCTCTCTGACCCTGCGTTCCCGTATTTCACGATTTCTGACAAATAGGTTTTTTAGCCGGAAACCTGCCATCTTACTATTTACACCTCTTGATCTTGAAACAGGGAAACAAACTCCCCTACCTGACACGATTACAGGCTGATTTTTGTTAAATTATAGTTGATATGGCACACCAAGTACGTCATAAAAAGGACGAGACGAAGATCACCCGTGTCGTTCGGTGAATTATACCGATAATTGAATGGCTTTTGATAGTTAAAGATTGTCAATGTCAGAAGATCCAGTTATTCCTGCCCGATTAAATCATGAACCACACGACTCCAGAATATCTTTAAAAAAGCAATTTCCTTCTTGACCTCAGCCAAATTCTAGCACGGCCCATATTAAAGGCTATTTCAGGTCACAAGAATACCGATTCACTACTTTTTTTCCATAAAAACCGCTTATTTCTGGACAGTGCAGAACCATGCTCACCCCACAGGTTGACTAAATATAATTTGTATATTACCTGTTCGATTCAATTTACTAAATTGGATTATAGCGCCACGATTCCTTTCTCTCATCGGACACCATACTAAGAATAAAAACACCAACAAATTCTCGAGCAAATTCCTTTGTTAAATAAGGGCCATTAATGCCTTCACGGGTCAGCGCATACCAACCCTGTCCCATTACATGAAAATAGCGATCAGTATTTGATCGATATTCCTCACCCGCCCGTGGCCTGTTGCCTCCCATTACCTTTTGGTAATTAACCATTAATTTTATCCCATCTAACTATTAAATTACTGCATAAGAATAATAGTAAAACTCAATGTGGTACGCTGTCAGGCATATCTGATCCTGCTGTAGGACTCCACTTACAAGGTAGTTTGCCTGACAAAATATTCCGGTGATGGGTGTGGTTTTCAGTCCTTATTGGACTTTTGCTTGATAATACGAATAAGGTGAGCCAGTTCCTGCTCCAGTTCCTGTCGACGTGCTTTAAGATAACTGCGCAATTTACGCTTGCGAATAAACAGAAAAAATACCCGTATATTTTCCAGAATCCGACGCCGTTCATTTCGGAGCATAATAGCAGCCGCCGTGGCCGGAATCAGCCCAAGGACATAAAGAAGAGCCAGTTTCTCAGAAAATAAACCTGCAACATAAGCTGTTTGCACTCCCCAAAACAAGGTAAACAGAAACAAACCAATGACCATTTTAGCTGTATCATATTGATCAACGCCTTTTGCAAATTGGGTGGCCAAACAACGCGTTAAAACAAATGGAATAAAAGAATTAATGACCCCCCACAAACCCAGCGGCAGGACAATCAACAGGATTCCCATACTCCTCAGGATAAACCAAGTCACCAGCGTCGGCTTGTAATTCAAGGTTAAGTGATAATCCCGAATATCCCAGTTCCGACACATACGCTCAAAATTGTGTAGTTGTCGTTTAATTCTGAATATTTTTTCAGGATAGTGTTGATTGAGTTTTTTTTCGGCCTGGGCCAGTTTTTTAAATGCCCGGAACCGTAACTCCAAACTACGCTGCCGGTATTTCCCGTGCCTAAGGGCAAAAAACCTTTCCAGCGACTTGATGAAATCCAGTTCCTCGTGAGAATCAAGATTCAGCGTTACATCATCCAATCCCCGATAAATGGCCTCAGTGAGATGTTTTACCGCATCTTCACCTCCACCAGGAAGAAACTGATCAGTCGCAATTGGCTCACCAATTTTGACAAATACGGTGCTGCGAAAACGTCCCTTGTTAGAAAAACTCAGTCCAATAGGTAAAACCACAGGAACCTGTCTACTGGCATCACTGGCCCCTAACACTAGCCGGGCAGCCCCGGTTTTAAGAGGACGCAAACTCGAATCAGAATGACTCTGACCTTCAGGGAAGATCAACAAGACCTCTTTCTTGTCAAATAGCTCATAACATCGCGCAAAGGAATCCTGATTTTTTACAGCATCAACACAATTATCTTGTCGCCGATAGACTGGTACGGCCTGAATCAACTTCAGTATTGGCCATAATAACGGGTTCTTAAACAAACCACTCCTCGTCAGAGGGTGAATCGGCCGGGGAGAAATAGCCTGAAGAACCACGACATCAGCCAGGGCATTGACGTGGTTAGCACAAAGCAAAACAGAATTATCCGTACGAAGGTGTGCCAGCCCAACAACCTCATATTGGCGATAGAAAACCTTCATAACCAATATACAAAACTGCCGCCAAACCCTTGTAAATCCCATCCCAGTGCTTCCCCTGCATTTGACCCATGTCAACTAGGAACTCTGACAACAAATTGCTAATTTGTTCCTATCCTTCCTCATTTTCCCTGAATATTGTCATACTCGTGTCGGGACATAATAATAACAGTCTCATAAAGCTCAGAATAAACCAATAAAGCAGATGCATTTTCCAGCTGAGATCGAACATGGGCCACCTTTTGCTCAAGACTGTAAACAGCTTCACCATAATCCGTACCCTCACTCAACACAAATTGCTCAATAATAGCAATCAAGGTCAAGGCTTCAAGCTGGTCTATCGGTATAATCATAACGCCTATGTTAAAACAGATCGCTATAAGTTTTACACCACAATTTAATAAAGTATTTATTTTAACCAACTTGTGACGAACTACTATTGGCAAGTACAAAGCAATTGCTATAATTTTTGTAGTTGCGCTTTACGAAAAAACAACCGGGAATTGACTATGTACAGTCTTAGCATTAGCCACAATCAACAAACTGTTGATGAATATGTCCTTCGACACGAAATTGTCACTATTGGCAGAGGCAGTGATAATGATATTCAATTAATCGATACAACCATCAGCCAACGACACGCCCAACTCGTGGTTTCCCCAGACACCCTGATCATAGAAGACATGGACAGCACCAATGGCACCTATATCAACGGCCTGCGTATCAAAAAGCAGCAACTGAAACACGGTGATCGCGTCATGATCGGCCAACATAAATTGAGTTTTGACAATCTGGGCTTGCCTGAAGATGCTGGCGAACAGGAGCCCACATTGCAGATGAATCGAAATACAATCGAACAAATACTATTCGACAGTAAAAACAGCCCCCTCACACCACCCCCACCCCCAGGTAGTTCAAAAGCCATCAATTGGGTTGCCCAAGATCAAAACGGCATTTGGTGGGGCTTTGAACAGCAACCAGTTGTTTACAACGCAGGCTGGTCAAACTTTCAAGACACTATGAAACTCAAACTGAAACAGGAATCACCTAACCTGGAATGGCGAAAAACACTGCATAAGATTTAACAACAGAACGCCCCCAAGAGCCGCCCCGCTTGGCCGCACCAATTATTGATGGTTAATCACTTTGAGCTATCTGAACCCCACTTACTAATGAGGTTATTAATTATGCGACATGCTATTGCAGATCACGCTGCAAATACATCCTTGTAAGCTCGATAGCAGCATCCCTGCTGCTGACGGACCTGCAATAGCATGTCGCATAATCAACGTACTTATTAGTAACAGATAAATCCAGTGCTTCTTTGCTGAAAAGAACGCTCTTTCAAATTTGACCACTGAAGGACAACACCACCGCGACCAGAACAATACCGCTTCTTTACTTTAAGACTGGACACATAAAGCAACAGAGACAAATGCACATTGATCATCTTGCCTGAAAAACTTGCTGAATAACCTGAGCTGCGCATAAAAAACATGTGTCATTTCAGCCGTTTTTAACCGGAATCCATCGTATGAGCAATTAGATTCAGACTAAAAAACTGACAGAATGACAAACGTTTAATTTTTTATATCACAATCATTTAGTCTTTGCGTATGCGCAGCTCAGGTTGAATATGCCATATAATTCCTGCCATACCAGTCTCCTTCTAGTATCAAGATAGGCATTTTTTCCCATACACAAACCATATCAGCGTCTTAACCCCATCAAAGCAGCATTAGTCACATACAGAATAATTCCTGATAAATCATATAAATAAGCGCACCAAGCTTCATCAAACTGGTGGATTTTAAATAAACCGGTATACTTTTAATAATTAAATGGCATAACGAAATAAAACAGGAACAAATCCTTGTCAACTTTTATCCTTATCGACGCTGACGCCATCAGTTTTCTGGTATGCACACTATTCGTGGCAGCCTCCTTGTTTGCCATGCAAACCTTACACAAGAATCCACCATACTATAGCTGGTGGAGTGCAGCATTTGCCATCGGTGGTTTACGCTACTTCATCACATACCTAGTCAGCATTGTCGGCTTGCATATCACTGTCTTTATCCTTGATGTACTCTTTATTGCCCAAGCACTACTTTTACTGCAAGGCACGCTCATCATACAGGAAAGGCAGCAGCCCGTGTGGTTGATACTACTGATCGGAATAGGGCTAGCCATTTGGGGGTATGTCGCCAGCTCACTATCATTCAGTTGGGCCCTACATGATATTCCCATACTTGGTTTTTATGCCCTTATCTTTTTGCTTAGCGGCATAACCTGTATAAGAAATACCGTTCAAATGAACATACCGACAAGTATACGGTTAGCCAGTGGTGGCATACTCACTACCTTTGGTATTTTTTACCTTATTATCCTGTTTTTAAAACCTGAAACAAATTTACGCTGGATATTTATAGCTGAACAAAGCTTCTTGGTTACACTAGGGATCGTGCTGGTATTTGCCATACTAAATAAACTACAAGGCGAGGTACATAAAGCTGCTAATATTGATTTTGCATCAGGTGCCTATACACGTCACTATTTTTTTAATCGCATTAATGAAGAGTTAAAACGTGCCCAGCGATATCACCGCCCATTCTCAATGGCGTTATTAAGAATTGATCAATTTGCAAATATCAGCCGCTCACGTGATAAAGACACCAGTGATGCTATCCTGCGACATTATTATGAAAACATACGAGATGCCTTGCGCGATGTAGATTTCACCGGTCTGACAGCATCCGGAGAGTTTGCCATAGCACTACCTGAGACAGATGCAGAAGAAGCACGCCATGTGGCTGAACGTCAACTATATTGCAGTAAAAAAATGTCGATTCCTGGATTTGATGAATCCAACAAGCCAAATGTCTATATAACGGTACTCAAGAGCGATTCCAATGATACTGCCGAGAGCATCTATCATCGGGCTAAAAACATTATTGATAACAAAATTGATGACGGTGTACACCCACTATTCTACTAGGTTACACTTTCTTAACTTCTATAATGGATTAATATAACGACCTGTGGCTACTAAGACCTGTGACTACTAACTCCAATCGAATCGAAAAATTCAAACTGGCAGATGGCCGTATACTGGCAAAAAAATATGAAATCATCGACTTACTTGGCGCAGGTTGGGAAGGGGAAGTCTACCTAATTCGTGAATTGGCAACCGGAATCGAACGTACCGCCAAACTATTTTTCCCTCATCGTAACCTTAAGGACAACTCAACTCGGTTTTATGCAAAAAAACTACATAAACTAAGGCATTGCCCCATCGTCATCCAGTATAGTACGCAAGAAACAATCACATTTCGCAACAACCCTGTAACAGTGCTAATTTCAGAATATGTAGAAGGTGAATTACTAAGAGATTTTATTACACGCCAACCAGGCAAACGTCTCACAGCCTTTCAGGCCCTGCATCTTTTACATGCCATTGCACAAGGAATGGAATGTATTCATACCATGAAAGAATATCATGGTGACCTGCATTCTGAGAATATTATTGTACAACGTTTCGGACTCAGTTTTGATCTAAAACTGGTTGATATGTTTTACGCAGGCAGTCCAAAGAAACAAAACATCCATAATGACACGGTAGATATGATTCATATATTTTATGAGGCCTTAGGTGGCGCAAAATACTATTCAAAACAACTCCCTGAAATAAAACAGATATGTAATGGTCTTAAACGATCATTAATTCTTAAAAAATTTCGCAGTGCAGGTCAACTTCGCCAATATATTGAAACCATGCAGTGGTCCATATAACTTAATTTTCCGACACTCTTAAATGATAAGTTCAGGGAACATTATATTTTGAAAAATGAATACATATATACTCAATCTGAATCAACGACTCCTGACCGAATCGATCTCAGCTTTGGTACAGCGGTGGCTTTTTCAGATAAATCACCTGATAAGGAATCGGCCAATGAAGACTGCGCAGCCCTGTTTGAGCTGGACAATGATACAGCCGTATTTCTGATCGCCGATGGTCTGGGTAGCCTGCCCAATGCAGATGCCGCCTCAAAACTGGCCATCAAAGCTATTCAGAATTCCATTAAAGATGTATCTGACAATGATTCCTTACGCGAAGCCATCCTCAATGGCTTTGAAAAAGCCAATCAACAAATACAAGACAACACCCCCGGTTCGGCAACTACACTCGTGGCAATAGAGTACCACAAGCAGACCATTCGACCATACCATGTCGGTGACTCAATGATTCTAGTCACCGGACAGCGTGGAAAAATAAAACTGCAATCTGTGCCCCATTCCCCCGTTGGTTATGCCATTGAAGCAGGCATGCTCGATGAAAATGAAGCAGTACACCATAAAGAAAGGCATATTGTTTCAAATGTAGTGGGCTCTGCCGATATGCGTATTGAAATTGGATCCACAATCACACTATCACCTTTTGACACACTGGTTATCTCAAGCGATGGTCTATTTGATAATTTGTATGTTGATGAAATCGTGGAACTGGTACGCAAAGGCAATCTTGAAAATGCCAGCGCACAGCTATTGCAACAGGCCAAAGCACGTATGCTCTCACCACAAAAAAATATGCCCAGTCACGCAGATGACTTGAGTTTTATTTTATTCAGACCAAAAAAATAAATATCCCAATTACAACTCAGTTTGTCTTCACCACCACTTTAATACTTTTATCGCTCTGGCGGGCCAATTGCATCGCTTCAGTTAAATGTTCAATATCCAGAATTTGAGTAATAAGGCATTTTTCTAACGTCTCAGCCAATCTTGGTAGTTTCCGCAACGCATCAATAGTATTTACAAAGCTACCACAACGAGAAGTCACCACTTCAAGTTGTTCCTGAGTGATTTTATTAATTAATTCTGATTTTTTACAGGACGAAGTCACAGGTGCAAGTAATATTGTCCCTGTGGCCTTAAGCAAGCTTTGTCCCTGCATCGTGATTGGCCGGGTTAGCTGATTTAGTTCTTGCATCGAGCTCACAATAGCCAGTTCGAACTGCTTAAGTGGATTCTGTTTGAACAAGGCATCATCAATATGTGAAACCAGTTCACACGATAAGTTGAACGGGGAAATATAGTCATGTTGTAACAATGATGGGGAAACATAGATCGAGCGATGACCTGCCTTACCCGGCATGGCGGACACCAGATTAAATAATGTTTGTTCTGTAAATCCTGCCATAACCTGCTCATTAATCACCATGGCGGTCATATTATCGAACCCCATCACAGATTTACCATGTGTAGATTTAACGTGTACAGTATGCTTCGCCATGGCCATCGCCAATTCAAATCCAGTTGGGCTGCCTGTGGTATCAAACACAATATCAAATTGCTTATAGACCTCATCCTGCCGCTCATTCTGAAGTAAAATCACCCTGTCAGCACCCAATTGTTGTGCCGTCAGTCGCAACGCCTCATGCCGCATCACCGCTACAATTTCAAATTGAATATTGTGAAGTTTTCTATGACTATCAAGCGCCGCAATGACTAACATACCCAGTCGCCGGGGCCCCAACACCGCCACTGTATCACCCAACGCAGGCGATGAAATCTCAACAGCCTTAACAGCAGCAGCAAAAGGTTCGATCAGTACCCCAGCATGAAGACTGACTGTTTCAGGTAACGTATGAACAGCATGTACAGGTGCCAGCACCCAGGGTGAAAAACCACCCGGTAAACGGTCTATACCCAAAGTCATCCGATCCGGGCAATGACTATCCAGCCCATTATGGCAAAACTCACAGCCATGCTCGGTAATACCTCTCGCTGCGTGAGAGGCATTAATCTCAACGGCAACTCGTACCCCATGATACTCACCTATCAGCTCATGACCGATTATCTGAGGCAATGAGAAGGGTAAACAATGGCGAGCCAAGTCAGTCGAACAAATACCACAATATAAGGTTTTAACGGCCACATAACCTGGCCCCAGTTCCAGCCAGACAGCGCCATCACGTTCAATTTTCCAGCCTTTATCAACCGACCCGGTATAACAATACGGCACCGTCAATAATGATTGATCTGCTTGATATTCAGACGCTGAAAATATAATTTCATCCATACTCGGCAAAAATACAGTAAATTTGAGTCTGAAAATAATAGCTAAACGCTAAATAGGACAAGCAAGAAAACCTCAAAACAGCTTTTTCCATCAGATGGGCAGATTGAATGAGGCTTTCACCCCATCAACGATATATTGCACGGCCAGCGCCGCTAACAAAAGACCCAGGATCCGACTGATAACATTGGCTCCTGTTTGTCCCAATGATCGAACCAGCGTAGGGGTGAACAAAAGTACTAATAAGGTAATCAGAATCACCACAGCAAGTACAAGTAATGATTCCCAGAACATATCATGACCCGAACCGGTTGAAGTCATAAGTAAAACTGTGGTAATCGCGCCCGGCCCAGCCAAGAGTGGAAATGCCAGGGGAAAAACCGACACATCCTGTTTTTCTGCGGCCTCATCCTGCTCGCTATTTGTCGTTGAACGTAAGCCTGACTGACGCGCAAACACCATCTCAATAGCCAACAGGAAAAGTAAAATACCACCGGCGATCCGAAAAGCAGGAATGGTAATCCCTATCCAGTCAAGCAATATAGTTCCGGAGAAAAAGAAGACCAAAAGAATAATACTGGCCAGGAGGGTTGCATTGATGGCCATCCGGCGTTGTTCTTGAGGTGTAGCCCCACGCGTCATGGCCGCGAATAACCAAGCCACACCAATCGGGTCGACTACGCTGAACAGGGTTATAAAACTACTGAGATAATACTCCATGGATTAAGTATAGATAAAATCAGGAGAAAATTTATAACTTAGTACACCCCGCCATACAGGCCAGATAAGCAACATCATGTGGTTCAAAGCATTTGACTCATCTTTCGCGCACTCATTTTCCATTTTTAATGGCACTGCTCACTTCAGTAAGACATTGATAATAGAGGGCAAATCTCACTATACCGACTTGGGTGTGTTTCAAATATGGCATATACAAAAACCTATGTAATAAACAACATAGCCATAGCCTAGTAACACCGGCCACCCTCATACTTTATGTAATCTATCCTATCAACCCCATTATTATTTTAATGATTTTAAATGCGTTAAATTGAACAAACACGTTAACTAAACATTGCACCCCGAAAAAAATACAGACTATACCGTTTAGCCATCCTTACTTACATGATGCCTAAAAGTAAATTCGTAGTAGCAGCATAAATTCACTATTTCAATCAGTTATATAATTCTCGACTTCCACACAATTGGTAATTGTACTTCAGAAAATCAGCTGACGAACCGATAAATCACGAGTGTTTGTAATGAGTAGAATATTTCATTTAAGAAGATTAACATTACAAATAACATGTCTATAATGGTTAGGGAGAACTGATGTGAATTTCAAATATCTAACAATTACCATTTTACTGCTTAGCTCCAGTCAATCGCCAGCGGCAGATTCTCTCTCACTCAAAGGTCAACCATTCACAAACCCAGACTCTGTACTAATGATGCCTGCAGGTTGGGAAAGCAAACCCAACATTTATAACAAAAAGATTCAAAATACAGATCTTGTTATTTCCTTTGATCAACAAACCTATCCAGCCTTCCATAAAGTAGTTGCGCAATATGGCATAGACAATAACCTGGAAATCGTCATCCAAAAAGGAACTTGCGGTGTCTCAGCTGGCAAGTTATTACAAAAATCCCTTGATGCCGGCACATTTTGTTGCCCTCCAGGTACAAGAGATAAATTACCTGGTCTGGAATTTCATACTCTCGCCATATCTGCACTCGCAATTATTGTAAATGGAAAAAACCCGACCACAAACATTACAACCGAACAAGCTCGACACATATTTCAAGGAAAGATACAAAACTGGAAAGAACTTGAGTCAAACAATGGCTTTGACAATAAAATCCGCCTGTTGGCACGTTTACATTGTAAAAAACGTCCAGGCCATTGGACACTTTTGCTAAAAAACAAAAAACTGTTCAGTCCCACATTAAAAGGGGTTGGAGTGATACCCGATCTCATTGCCAAGGTTGGACGTAAAACTGACTTAATTAGCATGGAAACCCCTTTCATGATCAAAACCTTTAAAAAAGGTCCGATTAAATCACTCACGATTGATAATCACAAACCAACCGATATTGACCATATAGCATCAGAGAAATACCCATTCTATCGAACATATAACATGACAAGCTGGAACAACGGTGGCAAAAAACGTCAGGAGGTCATGCAATTGATCAGTTTCCTTCAAAATTATATTGAAAAAAATTATCTGCAATACAACATAGTGCCCCTATCAAAACTAAAAATGGCTGGCTGGAAATTCAAGGGCACTGAACTAATAGGTGAACCCAACGGTTCAAAGCTGGCATTTTTAAAACTTCATCAATAGTCATAAACTCATTATGTGGAAAAAATACGGACTGACCAGCAAAATGTTAATCTACACAGCTACTGTCTGGCTGACGGTATGGTTTATTTTAGATAATTACCAAACAGAAACGCTTGAAATCATGTTTCATGAGAAATTGCAAAACCGATTCCGTGTTCAAGCACAAGAACACCGTACTCTATTTGATCGCTATATAAAGACTTATAATCAAGCCGCCATATTATTGGTTGACTCCAAGTCTCTTGATAGTTATGTCCGTAATCAAAATTGGCAAAAAAACCACTTTGATGGAAAAATCATATATCATGAATCCAATCCTCAGTGGCTACCGAATTTTTTTTCATTACGTGAATTTGTGTTACCCCGCTATACCTACATTCTAGATACACAAAATCGAACACGCGAAATCTACTATTGGAACGGTAAACGCCCACCCCAAAAAGTACTCAAGCCTGAGTCATTCCTTCTGCAACTGTCAGAGAATCAGAGTTATCTCACAACACTTGACAAAAAACCATATTTATTTACATCTGAAGCAATTTTATCAAACGGCGAACGTATCGGAACGCTGGTTCTAGCATCCCCTATTGACAGTGATTTTTTGATTGAATCTCAAATATCATCAGTCACTAAATACACTGTAGCCCTGCTAGCAGAAGATGAAGAAACCATTCTGGTCAGCAGTAACCCCACAATTATTCCAGAGGGAGCAGTAATCTCTGAATTAAACGATGTCTACAAAACAATTAGTGAAGGTTTTTTTGATTATGGGCCATCAGATCTGATTATTAAATGTGTTTCATTTATCCCTTTACAAGAAGTTAGGGATTTGACCGCAGCAGTATTAGTTAAAGAACGGCAAATGCGCTTCATATCAACCGCCACTTATGTAACAACATTCATGTTAATTATGTTATTTCTAACCCGAAGGTTAAAAAGCATGACAACTCGAGTGATTGAATTTTCAGAACACATGGCCATTAAGCAACCTGACATAACAGACAAAGACGAATTAATAATTCTTGAAGAAAGATTCAGGCTACTTGCCGATGAAATAAAATGTGAGACTGCGGCACTGGAGTATCAGGCATCACACGACCCACTAACTAATCTGCCTAATAGAAAAATGCTCAACGAACAACTACAGAGCAGTTTATTACGTAGCAAGATAAAACATTTACCCCTGGTGCTAATGATTAGTGATCTTAATCATTTTAAAGAGGTCAATGATACACTGGGGCATCATATCGGCGACCTTATACTACAACAAGCTGCCGAACGCCTTTATAACTCCATACGTAAAACAGATACCGTAGCCCGCCTTGGCGGAGATGAATTCAGCATTCTGTTACCCGACACCAATATTAGTGAGGCTCAAATAATTGCAAACAACATTGTTGACATATTTACCATCCCATTTGTCGTGGAGGGGCACAACCTGAATGTTGGCATTAGTATTGGCCTGACTGAGTCACCCATGCATGGCGATGATGTTAATATACTCGTGCAACGTGCAGATATTGCAATGTACGATGCCAAACGAACAAATAAAGGGCATACAGTGTATGCCCCGGAAAATGACACTCACAACATAAGCAAACTGGAATTGATGGCCGAATTGAGTGAATGCATAGATGCACACAAAATCGACATTCACTATCAATGCCAACAAAATATACAATCAGGCATTATTATTGCTGCAGAGGCCTTATTGCGCTGGAACCACCCTGAACGAGGCTATATTCAGCCTGACGATATTATCCCCTTGGCAGAGCAAACCGGATTAATCAAACCTTTGACACGGACTATAATTAAAAAGGCAATACAACAATGTGCCAATTGGCATAAAGCAGGCTACAAACTTTCTATAGCCATCAACATATCAGTTCATTGCCTGCACGGAAACATGCTAACCACGACACTGCGCGAATGTTTACAACAATACAAGCTGCCCGCTAAATATTGCATCCTTGAAATAACAGAGAGCGATATCATGACTGATCCCATCCGGGCAAAAAACATTCTCACTGAAATCAAGTCCATTGGTGCACATATTTCCATTGATGATTTCGGCACAGGTTATTCCTCCTTAGCCTACCTTAAACAACTACCGGTCAGCGAAATAAAAATAGACCGTTCCTTTGTAATGGAAATGGATCAAGATGAAAATGACAAAGTTATCGTCAGAACAATTATTGACCTTGCTCACAATCTGGGGCTGACTGTTGTTGCAGAAGGCGTAGAGACAGAAACCTCTCTCATGCTCCTTAAAACACTAGGCTGCAATACTGCTCAGGGATTTTATCTTGGTCAACCTCTGCCCATTGACAAGTTTAATGAATCTCTAAAAGAAAACAACAAGCATAGACATCAGTCATCTCCCAGGCGTCTCACAAAAAGCAGCCCTATTGTCACTCAGCCAATAAAACACAAGACATAACAAGGTATCCCTATGCTATCAACCTGGGCAGCATAGCCAATAATAAAAAAAACATTGATATCCTGACCAGGCCCTGGATGAACGTCTCTGAGACAAAAACTCACCTTAAACGTTTACAAGAAATGACAAATAAAGACAACACCATCACACTCCAACTGTGATGGTGTTATTGTTTTAGACAATACAACTTATGCTCGGCAAATAGTAACTTCAATTTGAGTAAAAATTCCGTTCGACCTCATGTTAATTGGTTATATTCTCATGGCGACGCATTCAATCATAAATATAACTAAATGGTATATAAAACGTGGAAACACTTAAAACAGAACCCTACTCAAAAGACCTCGCCAGAGGTAGAACCAAGGTTAAACTAGTACGTGATGCCATAGGCGGAATACAATTAACAACAGAAAATAATGAAATACTGCAAAATGTATTTGTCAAACAATATGAACGCGTTGCCGACAGTGTCACCCGGCTGACTCTTGAAGTAATTTTCCTCTCCTCCGAAGAAAAGGTGAAAAACTGGTAAATCAGGCAGACCGTCATTATCATGATATAGCGCCATGATCAAAAAAAGAGCCCTCGCAAGAGGGCTCAATATGTAGAGATGGTACTCTATATAAAATTTATTTAGCCCGCAAATTTACTTCATACATCGCTTCGCCAGTGATATTATTAATACTGGCCGTTAAGGCTCCATACTCATCGATCCTGATAGCACCATAATTAAACCAGGACTTGGCCTGCTCCCAGGTAGTAACATCATTAGAGCTACCCGCACCAAAGAAAAATAGACTTTCAGCATTCAAACTATTATCAAAGGCACGATTTGGAAAGACACCGGCATTAATGGGTCCCGAGACAAATTCATACACCTGAAAGTCCGGCGCATCGCTAAAGGGGATATAACGAAAAACTTCGGAAAAATGCACATTTGTGGTCAAAAACACCACATTCTGCATACCCTTTTGTTGTATATAACACAGGATATCCGCTAACTCATATTCAAAACCACCGTCCTATTCATAGTTCGCCCAACCATCACGGCCTCGTGACTCAGAGGAACCTGTCGGAACAGACATAGAAATACTGGAGACAATGAGCTTCCAGGTCGCCTGGGATTGACTCAAGGCATCTTTCAACCACACTATTTGTTCACAACCCAACATGGTCTTGGGGTGAGCGGCATTATCTGCCTCAAAATTGGCATCACGATACTGGCGAGTATCATGTAATGGGCCAAAGTCATTCACCACTTCATGGTCATCCCAGATCGTGTAATACGGCATACTGGCCAACAAAGCACGGTAACCGCTATCCGCATGATTTTACATTCCAATGTGCCCATTAATTTGGCATATCCGCTGAAGGCAAAAAATCACCCGCAACCTGTGCGTTGCCATAACGTCCTGTTGCCTCGCAAGTACCATCGGCATAGATCATGTCACCCAGGCCAATAAAAAAATCCAGTTGCATGGCATTGGTGGCCTTAAAGATAGGAAAACCTTGTTTGGCATCACGACAGGTATTTTGTCCCGCCAAATCACCTCCCCAGGCAAAACTGACTGGTCTGACCTTGTCTGCCCTGGGTGCCGTATGAAAATGACCGTGCATCGCATTCATCCGGCCATGGTTATGTTCAGTTTTATTAAACCAAACCGAATAAACATAATCGGTATCTGCTTTCAAGTTCGTCAACACCAGTTTGCCGGTAAAATCATCTTCAGCCGACACATGTGTCCGTTGATGTACATCCTGGTTATTACCCTTACCGTGTAACAAGACATGCATGATTGACGCTGTATTGGCACGCGACCAAATCACCGCGCTGTCACTGGTTACATCACCACTGGCAACACCCTGGCTCAGGATGGCTGTCGATATGTTGACTGATTCGTCACGTTGGGCAAAAGCGGAGTGAGACGTGACGGTTGCGCCCAGAACGCTAATAACAAACATCCCCATCAATGTATGATCTATTTTCATTTTTTTATCCTGTCATAGATTATTGTCAAGAAAACAAGTATCAACATAGATAATGAATAAAATATGTCGTTCTCTTGACAGTTTTACATGCTATGCCTCATTAATTTTCCATCACAACAAAAGCAAAGCACTCACCACCGCCATAAAACTGTCACTTATGTTTCACTTACATTAAATCTAATAGCAACATCCTCCCCATATATTATAATTTCTATAATAAACACCTATTGGGGAATAATAATATGAACATAAAGATATTTATCCGCGTAACCAATCTGGTTATGCTACTGTCCAGTCTGCTTATGCAAAGTGCTTATGCCGATGCAGATAACATTAATAAATACAAAAAAAACAACTCTGATCAAAGCATACAACTTGGGCAAAGGCCGTTTTATCTTGTTGACGACATGCAAGATAGTAAATTAAAAAGTGAATCAACAACCACCCGCAGAGCGGGTGGTATGATGAAAGCCCCCAAAAGGGGCTGTTAAAGTCCTTCTAGTCGCATCTGCTCCTGGCGTTTCTCTTCTACTTCCTGGTTCCGTATATACTTGCGAATCACTTCTTCATCAAATCCGACTGTACTTACACAATATCCACGTGCCCAAAAATGGCCGCCTGTGAAATTTCTTTTTACTTGTAAATAATCCCTAAATATTCGTATCGCTGATTTCCCTTTCAAAAATCCCACTGTATTGGCTACGCTATATTTTGGCGGGATCATCAATAACATATGAATATGCTCTTTCATCGCATATCCTTCTATCAACTCTACTCCCGTTTGACGGCAGAGATCTCGAAGTATTTTTCCAACGTCTCGTCTCAATGTTCCATAAATCGATTTACGCCGATATTTCGGGACAAATACAATGTGATATCTGCAATAATGCTTAACGTGAGCTTGGGTTTTCCATTCTCTCATCATGGCCTCCTTTTAATCTAGCCGGTTATAAAGGAGGCTATTTTCAACTATGCACGACTTGACGGCAGAGCCTTTTCGAGTCTCACCGCCAGAGCCGGTGGTTTACCTAATATTTAATTACTAAAACTTGTTCCGAGACATGAATTCGAGACCCTTGCAAAATAGCATCATTCAGGTCGCTCTTTTCGGACTGCATCGCGTTGGTCACAGTTCGTGAGTCTCTCTATGGACAATTGTCAGGCAGAAATAGCTTGCGCGATATTGTTGAAAACATCTCTGCCCAGGTGCATCGCCTTTACCACCTGGGCAGCACTAAGCTCTCACGCTCCAACCTATCTCGCATTAATGAGGATAAACCTTACGGCCTTTATGAGGCGCTGTTCTCAAAGCTATTGCACCGTTGCCAAGGAAGGACTCCTGGCCACAGTTTTCGATTTAGTAACCCGCTTTATTCACTGGATGCTTCGACAATTGATCTTTGCTTATCTGTATTCCCATGGGCTGAATTTCGTACCACAAAGGGGGCTATTAAACTCCATGTCGGATTAAATCATAGTGGTCACCTCCCTGAATTTGTCACTATTACAGATGGCAAGGTGGGCGACGTTACTGTGGGTCGAACAATAGACTTCCCCAAAGGCTGTATTGTCGTTATTGACCGGGGGTATAATGACTACATCTGGTATAACCAATTGACTAAGAAGGGCATATTTTTCGTAACCCGCCTTAAATCCAATGCAAAAACTCGCATTGTAAAACGCCACCCTGTCTTGAAGAACAAAGGCTTGACCAGTGATCAAACGGTTGAATTTACTGGCACACTGACCGCTAAGAAATGTCCTATTCAGCTGCGCCGCATCGGGTACCGTGATTCGGTAACGGGCAAACACTACGTTTTCCTGACCAACAATTTTAAGCTGGCAGCTAAGACTATTGCCGATATCTATAAGGCGCGTTGGGATGTTGAGTTGTTATTCAAATGGATCAAGCAGAATTTGAAAATAAAATCCTTTATTGGCACGAGCAAGAATGCAGTAATGACCCAAATATGGGTTGCGCTATGTATGTATCTACTTCTGGTTTTTATTAAGTTCCAGTCAAAATTAAAGAGAAGCATGCAGCAAATACTTCAATTATTACAGCCCAACCTGTTCGAAAAACGAGACTTGCTTGCCTTGTTGCGAGGTGATCCTCCTGTTGACCAAGTGGGTTCCACTAAACAATTAGCTTTGCTGTGAAAGTTAACGGGACAGCAATGATTACAGACCATAAAAAACAGCCTTTTTTTCACCCTTTTGGGGGCGGCGCCTTGTTTCAAATGCAGTGGTGCATTTTTTATCTAGCAAAGTCAGCGCCGTTTGAGAGGATGCATCATCACTTGCTTTATTCTAGATAGCGTGTTTGCCATTCCATGTATAGTTTATGCACATAAGCATTGTATTCTTCCTTGCTGTCGAATTTTTCCGGGTAAATCGCATCGTATAGATAATAATTGGCACGATTGTTTTGTGTCACCATCATGTGCCAGAGTTTGTGTAGCAGGGTTTGTGGATCGCGCCATTCAAAATCATCCTGTGATTCATAGTGTAAAAAGACGGGCAAGATAGGAACACCTGTTTTCATTGAAATGTCAAATGCACCATGCTTGAATGTATGGAATATTCGCCGGCCCTTGCAGCCTCCTTCCGGATAAATGACGATGTTCTTGTCTTTGTTGACTACATTGATGATTTGCTCTGTGGCCTCTCTGCGTGACTCACGTGACTCGCGCTTGACGAACAGATTACCTGCCGCTTCAACGATGCGACCTGCCCACCACCAGTTTGCGACCTCGGCCTTGGCCAGGGAGTAAGTGTTAAATAGCGCCGGTATACCTATATCTTCAAAAGCAGACGGGTGGTTTGCAATGAGGATAAATCGTTTGGGAATTGGTTGAGTGTTCTTTTGATGCAGACGTAAATCAATACCAAGGGCATTAACAAATATTTTACACCAGATGCGGAACAGATAGAAATAAAGCGTACGACTGATTAATTTTGGAAAGTAAGATAATGTATACAGGCACAGCGTGGCGACAATAAGTTCGCACCAGCCATATAAAAGCCATAGTATTCTTGATATGTCCTTAAAAAACATCGTGTCTTTTATTCATTATTATTGTTCATCTAGACAAGTCTTATCGGTTCGGTCTTAAAATTCTTAACCAGCAAAAAATGTTCCACTATAAGTTTAGTTGGCTCTTCAGAAAAATCTGTGGGTTGATTCCGGCTCAGGAAGCTTCCCCATCGTATGAAATAGTGCTATTTCCAGCGTTTCATAGTGTCTAAACCCATACGCTTTTCTGGTGACCAAATTTACTTTACGATTCAAACCTT
>JAFLJQ010000115.1 GCA_022712915.1 Gammaproteobacteria bacterium | reverse complement strand
GAAGAAAAAAAGATTGCTAGCTTAAGAGGCGACATAGAATTTTTAGTTCAACTAGGCAAAGAATTGACGAGACCGGTACTTCCTCATGTAGTTGCTATTGACTATTTGCCTAGCCAGTATCTATGTGAATTTATAAAGAGCTGCAAGTATCATGGAGTAATATATAAAAGTTCTGTCGGCGAAGGAGTGAACCTTGCTCTTTTTGAGCCAAGTATGGCATATGTTGGTAATGTAGAACGGTATCGTGTTTCAAAAGTATCTGTACAGTTGGAAAAGTGAAGGTCCGCTCTTGGCCGAAAGCGCCAGTTCGACTTCAGAACATCAATGTTCTCTTTCTCTGCTTATCCGCCATTCATACGCTCATCTAAAAGACTATTCATAACTGATGTTGCTCTGGCCTGAACTCGATCAAAACTTCTATTAATCTAAAACTATTTTTAGAATGGTGAGCACGAATTTCGTGCTCACTTATCGTGTTTATTTCCCTGTGTGGTTGGCTGCGATGTAGTGTCCGTTCAGGGTAAAGAATATGTACAAATGTTTTTTTGATGGATCACTGGTTTTGTCGTTGGTGAATGTAACCAACCATTCTGTTGCTTTGGAAAAGGTTTTTTTCTCTATGCTGCTGGGCGATTTAATCTTTGACCAACTTGCGTCTATTTTTTCCGCCTTGGCCAGGCGTTTCATATTTTTAATGGCTCGTTTAATGACTTCTTCTTTGGAAACCGGGCCGTGTGAATGGTCATGTTTATTGCCGGGGCCAGCCATAACTGGTGAAGCAAAGAGTAAGGATGATAATACGAGTGTTATTGCTAAGTTTTTCATAAATTCCCCGAATAGTTTTAATCGATTGTGTCGTGCGATGTTTCTTTGATGATTTTGGCGGCCCGTTCCTCATCCATTTTTATATGCTCATGGATATGACCGTCTGCATTAAAGCCAAATTCATCTGGGCTGGTTACATGTGAATAACTATGCATTTGTATCATGAAAAGAAAAAGTCCGGAAAATATCAGTCCATAGTTGGATATGACGCTGAAGGGTTTAAATGAGGCGGCTTTGCGCCAGCCTGTCAGCACCAATAACATGGCGCTTAGGGCGATGATTTGTCCTACTTCGATGCCAACGTTGAAGGAGATGATGTTCATCAACAGTTGATCTTCGCTTAGGGGGAGTTGTTGCAGTCGCGTTGATAAACCCAGGCCATGAATCAGACCCAGCGCGGTAATCATTACCAACAGGTTGGGTGGTTTGATATCCAGGTATTTTCTAAACCCGTCAAGATTGGCAAAGGCAATATAACAGACACTTAAGGCGATCACCGCATCAATCAGGAAGTAATTAACCTGAATGCCATTGAAGGTGGCAATGATGAGGGTAACGCTGTGTCCCAGGGTGAATGCCGTGATGTATTTAACAATGTCTTTAAACCGGGTAAGAAAAAAAATGATGCCGAATACAAACAGCAAATGGTCATAGCCCGACAGCATATGGGTGGCACCAATCCACAAGTAGCGAAGATTGCCGCCTTCGATGATGGATAGTTTCTCCGCCTCTGACATGCCATGTCCAAATACCTGGCTTGTTACCAGTATTGCCATAGCCGCTAGAATCCATCGTGATGGTTTGATCACAGATAACATAAATACCTCGATGTATATTTGTTTAAGACGATAAGTATCATCTTAAAGTTAACCAGTTTTTTTAAAGATATAAGTAGTGTTAAGAGAAACGGGGTGGGGCGCGAGGATGGTTTATAGCGAGATAAAGGTGATTAAGCCTGGTGTTGACAACAGGTGATGGTTCTATGCTGATGGCTTGCGATAGTGATAATGTCTGCAAGACCGATGTCATTGCCGTAGTGGGAGGTTTTTTATGCTTGTTTACAGTGGCTGTACTGAATTCATGTTCAAGTTCTACGACATTGATATCACTCGTTTGATGAGCAAAATCAAGGGCATCGGCATGGTGGTCAATTGAATGATGGGCGTGGACCTCAATGTTATGCTCATGGTGGCTGCCATTGTGATCGTGATGCTCGGCCAAATGGATATGAGCCGTGCCCCACTGCGTTGTCAGGAAGGCAGTGATGAGCACAAATAGCCCTATACGATTTTGCCGAAATTTAGTCATCTGTTGCTCGTGTACCTTATTGGGTTTCAAAGTATAGCTAACGTTATTAATGACCGCCAACCTGAACTATCCAGATTGTGTGAATTATGGTCAGAAAATAACCCTTGTTTGTGGTGGTTCACGGCTCTCCCGTTAAGGATTAAATTCATTTTAAAGTTCTAAACCGCTTAAAGATTTAAACTGCAAGGGACACAACGGATGGTAACGTTATTTTGTTTTATATTAGAGGTTATCCGAAGACTTCAAGCTTATTCTTTATAAATTATCGAATTTGTTTTTTTCTTGCGCCTCTTTGCGACCTTTGCGGTAAAATATGCTTTATCAACGGCATGTTAGACACAAGAAATGTTGTTATCCAGCATAAAATAAAATGATTTCCGAATATCTAAACTCAAACAATTGAAATTGCCATTAAATACAGTATTCTGTCATTATTAAAAAAATGTCTCTCCACTAAGAACCACATGCAGCCACAGGAAAGCTTATGAGTACTATTGAAAATTCAATCAAGCAGATGAGGGCAAGGCAAAAGCGCAGTTTTGTACATGGATGTACTTATTTCGCAAAGCCCAGGGATGGGCGAGAGCGAATTATTCCTGTGTAAATGAGTATTTTGAGCTTGTTTTTAACGCAGCCAATGCTGCTTCAGTGAATTTTTAGAGGTGCCCTTATGAGAATTCAATGGATATTGATTCTACTGCCGGCTTTGTTATTTTCCTTTTCCGTTCACGCCAGTCCCCTGGCAATTGAGGATGTACCAGCGCCACTTAAACCGTGGGTTAAGTGGGTATTGCAGGAGAATGAAGAGCGTACCTGTCCATTCCTGTACCAGGATTCAGATCAGCATCGTTGCGTTTGGCCGACCTCACTTCAATTGACATTGGATAACAAACAAGGTCGCTTCAGTCAAAGCTGGTCTGTATATAAAGACAGCTGGCTAACCTTACCCGGTGCACGAGGACTATGGCCGCAGAATGTCACACTGAGTAACAAGCCTGCCATAGTCAATATGCACCAGGGTAAACCGGCCATTTTTGTAAAGGCGGGTATTTATACCGTCAGTGGTCAGTTTTTATGGGACAAGTTACCCGAGACCTTGAGCATCCCTGACGATACCGGGTTGCTCGAACTCAGTATTCAGGGGCGGCCTGTTTTATTCCCGGATCGGGATAATCAGGGTCGTTTGTGGTTGCGTGAACGGGATACCGGTCAATCAACTGTCCAGCAAAGCAGTGATAAGGTTGAACTCAAGGTCTACCGACGGATTACGGATGAGATACCTTTGCAGGTTACAACGCATATCGACATACAGATATCCGGCAAACAACGTGAGATAGTCCTGGGCACAAGCTTAACGGATTTTATTCCCCTGCATATCCAAAGCCCGTTGCCTGCCCGACTGGAACCAGATGGAAATCTGCGAGTACAGGTCCGGCCAGGGCGCTGGAAAATTGAAGTGACGACACGACACCCAGGATTACTAACGGAATTAAAAGCTGGCCAGAGTAAATATTTGTGGCCAGAACAAGAGGTCTGGGTGTTTGCCGCCAGAAATCACCTGCGGCTGGTCGAGATTGAAGGGCTGAAGAGTATCGATCCCCGCCAGACGAGCTTACCTAAACACTGGCAGACATTACCGGCTTATAGTGTCTCACCAGGTGAGAGCATGATATTCAAGCAAATTCGCCGAGGCGATCCCGATCCTGAACCGGATAAACTTTCCCTCAAACGGCTTATCTGGCTGGACTTTGATGGCAATGGTTATACCTTCAAAGATCGCATCACGGGTAGCATGACCCGTGGTTGGCGTTTGAATGCGGCTAGTGATGTTGATTTGGGACGGGTATCTATAGATGGCCAGCCACAATTTATTACTCAAGCCGCAATAGGTACACCACAAACCGGTATCGAGGTACGCCGTGGCAAGATTAATCTCGAAGCCGATAGCCGTTATCCAGTCGATGTCAGCACCATTTCAGCCACAGGCTGGGACAAGGATTTTTATTCTGTCAGTGGCCAACTGGAACTGCCTCCAGGTTACAAACTATTTTCCGTTTCCGGTACTGATAACAACCCAAATACATGGTTACAACGCTGGACCCTGCTGGATCTATTCCTGGTATTGATTATCAGTCTGGCGGTAATGCGTCTATGGTCCTGGCAACATGGCCTGTTTGCCTTGATAACGACGGTATTAATCTGGCATGAATCCTCAGCACCGCAATTCATCTGGTTAAACCTGTTGGCTGCTATTGCGCTGTTACGCGTTTTACCCTCTGGCCGGATTGAAAAACTGATACAAATGTATCGTAACCTTTGCCTGCTGACGCTGATTATTATTGCGGTTCCCTTTATGGTGCAGGAGATCAGAACCGGACTCTATCCACAACTGGAATACTCTTGGAAAAATATTGTTTCCTCTTCTTATGTTGCCCGGCAAGAGGCTAAACAAGAACCAGAAATGGAAATGAGTATAGAAATGGATAGCGTAATGCAGAATGAAGGAGGAGTGGCTGCTCCTTCGTCAGGTTTATTATCAAAACGTCAAAAAATAGAAAATTATAAAAGAGAGTCTTATGCATCAGAGCCGGCTCAGATGTCACAAGTATTTTCCCTGCTTGACCCAAAGGCCAATATTCAAACCGGTTTTGGAACGCCTGAATGGTCCTGGCAGACCGTTTACCTGAAATGGAATGGGCCCGTAAGCAAAGAGCAAAAGGTGAACTTTATTTTCATCCCACCCTGGCTGAATTTATTGCTGTCTTTTTTACATGTCATATTATTAAGTGTATTTGCTGTATTTTTGATCGCCGAAAGTGGTCTGTTTAAGATTAACTGGCAGCAACTTATTAAACGAAATGCAACGGCCCTTGCATTGTTGCTGATGGTCTCACTGTTTAGTTTGCCTGGACAAGAGGTGTCGGCAGGGGACATGCCTTCCAAGGACATGCTCAAGGAATTAAAACAAAGACTGCTTGAACCCCCGGACTGCAAACCAACCTGTGCTGAAGCTGCAAAACTACGCGTAGAAATACAGGGCAACAATTTAATACTGCGTCTTGAATTGCATGCACAGGATGATACCGCCGTAATTCTGCCCGGCAGACAGACACAATGGCTGCCTTCTCAGGTAACGCTTAATGGTAAGCCAGCTCAAAGTCTGTATCGAAGCCAGACCGGGCATTTATGGATTAAATTGTCAAAGGGTGTGCATCAGGTATTGATGCATGGCCATTTGCCCATAAATGATCATTTTCAGATTCCTCTACCGTTAAGGCCACATCACGTTGAAGTGAATGCAACAGGTTGGGTGGTGGAGGGGCTGCATGAGAATGGATTGGTCGATGAGCAATTGCAATTTAGCCGGGATGAAAGAACCCAGCCGCTGCAAAAAAAGACCCTGCTTGAGCCGGGTAATCTGCCCCCCTTTGTACACATTGAGCGAACCTTGCGTATCGGCCTTGAGTGGCAGATTGAAACGCGTGTCAGCCGTATTTCAGCCGTGGGCACAGCGGTGGTACTGAATGTTCCTTTGCTGCAAGGCGAAGCCATTACCACCGATGGCATTCGGGTTGAAAAAGACAAGGTTCTGGTGAGTTTGCCGGCCGGTATGCACCAGCTCAGTTGGCAGTCTGTGCTCAAAAAACAGCCTCAACTCACCCTGACCGCCCCCCAAACCACCTCCTGGATAGAGATCTGGCGGGCCGATGTCAGTCCTGTCTGGCACCTGCAAATGGAAGGAATCCCGGTTGTTCACCATATGACACCTCAAGGCAGCTGGTTGCCTGAATGGCGGCCCTGGCCCGGCGAGCAAATAAAACTGGCCTTTACCCGTCCGCAAGGTGTAGCAGGCCGAACTTTGACCATCGATAACAGCCATCAGGAAATAAAGGTGGGTAAGCGAGCCAGCGATACCACTCTTTCTCTCAATTTACGCAGTAGCCAGGGTCAGCAACATACGCTTGTCCTGCCGGAGCATGCCAGCCTGCAATCGGTGAGCATCAATAATCTCTCGCAGCCTATTCGACAGGAAGGTCGCAAGGTCACCCTGCCGATTTCCCCCGGTAAACAAAAGATTGTCCTGAACTGGCGTGATGAGCAGAAGATCGGTTTATTGTTTCATACCTCAGATGTCGATCTGGGTATCGATAGTGTCAATACTTCCAGCAATATTAAGCTCGGCCAGGATCGTTGGGTCTTGCTGGTAGGGGGGCCGAGCATGGGCCCAGCCGTTTTATTCTGGGGCGTGTTAATTGTTGTCGTGCTGATAGCGTACGGCCTGGGCAAGATTCCTCTCACGCCGATTAAAAGTTGGCAATGGATTTTGCTCGGCATCGGCCTTACCCAGATCGACGTAAGCATGAGTCTGCTTATTGTTGGCTGGCTATTTGCCCTGGGCTGGCGAGTCAGACTTGATACGCAGATCAGCAATATTCGCTTTGATCTCATCCAGATTGGCCTGGTGATCCTGTCATTGCTGGCCCTTGCCAGCCTGTTCTTTGTGGTGGAACGTGGTTTGCTGGGGCATCCCGATATGCAGGTTATCGGTAACCAATCCCATGCCTACAACCTGAACTGGTTTCAGGATCGAACCGGTAGCAGCCTGCCTACGGCATGGGTGTTATCTGTGCCACTACTGGTCTACCGTTTATTGATGTTGGCCTGGGCACTGTGGTTAGCTTTCAGCCTGCTACAGTGGCTAAAGTGGGGCTGGCACTGCCTCACGATAAATGGACTGTGGCGTGAATTCAGAACCGATAAAATAAAGCATGCAGAAGAAAAGCAGGCGACGGACTAAAACAGGTTTTGCATTTATGAATGAGCGGATTTAATGCGCACCGGCACAAGGGGACAAACGGCGTTTTTTTGCAAGCATGTACCAGGATGAATTTGGTTCAAGCGTGCCTGAATTAAGCATTTTCACCGGTGGTTAATTCAAAAAGCGTATATAATTAATCAATATTGTCATTGTTGCAGACCATGGTATGAGAAATTTTAAGAAGTCACACAAGCTCGATAATGTCTGTTATGACATCAGAGGTCCGGTATTACGCGAAGCGCGTATATTGGAAGAAGAAGGCCATAAGATATTAAAACTCAATCTGGGCAATCCCTCGCCATTTGGTTTTGATGCGCCTGAAGAAATCGTGCAGGACATGATTCATTATGTACCTCTGTCTCAGGGTTATAGTGATTCGAAGGGAATCTTCTCGGGCCGCAAGGCGGTCATGCAATATTGCCAACAGAAAAATATTCATGATATAGAAATCGATGATGTTTATCTGGGCAACGGTGTTAGTGAACTTATTGTCATGGCCATGCAGGCCTTACTCGACAACAATGATGAAATCCTGATCCCTGCTCCTGATTACCCTTTATGGACTGCCGCAGTGAGTTTAGGGGGTGGCAAGCCCGTCCATTATATCTGTGATGAACAGGCCGAATGGCAGCCGGATCTGGCCGATATCGAAAGAAAGATCACAAAAAACACGCGTGCCATCGTGGTGATCAATCCAAATAATCCAACCGGCGCACTGTATTCCAAAGAAATACTGGAATCGATAGTTGAATTGGCACGCAAACATGATCTTATTATTTTTTCGGATGAGATTTATGACAAGATTGTTTATGATGAAGCGGAGCATATTGCAGTCGCATCACTTGCGGATGATGTTTTATTTATCACTTTCAACGGTCTGTCAAAGGCCTATCGTGTCGCGGGGTTTCGTGCTGGCTGGATGGTGATTAGTGGCGCGAAACACACTGCTACCGACTATATAGAAGGACTGGACTTACTCGCCTCCATGCGACTTTGTTCCAACGTACCCGGCCAACACGCTATACAAACTGCACTAGGTGGTTATCAAAGCATTAACGATTTAATCGCACCAAATGGACGTTTGTGCAAACAGCGAGATCTGGCCTATAAATTAATATCAGACATACCGGGTGTCAGTTGTGTGAAACCAAAAGGGGCCATGTATGTATTTGCAAAACTGGATCCAAAGATCTATCCCATTAAAGACGATGAAAAGCTGGTATTAGATCTCTTATTGCAGGAAAAAATACTTGTCGTTCAGGGCTCGGCATTCAACTGGCCTGGAACCGATCACATTCGAATCGTATTTTTACCGCGAGAAGACGAACTTGAATATGCCATCAAGCGTATAGGCCATTTTATTACAGGATATAAACAATAAGGCTGGTTGTTAGTAACATAGGGTTGGGCAGCACATAAAATAAAATATTTTTCTGTTTTAAATCGAATAGACGCCCTGTTCCCAGTCACGAATAATTTTCTCTGCCTGCTGTTGATCTTCATTCTCGACCATAATATGAACCATTCCCATCGCGGGCAATTCACCCATTCCACCCTGTAAATACTCACCGCTGATATAGGCAACCACACCTTCACGTTCGAGGATATTTTTTATAAGGTTGGCCTCTATACTGTTACTCGCATCAAAAATATTTTTCATATAACCCATGCTCTTGATTAAAGCGCCTGGCCTTGAGAGGCTCCGTAATAACTGAATGCGGCATAAACATAAAATAGCTTAAGTACAAGTATTTTTGAATGTTTTTAATCAGGTGATACTTTAAAGTTAGTTGTTATTAAGCCGTATTCTAGATTGAGCATTCTTACTCAGCCATTAAGCTATTGATTTAGATCGAAATTATGTGAGGCCTACCTCAGACACTGAGTTCTTTAAATATCTGAGGGGCAATTAAATTACGATTCTATTCATTAGACCATTTTATTTGAAATTCTATTTCCTCTTCAGAGCCTTCACGTTCATGCTCAATATTGAACTCGGCACGAACTGGAACATAAATTCTTTCTCCCGCTATTTGTATTTCAAATTTTTCATTTTTCTCTAGCGAATCAGCCAGGCGTCTTAACTTAGATATAAATTCTGATGTAGTATAGATTTTTTCAATGTCTCTATCTTTTTTAATAGTCATTTCTAGCGTTCCTTTTATGTAGTATTAGATTAAATTTTTTGACATATCATGTTAATGAACCGTTTTGTATGCAGCAGAGTGAAGCATTGCAGGGCATGTCAATTTGTTCTGTTTTTGTATCTTCAGCATGGGTGTTAACTCACAGAGTATACCTCCTTTGTAGGAGAGGAGGTGTTGTGCCACCCTTTGACCATAATAACGATTCGCGGATAGCCAGGGCAAGTCCATGATGGATTATTGGACGGGAATCTGAGCGTAAATCAGTGAGTTGGCGGACAGGAAATGCATGGAAGGCTAAGTTTGGGGGGGGCGAGAGCATAAGCCAGACAATCACATTAAGTATGATATGTTGAGAATTTATTTAATCACCGTGATGGACGGATAGATAGTTTTTAAGGTTTTAATTAGAAGGCTGTCTTGTTTGTTCGATGGGGGGCAGCACTTACACTAACCTAAGCATCGATAAACGAGCCTTTGTCGCTCCGGGAGACTATTACTTCGGCGTCATTGTCGACCCAAGTAACACCTTCACTGAAATCAATGAGGTCAACAACGTCACCATCAGTGACAACATAGATCTAACGGTCGCTGCCCTGACAGCCCCCGAGCAGATTGGGCAGTCAGGAACCTTTAAGGTTAACTTCACCGCTATCAATCAGAGTCCAATCAATGTCACCGGTTACGTCAACTACCGGATCGTGTTATCGGATGACTCTATCATCACCATGAGTGATACCGTGTTATTAGGTCGCAGCTTCTACACTCTGGCGGCCAACAGTAGTCAAGACATTGTTAACACCATTACCTTGCCTGCCGCTGTTGCACTGGGTGAAGTTTTGGGCGACTGCCATCTGGGCGTGATTGTTGATCAGCTTAATAATGTCTATGAAGCAGATGAATCCAATAACACTCGTTCATTGGCCGTGGCAGTAATAGCGCCATAAGCGGTTTTTATAGAACCAACATGATGTAAGGAATAAAAAAGCCCCGGACTCAGGGGCTTTTTTTAACGGCATTTACGATTTTTTGTTGAAAGAATGAAAAATAAATAAGGAATTTAAGCAATAATAAACCTAATATATTTCATAACGTATAACAAATTTCTCTATTTTATTAGGGAAGATGTCCCGGTTAACATTTAATACCGCGTCATGTTTTAATTAGCCCGACTTTCAGATCGCTAGCCTGATAAATGATATTGCCGTTATGAATGACCACACCATCAGCTATCCCCATCACCATTGGTTTCTTGAATACACGTTTGATATGTAATTGGTATTGGATCGATCCTGCACTCGGATATATTTGGCCACTGAATTTCACTTTACCAACACCGAGTGCTCGACCTTTACCCGGTAAACCTGACCAACCGAGGAAAACCCCCAATAGTTGCCACAAGGCATCGAGACCTAAACAACCCGGCATGACAGGGTCTCCCTGGAAATGACAGCCAAAAAACCAGTGATCAGGATGAATTTGTAAATTGGCATCAAGTTGCCCGTTACCAAAATCCCCACCGGTATCAGAAATATGACTAATCTCATCAATCATCAACATTAAAGAGCTTGGTAACTGTGCATTACCTTGGCCAAAGAAATCCCCATCGGACATAGCGAGAATTTGCGATTTTGAGAACTGCATCTAAATCTCCAAATATTAAGACAAAGTGCAGCATTACTTAACGCAGAACCTAATTATTGTAAAAATCGGACATAAATTTATTAAAAAATGAATTTGGATTTGATGATAAACGTTTCTTGTAATCATTCAACAGGTGGGCTTGATCAAAATAACCCAGTTCTAATGCCGTATTCAGCGAGTCATTAGGCGCTATACATAAATGTTTGCAGGCGTGTTGGATACGAATTATTTGTGTAAATTCTTTAGTACTCAAACCGACATGTTGCTGAAACAGGCGATTTAAGTGACGACTGCTCAAGCCTATTGTTGTCGCGATCTGACTGATTTTAATGTTACCAAATGATTGGTAAATTAAGAATAGAGCATAATCAAACGGACTTGATGGTAATGGTGTAAATAAACGCAATAACCAGTGTTCACAAATATTAGCTCGTTGCTTAAAATGTTGGTTTTGGTAGATAGCGTTGTGAAGTTGAGAAAAAATTTGACACGGAAAATATTGATTGTCAGCAAACTGATCTGTGATTTCAAAAAGATTCAGTTTAAAAAAATGCCGTAAAGCGCCCGGGTAAAACCGTATTCCAAAATATTCGCCAGGCTGGAGTATTTGTACCTCTACAGTCTTAGATTGAGCACCGCTTATTTTTGAACCTTGTGGTGAAATAAAAATGGCCTGAGTCCCATCCGGTATAACCGGATAAGGTGTTGGTTTGGCTGTTTTAATTTGCAAATAGGAATGAACTATGCCCTTTAGACGATTATTTGCCGGTGTTTCCTGTAAATAAATTCCAAAGCTCTGTAGTCCAGTATTCGTTAATAATGGTTGAAATGGCTGGTACAATTCGTTCATCGGTACTCTTTCAACATTATTTTAGTGAACCTGTTATTTTCAGAAGTATAACGCAAAAATTACAGTTGTCTGGCATTGTGGTGAGTTTAGCATGTTAGGTATGTTTACTTTCTAATGCATCCAATACCGAAAACATTATCTTATTAATGCTTGAGAATTTTTTGATGTTCGAGAGCATTGCTTTTTCTGCTTGAACATACAGCGAACCATCAAGTTCATTTCGGCAGTTATTAATAAGTGCAGTGGCTGACTCCAGTGTTGTTTCTAAATGAAACTGAAATGCCGCAACACGATCATGTAGAATAAATCCCTGATTTTTACAGGCTGCACTTTCAACTAGAGGGGTCGCCTGTTTAGGAATATCAAATGTATCACCATGCCAATGAAATACCTCTGCTTGCTCAGGTAGCGCCATTGATAGAATAGTTTTATTTGCTTCAGGCAGCCGGTTGATTTTAAACCAACCTATTTCTTTATGTTTGTTTTTATATACCTTAGCACCAAGTACATCAGCAATTAGCTGTGCGCCAAGACAAATACCAAGGACGATTTTTCCGGCGTCAATAGCTTGCTTGATAAATATTTTTTCTTCTCTTAACCAGGGGTATATATCTTCATTATTTATACTCATAGGCCCACCCATGACAATAAGCCAATCTATATTACTTACTGATGGAAAATGTTGATTGTCGTATAAGTGAGTGGCAGATAATTGATGCCCTTTTTCTTTGAGAAAAAACTCAATGCTACTTAAGCCTTCAAAGGGTACGTGTTGTAAATGATGAACTTTCATAGTTGTCTCCTTTTTAGATTTCGTGACTAAGCTTACTTGTGGCTATAAAATGTAGTAGCTGGGCGTAGCGTTTTGTTCGGTTACATTGTTATATTTCAGTGTTATCGCTACATGTTTCTTTATGTGTCCTTTTTCAACATATTGATGAGTCTCGACTATCTGTTGTAACGGATAGATTCTATTAGTGAATAATTTTATATTTCCTGCCTCAATAAGTACTTTGAAGGAAACTGAATTCTCATGTACATGGGCCTGCAGGTTCAGTGGCGTAAGGAGGGCCGGTTAGATACCGACCTTTCCCTGAGTATCCTGCTTTATGGTCATTTACGATACGGTATCTAATGCCTGCTTAACATCAGCTATGATGTCGTCAATACTTTCAATACCCACTGATATGCGAACCATGTCGGCGCTCACGCCTGCTGCGATCAGTTCTTTTTCATTTAACTGCCTGTGCGTTGTTGATGCGGGATGGCATGCCAGTGATTTTGCATCGCCAATATTGACTAGCCGTAAAATCATTTGCAGTGCATCAATGAATTGCCCTCCAGACTTTATTCCACCCTCAATACCGAAACTGAGGATACCGGAAGCCTTACCGCCAGTGATTTTCTGACAAGCCGTATAATGCGGGCTATCCGGCAAGGCTGCATAATTCACCCACTTTACTTTGTTGTGCTTGGTCAAATATTCGGCTAGCTTTTCGGCATTTTCACAATGCCGTTCCATTCGCAGCCCCAGTGTTTCCAGGCCCTGTAAAATTAGGAATGCACTATGCGGTGATAGTGCTGCCCCCGTATTCCTTAGTGGTACAACACGGCATCGCCCAATATAGGCCGCTGGCCCAAGTGCTTCCGTGTACACCACTCCGTGGTAGGACGGATCAGGCTCGTTGAGCATCGGGAAGCGTTTTTTATTGGCCACCCAATCGAATTTCCCTGAATCAACAATTATTCCGCCAATAGAATTCCCGTGACCGCCAATATATTTGGTTAATGAGTGAATAACGATATCGGCACCTAATTCAATGGGTCGGCACAGATAAGGGGTGGCAACCGTATTATCTACTATCAGCGGCACACCGTGTTTATGCGCTATAGCAGCCAGTTTTTCTATATCGACAACATTACCGGCGGGGTTACCAATCGACTCACAGAAAATAGCGTGGGTATTTTCATCAATGGCATTCTCAAATCCATCATAATCGTCCGCAGATACCATTTTAACTTCAATACCCTGTCGCGGAAATGAATGGGCAAACAAATTATAAGTACCGCCATAGAGCTGACTGGTGCTTATAATATTCGTACCTACTTCACTGATGCACTGTATGGCATAGGTAATGGCGGCCATGCCCGACGCCAGCCCCAGTGCGCCGATACCTCCTTCCATTGCGGCTAAACGTTGTTCGAGGACATCTGTCGTTGGATTCATGATCCGTGTATATATATTGCCCGCCACTTTCAGATCAAATAGATCGGCACCATGTTGAGTATCGTCAAATGTATACGACGTTGTTTGGTAAATGGGGACTGCTGCCGATTTTGTTGTGGCATCCGATTTATACCCATGATGCAATGCTAAGGATTCAAGTTTCATAATTCACCTTTAATTGTTGTATTTATACGCATAGTAAACAGAAATAGATGCAATACATTTACAGTAATCTGTAACTGCATGATATTCTTTAAATAACAATTTAATAACGTTATGCTCTGAGCTGAGGCCTGTTTATTAGGCCGTGGCTTGTGGTGGTTACTGTCAATTTTATCGTTAGATGTTTTTGGCATAAGTCACTATTAGCTTTTCTTCTGGATTGAACGAGCAATCGTATTCTTCTGTTTTCACATAACAATGACTAGTTAAAAAAATAGCCAACCTAAACCAATTCACAAAAAAACAATGAAAAAAATTTAATATTGTAATTCGTACAATGTCACCTTTATTAACGCTTGAATGTTTTCCTTGTTAATCGAAGCACGAATTGCAATCTCGTCATTTACAGCACACTTGATGTTTTTACCTATCTATATTTCGGGGATTCTAATAATATTTCCATATTGATGTTTCATTAAATAGTTAAGCATTTATACATCGTGGATAACATGCGGTATAAATATTTGTTGCTCTATGCCGTGTTGCGCACTCCCTATGGGGATTGTATTGAAATATATGAGGTCTGTCTAAGCGTTTTAGCTAATATTAATGCATATATTAGCTTGTGGTGATATTCGGTTTTAACATTCATAGTATTGCCAACAGTCTATTTTGTACATTTATGGACAAAAAAGACTGTCAGGTTATTGCTCGTTTTGGCGTCGTACAATCGCGCCGCTTGTGGCAACCTGAAGCCGATGAGATCTGCCTTCTCCGGGCTTTAATTGCCCGTCTAGTAGTCCTTGACAAGGATATTCAGCGTGAAAAAAACCGCCTGGAGAGATAGCCATTATGGCGATATATGAAGAGGTTAGAACCTTAATTCAGACAGGGCTCATACAACTTTAAAAAGAAAAACGGCGACTGGAAAATTGATTTATCAACATATCGAAAAATGTCCCAACCGAAACATGACAGACAACTACTTGAAAGCATTCTAGGGGTAGGGCCGGTGATTCTTCGTATGATGTTAGCCGTCATTCACCGTCGTGAGTTCGAATGGGCACCACAATGTGTCGCCTATCTCGGCCTGATACCTGTATAAAATGAATCCGGCAGTAATGTATGGGGACGGGCTTATTTCTCCAAAACAGGTGATGCCGGGATCAGAGCTAAGCTTTACATGGTCGCCTTCGCAGCTATTCAGCATAACCCTGTTAGCACTTGTACTTGATGGTGGGAGATGATATCTAAAATTGACACCGGCACCCATTTTAAGAAAATTCTCTTACTAATTGTTATATTTTGATTACGTCAGTGTTTGTTGGGGAGGGTGTCTGGTTAATTCCCTAATTTTTCTTCGCATTAACACATAAGTACATTCAGCGTATTGTTGAGGCCTGCGCTTGATTCGTTTTTCGCATTTATTCACTTCACTGAATTCGAATTTTTAAGCAGAAAAGTATGCTTGCTAGCATAAAAATTCATCAAATAGATGAGCAAAAAAATATACCTCTTTTAGGTTTTATTAGATTGGGTGTCTTATTTGTTAGGTAGCAATGTTCATTTATACACGTGTATTTTTTCTCACTAGATTCGTGAAGGTAGACTTTAATAATGCTTGACTATATAGACGATGAAAAGTACTTAGCAAGTGAAAAAGCACACCAAATGAAGCATGGCCATTTTTCGATACTGCCTTTGGAACTACGACAGAACCAAAATAAAGACGTGTAATGGGTGTTTGATCAACCTCTAGAGGATTAACCATAAGCCAAGACCTTGTTTTGTTTGTAACGTCACAAAGTAAAATTTGGTTATAAAGCCTATTCTCAACTGTCCATATGGAAAATTGTTTAGAGTCGCCTGATGCAAGGTGGTTAGCCTCCTTATCAGTTGACGATCTTCGAATGAGCGCAGACAAAATGGCCTTCTCGACTTTAAAGAGAGGCGTTGTATAAAAGGCCTCAATGTACGCAGACAACTCAACTTGCTGCGGTATATCAATTATATAACAGTCGGTATATGCTCCCGCTTTTGCATACGGAGCTGGTAGTGCATTATCTGGTAGTATTTCCACACAAACTTCGGTCATGTATTTATGTACTCATTTAACAACCCTGCCATATTATTCGCCTAACGTATTACATCAGCTGACCAGCCCGGTAGGTTCTGCCCTCTTATTTGTTATCTTTAAATGGATTCGTTATCTTTGTTTCAATGTCTTTTGTACTCATTAAATATAAAACAGCCATACCTTGCTCTCTTTCGATATTATCTTTAACAATTTGGAGACTATTACCTAGTCGTGCTAAAATTTTTGCTTTCAGTATTTCATCTTGAATCTCGCCACAATCGTTTTTAAGATCTTCAAGTATTTCTAGAAGGATTTTTTCATTGCTATTGGTAAATGCCATATTAATTTTCCTTATATTGTTCTTGTTTCGAGGATTTGAATCGTTATTATAGATTAATGTAAATCAGTAATTATTAGGCTACCAAATTAAACGTGGTTTGTCCCTGATTGTTTAGATCCCACCTTTGGCATTATCTCGTCTATATCGCATTTACAAATCCATTTGTTCGGCTAGCCCTGTGCATTTTTCTGTTGGGGTTCATTCTTCACCCCAACCGGGCTCAACTTGTTGAGGTATATCGATAATATAACAGTTGGCATATGCTCCCGCTTTTGCATACGGAGCTGGTAGTGCATTATCTGGTAGTATTCCCATACAAACTTCGGTCATGTATTTATGTGCTCATTTAACAACCCTGCCTTATTAACTATCAAGTCACTATGAGCTATAAGCTCATGTCGGGCTGTTAATGGTTTTCTATGCATTTCATTATGAGAGTTATCTTCGGATGTGTACCACTTTATGCCTAAAGAGCCATAAGGTTTGTTATTAGTAAATGGCCTTGTATAGCATACAATTAGAGAGCTATATAATGGGTAATATAACTCATGACCTAATCCATCAACATGTTTTAGCATTAACTCACAAGCATTTAAACTAGCAGTAATTCCTGATCTTGCGACTAATAGTTTATAAGGCTCTTTTTTCTCTGGAGTCTAGATGGTGGTTGCTTTTTATGTAATATTAATTCCATTTTTTTAGAGCATAACGACTTGCACGGGGGGCTGGAGCGAAGCGGAAGTCCCTCTCTATGCATTGGTTGTATGCCACATTTTTTTTATTGAATTATCATCCTATTGATAATCCAACCAAGCCAAGTATGGCCACTATAGCGAAAAGTGATGTTGACGGAAAACGGAAGGGATTGATCTTTCCTTTTATGGCTACAGCTGCGCTTAACAATGACAAAGATGCGTTAACGCCTGTCAAGAACACGACTAATTCTGGGCGATCAGGATGTAGTGCAACGTATGCATATGCGCCACCCATGGCAAAAGTAAAAAGAGTTGTGACATGCCAACAATAATAATTTAGCCATTTCGAAGCTTTTGGTAAATCAGTATTTGCCAATAAAGGCACTGCAACGCGAGGGCCACCAATAAACGTATGTACCACAAAAGTGAAAACACTCATAACCGCTGCGGCCCAGAAAAACGCTATTTGCATACTTTATTCCATATCACAGTGATATACCCACCCATCTGTCTTTTATCAAATACCCATCCATCTGGATATTACATTTCACAAAAACAATAAAATGTGCTTTTTTGCCCACGATTTCAAGTAATGGGAACTGTCGCAATTCAATGATCAACCAGTAAAAGCAGAATGCTCTTTATTTCTTACCCCGATCATACAACCCCACCAGATAACGCAGGTGTTGATCAAGTCCGTGGGGGATCTGTTCCCAATCAAACCGCCATTGCCAGTTTCCTTCGGTGGTGCCAGGGGTGTTTGTGCGTTGACCTTGACCCTGGCTGAGGATGTCTTGCATGGGTAGGACGGCGAGGCAGCAGACGGAGGCGAGGGCGGCGCGGATCAAGGGCCAGGGCATCTCGTCGTGGGGCGGGGTGTTGAGGTAGTTGTGTAAATAATGTCGATCATGCTCCGGTAATTGCTGATACCAGGAGAGGGTGGTGTCGTTGTCGTGGGTGCCGGTGTAGACCACTGAATTGAATTCATGGTTGTGCGGCAGGTAGCTGTTGTGCGGATTACCGTCGAAGGCAAACTGCAATACTTTCATACCGGGCAGATCGAAGGCATGCCGCAGGGCATCGACCTCGGCGGTGATGATGCCGAGATCTTCGGCTACCAAGGGCAGGTTCTTGAAGGTTTGGTTGAGTTTTTTTAGCAGGGCATCACCGGGCGCTTCGATCCAGCGGCCATTGATAGCGGTTTCTTCTTCGGCCTTGATCGCCCAGTAGGCCTGGAAGCCACGAAAGTGATCGACGCGTAATAGATCGAATAGTGCGAGTTGTGTTTTGAAGCGGTGTTGCCACCAGGCGAAGTCTTCGGCTTGCAGGGCTGGCCAGTTGTATTGTGGGTTACCCCAGCGTTGGCCTGTTTCGGAAAAGTAGTCAGGCGGTACACCGGCGATCAGTTTTGGTTGGCTGTCTTTGTCCAGGCTGAAGAGTTGAGGATCGGCCCAGACGTCGGCGCTGTCGAGGGCAACAAAGATGGGTAGATCACCGAAGATCAGGATATCTTGCTCGTTGGCGTATTGGCGTAGCTCGTGCCATTGTTGAAAAAATATGAACTGGCAGAACTGGTGAAAGGCAATCCGTTTGGTGTGTTGCTTTTGTGCCTTGGCCATGGCGGCCTTGTGCCGCTTGCGCAAGGGTGTACCCCACGTGGTCCACGGTTGGTGGTCATGGAATTCATGTAAGGCCATGAACAGGGCGTAGTCATCCAGCCAGTTGGCCTGTTGTTGAATAAAATTTTCATAGTCTTGTTGAAGACTGGCCGCAGGCTTGGCGATAAAGTGGGCGTGAGCTTCATTTAAACGGGCGGTGTGATAGGCAAAATCGTATTGTGGGTTGAGGCCGGATAACAGGCTTCGATCTTCCAACCAGTCAAGACTGATCAATGCGGGGTCTGCGGCATGGGCTGACAGGCACTGGTAGGGAGAGCCATCGGGATGGGTTGGGCCAAGGGGCAGCATTTGCCAGACGCCGATATCACTCTGTTTTAAAAAATCGATAAATCGATAGGCATCATGCCCGATTAGGCCTTTTGGTGCCGGCCCTGGCAGGGAGGTAGGGTGCAATAAGATGCCCGCCCGCCGACGTGTGTGTAGTGGGTGTGTTTGTGATGACTTGCTCATTTGCCTAGTCGGTCTGTTTGCCGCGTCGCATGGTTCCGCCAGCCGCGACGTCATCACCGCTGCCACGGGAGAAGGACTCGGTGAGGTAATTAGGCGGTTCGAGGCAAAGCTGCATATAGAGGTTGGATAGCTGTAGGCGATATAGATGTTCAAAATCACTGACGGAGTCGGATGGGTTGTAGTCTCCAAACCACCAGAACCAGTCTGAACCTTCGCAGATGGCGAGTTGTTTATGGATCTGTTCGAGTTCCTCGGCAGAAAAATCATGCTGGGTGAGTTGTCGGTCAAAGGCCTGTTTGGCTTCGGTTAACATGTCCCAGCCACGGTTCTTGTCTGGATCACCTATCCAGGTGGAAAAGGTGCCATAGACCCAGCTGCCTGCAACTAGTCGTTGCAGTTTGCGGGTCTCTGGTTGTTGTTTGAGGTACTCGGAATACGTGGTCAGATTAATGTCTGGGTGTTTGCTCAGCTGCGTATAGAGGGTATTGAGAAAGTAGTAACCGTTTTCAGGGTAGTACTCCCAGGCATTTTCCCCATCGAGAATGATTGAGACAATGGAGTTGTCCTCATCAGCACAGCTTGTGGCGATGTTCTCCAGGTGGTTAACAAAATTCGCCACGGCATCATCGGCATGCCAGGTGGAATAGTTAAAGCCGATCAGGTCTGATAGGCCATCATTACGGAAGAAGCAAACCGGTTTCTCATCTTTGTATTGATAGGGGTTATGTATAATGCATTGATCGTCCAGAGGCTCGGCTTGCAAGCTGTTATGCAAAACGGTTTCACCGCTGGCCAGCCATTTAATGCCATGCTCAGCCAGCATGTGCATGGTCTCTTCACTGACGCTTCCCTCGGAAGGCCAACAACCCGCAGGCTTGAAACCAAAAAACTGTTCAAAGACCTTTAAACCCTGTTCTATGTGCCAATTAACACGTTCCTTGCCACCGGGGTAGCTTGTTTGTTTGGGCAGAGGGGCATCGGGCAAGGCTTCATGGGTGGAGTGGATATCCAACAACAGGGGCATGATCGGGTGGGCATAGGGTGTCATGGACAGTTCGATCTGACCGCGCTCGGCCAGCAAACGATAGCGTTCGATGACGTGGCTGACATTGTCACCGATAATGCGCATCAGTTCGTTGCGATCATGCAGGTTGAAACCGAGCCCTTTTTTCTGCAGGCGGGCCACACGCAGATCAGAACGGCGTATGGTTTCACCCAGCCAGGCGAGATGGAACCAGACTAGAATATCAGCTAGGTATTGCTCACTCATGTAGATAATGCTGCTTGGGTTTTTTTCCAGTCCTCTGGCGATGTCGGCGAGGCGATGGTATTTAGGATAACGATGAATCAATCGTGCTTCATTGGCACGCAGACACTGACGGATGAGATCCAGACGTTGCTCACCGCTTTGCGGCAGGACTGGCTGGATCAGGGCGTCGAGTAAAGGATCATGGATCGCTGTGCCGTGTTGCAGATAGCTGCTGATCTGCTGGGCATAATTATCGATCTGTTCTAGCAGAGTTGGGGTGAAGTTGACCACGGCACGGGCAGCAGGCACTGTTTCCAGGTGGGCAGCCATATCGACATAGTCTTTGATTATATGCAGATAGGTCCATGGCAGATGAGATTGCCCGGTGCGCAGGTCACGATACTCGGGTTGATGCATGTGCCAGTACAGCACAACATTCAATGGTTTCTTAGCGGACATAGTGTAATTGCTGTCCTAGCATTTCGGGCACCACCAGAGTGATTCCGGTCGGTGAGACGTGATAGCGTTTTTTATCTTCTTCAGGATTGACGCCAATTTGAGTACCGGCCGGGATTTCACAACCTTCGTCAATGATGGCGCGGTGAATGATGCAGTTTTCACCGATTGATGCTTCAGGCAGAATGACACTTTGTTCTATTTCTGAGTGTGCTTCTACCTGGACACTGGAAAATAATACCGATTTGTTGATGCTGGCCCCGGAAATAATACAGCCACCCGAGACCATTGAGTCAACGGCCATGCCACGCCGACTGTCATCATTAAATACAAACTTGGCTGGGGGCAATTGTTCCTGATAGGTCCAGATGGGCCAGTCCTTGTCATAGAGATTAAGTTCCGGTGTAATGCCGATGAGTTCCATATTGGCCTCCCAGAAGGAGTCTATCGTGCCGACATCACGCCAGAACCCTAACTTGCCTGAGTCTGGGTCACGGAAAGGGTAGGCGAAGGCACGGTACTTCTCAATTAATGCCGGAATGACATCCTTGCCAAAGTCATGTGAGGATTGTTTTAAGTCGGCATCCTTGATGAGTTGTTCGATCAGAAAATCTTTATTAAATATGTAGATACCCATAGAGCACAAGGATTTGCTGTCCTGACCGGGGATGGCGGCTGGGTTGTCAGGTTTTTCATCAAAACTGACAATGCGACTTTCCTGATCAACACCCATCACACCAAAGGCGCTGGCTTGTTCTATTGGAACCTCAAGGCAACCGACGGTGATATCGGCACCTTGTGCGGCATGCCAGGCCAGCATGGCACCATAATCCATTTTGTAGACATGGTCTCCAGCTAGGATCAGCACATACTCGGGTGAATGGTTGCGAATAATATCGATGTTTTGAAAAATAGCATCGGCAGTACCGGCATACCAGGAGGTTTCGATACGCTGTTGGGCCGGAAGTAGTTCGACAAACTCACCAAACTCGCCGCGAAACATCCCCCAGCCTTGTTGAATATGTTTGATCAGGGAATGAGCCTTGTATTGGGTGAGAACCCCAATTTGGCGAATGCCTGAGTTAATGCAGTTTGAGAGAGGGAAATCGATAATTCGGAATTTGCCACCAAACGGCATGGCCGGTTTGGCGCGCCACATGGTGAGTTGGTGTAAGCGGGAGCCTCGACCCCCGGCCATAATCAACGCCAGTGTATCGCGAGTTAGACGGCTGACAAAACGGGGTGAAGGTGTGTGACGCATGATGACTCCCTATTTGGGTTTAGATAAAGTATAAACTAATCAACCCCTAATACAGAGCGTTAATTTTGATTTGCCTTAATTTCTGTTAATGGTCTTTTAAATAGTGAGTCATGGATAAATTTTGGTATGACAATCGTGTATAGCTGATGTTCATACGTTAGTTCTTAAGCTGTACAAAAAACAGGACTCAATCCAAGCTTAGCGCGACCTGACAACCTATCACGTTCAGGGTGGGCGCGTTTTGCATTCGTTGAAAAGTATTCTAATGCACGCAGAACCGCTGCCTTAAGCTTCCTATGACAGTGCAGTAGGGAAAAAAAGATTGCTGGCAATACGTGATAGGGACACATGGCTACTTTTCGCGTGGAAATCGGCACCGACGAAATCTTCTGCGTCATATGCGTGCA
>JAFLJQ010000044.1 GCA_022712915.1 Gammaproteobacteria bacterium | reverse complement strand
ATTGCTGATGGCCACCCCACCAGTGGCATTGTTTACATTGAGAATATTGGCCTGGGTATTGATAAAAGTTCTAGTGGAACCGGTTGTGCCTATGCCGGTTCCAGCCTCCAGAACCACTTTGTTTGCCCTTAGCGTGCCGCTCGTGATCCTATCATCGGCGCTCACGTCAGCCGTACCACTGGCCGTGATATCCACCGCAATGGAATTTGCATCGTGAATAGTGACCCGATCACCACCGGTCGCCGTGACGGTGCTGAAATCATTAGAGCCTGTATCCAAAATAATATTACCCGTCGATGTCAGGTTCGTCGCGCCTGTAACATTAACCTGGCCAGAATCGGTAATATCCGCCGTGGTATTCATTGTTAAACTCCGGGCAGTAACACTGGCCAGATCGGTACTGACAGAATTGTTTAGATGAATATCACCTCCGCGTAAATTTAGTGATCCGGATAGTTTATTTGTGCCCGAGAGTGAAATATTATAATCTGTTGATATAAGAACAAGGTCGGCTACTGAAACAAGATTACTACCGCTAATTTCGCCAACAGCCTGAACATTCACCAATTCAGACGTCTCCAACTTTATCAGATTCAAAGCATTTTCTTCATTAATATAAACAGGGCCAGAACCCATAATTGAAAGATTTTCAATACTTGTTTGAACAGGTCCATTCAATGTACCCGCAGAAGTCACATTATCAAAAATCAGATCCTTAGCCGTAATCAGATGACTGTCCGCGTTTACAGCGCCGCCTCGAAGCGTCAAACTACCCTTCAGATCAAGCTCTGCATTGATGTTAAGCGTTTGGGCGGTGAGCGTAATATTCTGCGTGTTTGCGCTAACACCTTCTACTGTTACCACATCTGTCTCTGTCTGACCCAGAATCAAACTATTTTTATTATCATACGTGACCGTCTCAGATAAGCCTTCGGCAACAGCAACGATAAAGGTATCATTCGTCAGCGTAAGAGCGTTATTTCTATCCATACCATAAACAGTCAGGCTGTTTGCTGTTGCCGTATCCGATACGATGTCTGCACCGGTATAATTAACAACGTACTCGGCACCATTATCCTCATAAACAAAACGACCAGCATCTGCCAAGGTGGCCATGTAAATACCGTTGTACGTGCTGTTCCCTCCCGTGAGATTAACCGTGTTATTACCCACGCCACCATTAAACGTGACGCCACCGGCATAGCTGCTCAAGGCAACATTAAGCACATCATCGCTGCCATGACCATTAATGCTACCGCTGACGGAACCACGTTCAGTAATATTAAATCTATCAACGCCTGTTCCACCATTAAGTGTCGTAAACCCGGCGAAGGTCATATTGACGTTACCCGAACCATTATCACTGACGTTACCTGAATTGAGTTCATTGATATTCCAGGTCGTGGTGACACCATCACGAGCATTCAAAATACCATCGGTGGCATTAACACCTTCAATATCCGTGATCGAGACACCATTTATCGCCACTTCCTGGCCAACCGTAATTTCAAACCCGGCCTGATCAGTAACGTCAAGCGTATCCCCGGAGGATTCCGCCCCACCGTCTATGATCAAGCCAGATATCTGGGCTTCGCTGCCAGTGATTTTAAAATTATCGTCACCATTACCGCCAGTGACTTTTTTAAAGTTATTAAACACCGTCGTTATACCACCTGAAATGTCTACACTGCCTTTATTAAGGCTGGTGATGGTCCAGGAATTTTGTGAGTTGCCACCGATGATAGTATTGTTTTTTGTTGAATTAGCGGTGATCGTTTCAACATTGATCACGTTCAGGTTATCAAAATCGCTTGAACCCAACTCAACTATCACATCATTTGTCAGAGCGGTTATCGTCAGTGAGTCATTACCTTCACCACCATCAATCATTTCTGCAATATCACCAGAAGCCGTAAAACTTATTGCATCAGTATCAGCACCGCCGGTAATATTCTGAATATTATTGAAGCGGGCCACATTGCTTACGCTGCCACCGTTGAGGGTATTAATATTCCAGATATTGGCCTCATCACGAGCCTTTAAACGGTTTGTACCACCTGCACCATCGATGCTATTAATCGAGCCCATGGTAGAGAGGGTAAAGTCGTCGGTATTACTCCCACCAATCAGGTTCTGAATAGAGCTAAAGCTATTGACGTTAGTCACACTACCGCCACTGGCAGCATTAATGTTCCAGGCATTGGCGGTATCACGCGCCTTTAAACTGTTTGCACCACCGGCACCATCAAGGGTGTTGACCGAGCCAGTGTCGGATAAGATAAAGCTATCAGTCTGACTGCCGCCCACCAGATTCTGGATATTACTAAAACTATTCACATGGGTAACGTTACCGCCATTGCTTCTATTGACAGCCCAGGTATTGGCCACATCACGCGCCTTTAAACGGTTTGTCCCTCCTGCGCCATCAATGCTGTTCACGGAACCCGCAACGGATAAAGTGAAGATATCCGAATTGCTGCCACCCACCAGATTCTGAATGTTGTTAAAACGGTTTACATGGGTATTAAAACCCGCATTGGCTGCGGTAATCTGCCAATCAGTCACGACATTGCGACCGGTTAAGGTATTGATTCCGCCACCGCCGCCGCCATCAATATTGGCCATTGAACCCATGCCGGAAAGGGTGAAATTGTCAGCGGCATTATCACCGACTAAAGATTGAATCTGACTGAAAGAAGCAATATGTGTACTGGACTGGAGCCGGCATCAAGTGCCGTAATTAACCAGTTTGTGGTGTTATTCCGCCCCGATATTTTATTATCACCGCCGCCGCCGCCGTCAATAGAACCGATAACACCTGAACTGGAAAGTGTAAAATCATCCGCAAAACTCCCGCCCACCAGATTCTGAATATTGTTAAAGCTTGTTACATGCGAATTGGAACCGGTATTGAGCGAGGTAATTGACCAACTGGTTGCGGCATTATGCCCCATCAAATGATTGTTGCCACCGCCGCCATTGATCGAAGCGATAGTCCCGCTATCCGAGAGCGTAAAGTCATCTGCCTCACTGCCTCCCGTCAGACTTTGAATATAACTAAAGCTAGTAACATCATCACTAGATCCGGTATTGGCGGAGGTAATCGTCCAACGGGTCACAGCATTACGGCCCGTCAAGGTATTGGTATTAGCGCCACCATGGATACTGTCGATGGAACCGCTGCCAGAGAGGGTGAAGTCATCCCTGTTACTACCGCCTATCAGGTGTTGAATATTATCAAAGCGATTGACCTCATCACTGGAACCCGCATTAGTAGAGGTAATTAACCAGCTGGTGGCAGTATCACGCCCCGTCAACGTGTTACTACCGGCACCACCGTCAATACTGTTGACGGAACCCAAATCGGAGAGGGTAACATTATCTGTATTACTACCACCGATCAGATTTTGAATATTGCTAAAACTATTTACATGCGTCACACGGCCACCATTGGCCGCATTGATCTGCCAGGTGTTGACCACATCCCGCGCCTGCAAGGTGTTTGTCCCGCCACCGCCATCAATACTGTTTATGCTACCCAAGCCGGAGAGGGTGACGTTATCTGTATTACTGCCGCCGATCAGATCCTGGATGTTGCTGAAGCTATTAACATGCGTCACACGGCCACCATTGGCAGCGTTAATCTCCCAGATATTGGCCACATTGCGCGCCCGAAGTGAGTTGACACCCAGCCCACCATCAAGGCTGTTAATAGATCCGTTACCCGACAGAACAAAATCATCTTTGGCCGTGCCGCCGAGCAGATTTTCCACATTGGCAAACGCCACCGTGTCGGTATTCAATAAGGAACCGGCATTTGCATTGGTGATTGACCAGTCATTATCAACATCAAAACCGTTCAAGGTATCGCTGTCCGCGCCCCCATCCAGGGTCGTAATCGCCATCCCGCCGTCGTTTATATTAAAAATGTCTGCTCCCGCACCGCCATCCACCGTCCCTAAAATAGATGATGCAAGATTAAAGGTATCGTTCCCGCCCAGGCCGTTTATGTTGATAGCCGCACCGAACAATACAACGCCCGTATTAATAGTGAAAATGTTATTATTGTCATTGCCTTGCAAGGTGATGTTGTTGTCAGCACCGTTTGAACCACCATCACGCGCACCACCCTGTGCGGTAATGTGTATGTCTTGATTCAGCGTGAGATCGGCACCCGCAAGAAGATCTATCTTGCCTGCATCACCACCATTTTGGTTAGCCGCTCCGCTCCCAGTAGCCTTGTTACCATCACTACCATTCGACTCAATATTATTATTGACAGTAATGCTGCCATTGCTGCTGGTTATATTGATAGCTCCGCCATTTTTTCCAGCATTACCCTTGCTGGCCCAACCACCATTTGCAATCAGCGTACCGGTGGTGATGTCTCCCGTGGTCGCTGTAATCGTAATACTGCCGCCATCGGTATTGGTGCGGCCGGAGGTATTAATGCTGCCGCTGTTGTTGAAAGAACTAGAGTTACTGGTGAAACTGCCGCCCTGAGTATCAATCACGGCATTGGAATTTAGTGTAATACCGGTTCCGGCAGTGAGATTGATGGAAAGATCATCGCCTGATAAATTATCACTATCTGAAATACTCTTATCTGCAAAAAAACTAATGCTGCCATCTGCATTAAGGGTCAGGGTCCTTCCCGTACCAATATCGTTATAATCAAGACTAGTGATAACATCAATATTACCTGTTTCTCTACCCGCATCATTATTGGTCGATACCGTGACATCACCATTGGCCAGTGCCGCAATGATACGGTTAACATTCAAGGTTGCCGGTGTATTGCTTGGGGTAAATGTGCCCGTTGGAATCTCATCAATATTATTATCAGCATCGGTTATAATAATATTATACGGGTCAATCAACCACTCCCCTCCCTGCCCAGCAGGGGCCGACACATCCGGCACACTATTGATCTCAAATCCCCGCAGGCCCGAGGTCTCGATAAAACCGCCGTTACCACCAGCCACACCACCCCGAGCAAACAGGCCACCGTAGACCCGCGCCGTGTCAGTAGCAAAGGCAATGATACTGCCGCCATCACCTTCATCCAGGGCATCCGCCTTTACCTGGGTCTCTTTACCCAGATAAATAAATTCAGCATTACGCACCCGCGCATTCTGGCCCTCACGTCCGCCCCCAATCAAGGCTATGCCGCCACCCTTCGCCCCAGACACATCCACCACCGCTTGATCAAACAGGCCAACTTTATTGCCCAATACTTTAACCGTGCCACCTTTGCCATTGCTTTCAGATCGGGCCGAGGTCAAACTATTATCTGTCAGTAAAGCGGTATCATTGGCATGGAGTTCAATGTCCCCCCCATTCCCATTGACGTTATCGGCCTTAATCGTACCGCTGCTGGTAACATTCTCACCCAGCAAAACAATCCGTGCAGTATTCATTTCATTTGAGCCTGCCGCCTCTTCATCCGCCACGGCAGCTTTTGAAACATCAATCGTGCCTGTATTCACCACATCCGCCCCGCCACCTAAAGTAAAGGTGCCATCTTCATGCACCACCACACTGGTGGCCACATCCAACCCTTCGGTATTCACCGCTTGTGAAAACACATCCTGACTCACACTGGCAGTCAACAACACCCGCCCACCTTCAGCCAGGATCTCACCGCTATTCAAAACCGCCGGATCGACCCCGATCTCATCTTGCAGGATGGCTTTTGTAATTTTTACACTGAGCAGACCGGCATTATCAAAACTAAGTACAGCAGCTTTACCTGCGGCCAGAGTCACCGAACCCAGCTTGGCCGCAATCAAACCGGTATTTTTTACCTTCTTGCCAAGCAGGGCAACATTGCCCCCCACCGCCGCATTGATAATACCGCTATTAACCACTTCTCCATCTTTACCCAGAACTTCATTGAAGATATAATTACCATTCATAAAATCTGTTGCACTGATATCCAGCGTCGAGGCAACAATACCGCCGACATTCACCACCGAGCCGGGGCCAAAAAAGATACCATGAGGATTAACCAGAATCACCTGACCGTTGGCATCGATGCGACCGTGGATTTGAGAGCCGTTATTACTGAGGATTCGGTTTAAGGAAATGGATTGACTATTAGGCTGAATATACTGCACCCGCTCATCGCTATTGACGTTATAACTTTGCCAGTCAATCGCCATGTTCTGCGTATCTTGCGTAATGGTGGTTTGATTCCCAGACTGGTTAATCGTACCCGAGCCGCCAGTCACTTCCCCACCCTGAGGGCCAGCATGGGCATAAGGCAGCCAGACTAAATTACTAAACAGCAGTGATAAAAATATTGCCTGCATCCACGCCAAGACAGAACGCTTTACGTCCATGATAAATTGTTTCATTTCCTTGCCCCTGTTACACACTCTGTTTATTTTATTCTCATTCCCATGTTCTACATGGGAACGCATATATTCGTTAATTACTTGCCAGATATAATATAACTCACACTACCCCAACCCTATTCCTTCTCGTTCCCACGCAAAACATGGTAACAAGAAAAAGTTAATTATTTTTTATTTCATCCCTAACAGAATAAAAAATAAATTGCATTACCTTATTAAAACATCGTCAAGAACAGAACCAATCACCATGCAAAAAAAACCAAAAAAAGTTAAAATAAATACCGCAATAAATGGCCATCTAAATTTTCTACTAAAATGATCAACTTTCCCTTCAAGCCCGCTTCGTCTTGCACACCATTTACAAATAAATGCGCCAGCATAATTTGGCACACGTAGCATCAAGGTAAAAATGCTATCATTTGGAAATTCATACCCCAAAACTACTCGGTCAATTTCTTTAATGCGAGTCCGGCCAATATAAAAGATAAATCCTATCGCAATTACTTCACAGATCATGCCCAAAAGAAAAAGAGCAACAAAAACAAGCTTCCCCATTTCCATTACTAATTACCTTGTATATGACAATTCATAAATCACTTTTCCAACACCTTTACCTTTATCACCAAAATATTGACCACCAAAGTATCCACCAGCAGCTCCCGCTATAATGCCACACCATAACAAACTTGTGCCCGCACTCTGTATCCCAAAAGCCAAATTACATAGCCCATACGCCGCAAACCGACCACTAACCGTGCCACCTAAAATACCCCCACTCAATCGCCCCCCTTCCCCAAACGAAGTACGGACACACTGTTGATCCATTCCCACCGTACATGCCTCATGAATATTCACCGCACTATGTCCCACGTCCAGACCTATCGCGGCATAACCACCCAACCTCAAGTTTTTTGAGAGTCGGGCGACCTTGTCAAAGTTCTTTGAAAATCCCGGCAAGTCATTTACGGCATAAGGCTGTTGTTTCCATTGGTGCAATGCACTCTTGCTACTCAGACCCAAACTCTTTTTAACCTGCCCCTGATCAAAACTAAAACCCAATCTGGATTCCCCCACGAGGGAAGTCAGAGTTGTATTAAGTCGAGAAAATAACACTTTTCGTTTCTGAAAAAACTGCGGATTATTCAATCCACCCGTTGTTTTATAGGTTTTAACATACAAATCATTAACTTGTTTGAGGATCCCTTCAATATTTCTGACATGGCGATTTAAATAGATCATGGTGGCACCGACACCCGCACTACCCAATTGGGTTGCATTACTTAACAACTGATAATTCTCGGCCATAATTCGCGCCTCTTCCTCACTGAGTTTGGACAGAGTAGCATCCACCTTTCGGGCAACCTCGGCCAACTCTACCTCCCAACTTGAGCATTGCTGGCTGTTGGGCGGGGTCAGCACCACCATCTGCCCCGCCTTAACACGATGATCTTTTAAATGACTGTTGATGGCCTTGAAGTGGTCAATAGCAAGCTGACTCGGTTGGACATAAAGCTCACGCATCAAGACATCAACTGACTGGTTCTTCATAGCAAAGTAATAAAATATTTCTCCCGGTGCACTGGCAAAATTTGGCATGTTAATTCTCCTGCTCCTTTTTCCTTTATTTAAATTGTATGCAATCTTTATTGGTTAAAACCTTTGCTCGGCATCAATGACTATCGCGAAAAAACACCAAATACAGCATGATTTCCGTTAGTAAAGGCCATTAGCGCCGTATCATCCGTATTGACACCATCAATTACAGCAGCAAATCCATCATATCCTATCCCGGCATAGCCACAGTTGTTAAGACCAACTATTATGTTAATAGTTTGCAGCGTAAATATATTCACCTGATCTGGCGTTAGATCAAAATTGCCCAGAAACTGGCATACGTCTATACCAGAAGATGATGATCCTGAAAAAACCTTAGCTGCATTACCTCCAAAATCTGTCTTTATATCAAAGGTAGAATAGGCTACCCCTTTCCATGTATTTACTCCAATCTTTTTAAACCGATCAACCGTCGCCGCACGATGATAAAGCATATCAAATGTTAAACTGAAATCCCCATCGGCCTTGCCTGTGCCCTTTAACGTCCCGGTTATTTTTGATTCGGTTATCACTTGTCCGGTCACGTCAATACCGGACTGAGTCTTTGTACCATTTTCATAGACATCCGCTGTGGCGGTGAAATCGGTACTGGTTATCGTTGTAATCGTTCCGTCGTACAAGACATGCCCCTTGATACTGAATAACAAAAATCGATTGTTATAAATCATGCCTTTTAGATCATCTACTGAAGACGGTGTTGCATTCAAATTTGCACTACCGACAGTATAAATACCGCTGGCATCCTGATTAGCCGGTACACTGCAACTCACGCTCACATCCGTTACCGCGGTACCCGCCACCTTGCCGCTACTGTTGCTGACGCTACAGGTTTGAGTTGGGTAGCTTGGGGCAGCCTTAATACTGATGGCATAATCTCCACCCTCTACCACGGTTGTTGTGAAGGTGAAAACACCATTGGCGTCCACCGTCAAATCATTCCCGCCATTGTTTTGCAATAGCATCCCCGACCCGGATAAGCCACTCACCGTGCCTCCAATGGTATATTTCAAAGCAGGGGCAGGATCATCACTCTCCCAGAAACAAGCCTGCAACAAGGCAACTGCCAGCAGGGCAAGAAGGGCGTGGGAAATACGACGAATTGTAAATAGGGCGTTCATGGTGCGACTCCATATATATAGGTATCAGTGATTTCGATGCGGGCTTGATTCAGGCAGGCGCGTATTAAGCTACCAAAGGGCGTCTTTCTTGGGGTTGGGGGCGATATGTTGGCCCGATTGTCCATTTTTTTGATCCTTTTCCTGCCACAACCTGAGCTGTGGGCCATTCCCTTGCTCTTCGGTAGTCCCGCCGCCCGGTGAAAACGGGCCGGTGACATTGCGAATAGCTGACTATTTAACCAGACGCCTTTATCGGAGCAAATTTATTTGTTGTGAACAGATGATTATATCCTTGTTTGTACATTATTCCTCGTTCCCATGCTCCGCATGGGAATGCATACCCCACTATGCCTTTGCACATACCCTATCCTTAACCTCATCACTTGTATCAAGCATGACTATAAATTCAACACGTTATTCAAGTCAGATATGTATTCCCACGCGGAGCATGGGAACAAGAAATATTTCTTCTTTCTACAAAACATTATCCAATATAACTAAAGCAATCATGCAAACGCATCCAAAAAGCATCAGAAAAAAATTGACCACAAATGGCCATCTGAATTTTTTATCAAAATGCTCTATCTTACCTTTTAAACCACTACGCTGAGCACTCCAGTCCCATACAAAAGCACCACCATAGTTTGGTACACGCAACATCAAGGAGAAAATACTATCATGCGGAAATTCATAACCATAAACCACTTTATCAATTTCCTTAATACGCGTACGACTGATATAAAACATCAAAGCAATAGAGGCAAATGCTAAAACAAGTGTCAACAAAAACAATATCGAGATAATCATTTTAAAAAAATCTTACATAAAAAATTAATGCATTTTTTCATACAATACTTTTCCTTGATTCGCTCCAATATTCCCCAATATATTTCCACCCGCATATCCACCACCTGCACCCACAACAATACCACACCATAACGCACTTGTTCCTAATGTTTGAATAGCAAAAATCATATTACAAACAACATAAGCAGCACCCAATCCACCCAAATAACCACCAACAATACTCCCACTCAACCGCCCCCCTTCCCCAAACGAAGTCTGGGCACACTGTTGATCTGTTCCCACGGTACACGCCTCGTGGATCTTCACCGCACTATGCCCCACGTCCAATCCAATGGCGGCATAACCGCCCCATCTTAAATTACCTGAAAGTTTAGCGACCTTATCAAAATTTTTGGTAAACCCCGGCACATCTTTCACAGCGTAGGGCTGACGTTTCCATTGATGCAGGGCGCTCTTGCTACTCAGGCCTAAACTCTTTTTGACCTGCCCTTGATCAAAGCTAAAACCTAGCCTGGATTCACCAACGAGGGAACTCAGGGAAGTATTGAGTCGGCCAAATAATGCTTTACGTTTCTGGAAAAACTGCGGATTCTTCAGACCCCCGGTTGTGGTATAGGTTTTGACATACAGATCATTAATTTGTTTTAGAATCCCTTCGATGTTTCTAACATGACGATTAAAATAAATCATACCTGCACCGACCCCGGCACTGCCCCATTGAGTCGAGTTGCTTAACAACTGGTAATTCTCGGCCAGGATACGTGCCTCTTCTTGGCTGAGTTTGGCCAGTTTGTCATCGACCTGTCTGGCCACCTCGGCCAGGTCTGTCTCCCCCTTGAACATTGCTGGC
>JAFLJQ010000108.1 GCA_022712915.1 Gammaproteobacteria bacterium | reverse complement strand
CTTAAGGCAGCGGTTCTGCGTGCATTAGAATACTTGTCAACGAATGCAAAACGCGCTCACCCTGAACGTGATAGGTTGTCAGGTCGCGCTAAGCTTGGATTGACGCCTGTTTTTTGTACAGCTTAAGAACTAACGTATGATTAGTCCCTACTTCAGTACATTCTTATGCTGAACACTGCCACCAATCAGCAATGACTTTACCTACCGCCGGATTCACCAAGTAACCATAAGAACGATGACAGTTGAGCCCTTGTTCATTGCGAAAAAAATTATAGATCCCCTCACTATGATCCTCAATAGATTCAATGAGTTGCTCATCCAGCATGTTGCCAAAATCATTAGAAAAAGTACGATCCAGGGCAGTGATGTCACCGTTTGATGAAATATTTACCCAGTGCCGGATATTAGTGGGATATTTCTTTTTACCACGGTATTTATTGCCCATGAGCCTGCGCTGTACATAGTTCATACCCAACGGGCTGCCTACCGTCAAAAAAAGATCTATTTTGCCCGGCAAATCTTCCAAGTGTGAGAGTTCCCATAGTGTGTCGTAAGCGATCACGGATCCCATGCTATGGCCTATGAGCAGCACTTTTTCATGATTGACCAGCATCGGCCGCAGTTCCTGTTTCAATAGTTGACGAATATCACAGGCAATATTGTCCTTATTCTGAAAATAGCATTTAGTCTCTTCAGCCGTTGAGCGAAGCACTCGGGGCATCAACCGTAGCAAGATGGGCAAGTGATCAACGATGCCATAAAAGAGACGATCCAGTTTGCGATGCCAGGCATTGGCTTCCCGGATATCTTGCTCTGTGGGGCCATGTTGATTAATCAGCGCATCAATCCACAACAAATCACGACTAATGTCTTTGTTTAGATGATAGTAAAGATAATTCCAGGCAATGAGTTTAAAATTTTCTATGTGCTCACTCAGATCATTAACAACAGAGGGTTCAGCCCGGCGTACACCTTCCAGTAACGTGCGCCATAACAATCTTTGATGTTGATCTGCTGGAGGTTTGGGGTTTTTCCCTGGCACAAAAATGATATGTCGTTTATCCATCAATGTTATCCGCCGCTCATCTCGTATTGAGGTTTAATATATGATATAGCTAACAATTGACTATTTCGCCGTTAATAGGCAAAAAGAGGCCGTGTATGACAAAACAATTCAGAGTATTAATCCTGGGACATGGTGAAATGGGTCAGGCCATGGAATATCTTCTCAGTGAGCGACAGCAACTGGACATCTGGGAGAAATATCCTCAGGACAACTTCAAGTCAGCGGATCTTGAAGATGCTTCATCCCGGGCAGATATCGTCATATTTTGTCTACCCGTCAACCCACACAGAGAAATTGCCAAACATATTGCACCACTACTCAAAAAAACCTGTCTCTGTTTGAGTATTGCCAAGGGCCTGGACGAAGCAGGCCAAACTGCCGCACAAATTTTTAGCGATATATTTACATCACAGCAAGCCTATGCCCTATTATATGGTCCAATGATCTCCGAGGAGATCTGTGCTGGCCATGACGCCTTCGCACAGCTGGGATGTAATGATATAGAGTCATATCAAAAAGTACGCAAGTTATATCATGGTACACATCTTTATATTGAACATACTTCCGATATCACCGGGATTAGCTGGTCGGTTATCCTGAAAAATGTTTACGCCATACTATTTGGCATAGCGGATGAATTACAACTTGGTGACAATATGCGCGGCTATCTCTCAGTAGCCGTTTTACGAGAACTAAACCAGATTGTACGAAAAATGGGGGGGCAAACAGGTAGCCCTTATCATCTGGCAGGGCTAGGCGACCTAATCACAACTGCCACTAGCAGAAATTCACATCATCATGAGTTGGGCTGCATGCTGGCAAGAGAAGACGTTCGGGCGATCAAAGGAGAAGGCATCCATACACTCGAGATGGTAAGTCAACACCTATTATTTAACTCAGCAGATTATCCACTCTTTCAATTAATACACGATATTGTCAAACAACCCCATGAGGTGCATAAAAAAATCAATGACTATTTAAAACATGTTTTTTATTAAAATTGAATAATAAAGACAAAAATTTAAATTGTTCATTCCCCCTCCTGAGGGGAAAATTTTAGCAAGATATACTAAGACTCAGGTCTAGTAAAAGTTGAAACGCCTAATTTAAAGAGTAGTAAACCCTCTCGGTTCTTCTATTTCAACATCTACACAATTCACCTCAGTAACCGTTGCACTAGGTGGGCCGTGTTGTAGCCATCGTTTCAGAGCATCGATGGCCAACTCATCACCACACGCCAAAACCTCGACCCGGCTATCGCCCATATTTTTAGCATGACCGACAATACCCAGCATCTGAGCCTGTTCCAGTACCGAGGAACGAAAAAATACGCCCTGTACCTGGCCCGCAATATAACAACGTACACATACACTCATGGTAGTTTGATCGTCACCTGTTGACCGGATCGCAGAATGCGCGAACCAGTGTTAAACACGATATCCAACGCATAGTATATACCCTGTTTATCAAGTTTCACCTGTTCCAAACCAACATGTTTGACCTTACCATCATAGCTTTTGCCTGCTACTGTCACAGTGGCAGGGCGACCACGCAATTGACCGTCAAAATCGTGTTGTTCAATATAACCTCGGGCAATCATTTCACCTGCTGCGGCAAGGATAATTAATGTCTCTGGCTTGAGTTGTGACATCACGGTCTGGCCGACCTCGGCATTACGTTGCAGAACAAGGGCATCAAAAGGCGCTCGTATATTAGTATATTCCAGATTCAGCTCAGCATTGACCTGCCCTGCCCTGGCAACTTCATAGTCCGAATCGGCTGCCAGCCTGATATTCTTGGCTGTCTGCAAGTCATGGTCTGACAGAACCGTGCGATCATATAATTCCTGGGCACGATCCAGTTGCCGTTTGGCCTCTTTACGTTTTTCATTCAGATCGTTCATGCGCGCCTTCGCCTTGCTCAAGGCTGCAACATAATTACGATCATCCAGTTTAATCAAGCTATCACCCTGCTTCACCTGATCACTGATATTGACCAATACAGTTTTGATCACGCCACTGACAGGCATAGCCAGCTCAACTCGCTTTGACCAGTGCAGGCTGCCCGGAATATCAAGTGCATGGGCTACTGATATTGGTAACAGGCTTATAGCACTACCAACAATGAACAATGTGGTCACTCGATGAAATAAGCTTTGGTCTGTCATGATACTTGCCTCGTGGCAACTTAGTTTGTTTGTTTGATTAAATTTAGGTTCTGGCCGACTAATGCTTCAAGGCGTTCCCAACCCAGGCTGATATCAAATTGTATTTTTCTAAGATTTCGCTCTGCCTCGGATACCTTAACCATGGCATCCCCCAGATCGGCCTTGACCTCCATCTCATACAAGGCACGGCTACGATCCAGATAAAGCTCCCGATAATCCGCCATAGTTTCCATTTCTTGCAACCGCAATCGCAAAGCATCAAGTTGTAGCCAGCTTTCTAGTACAAGCTGCCCAATATTTATTTCGATCTCTCGCAACCTGGCCCGGTTTCGATACAAATCAGCCTGTGCCTTGGCCCGACGTGCATCACTTGAACCACCTGTCCATAAGGGAACTTCCAAAGTCACACCCGCGCGCCACTTATCGTTTGAACTCAAGTCTCGTTCATAGGAGTAGGCTTCGAGCTGCGCTTTTAAACGTGGCTTATTACTTGAACGGGCCTGTTCAACCGATTGTTCCGCTACTGCCACCTGCAAGCGCAAGATCCTGACCGCCGCATTATTATCCAGGGCTGACTTTTGGTAGGCCTCCACTTCACTCAATTTTCGCTTGATATTTTTAAGTTCGGGCATGGCCACAGTGGACGGTAACTTGCCGGGGCGGTTCAATGCCTTCGCTAATCTGGCTCGTGTGCGCCGCTGCTCATTCACACTTTTATAACGTAAATACCGGATACGTTGATATTCAACATCTTTCTCCAGCACATCAAGATCTGAAAGCTGCCCCAATTCTCGACGATCCTTCGCCCTGTCAAGGGCAAGAAACACCACGGCCATTTCTTCGTTATACCGATAAAATTGCAGATCAGCCAACAACACATCGAAGAAACGCCGCATGATCAAGATGCGCCGTTGCTTGCGAGCATCAGAAAACTCGAGTTGTCTGGCAGAAAGTTGAAGTTGAGCCGCATTTTCAGCCGCACTGCTACGGCCAAAATCATACAGCATCTTATTCGCAATCAAACCCAGACGATGATCTTCACTGCCCTGATCACTTGCCTGCGTAGCAGATTCAATCCATCGGCTCCGGGCCTCGATATAGGCATTAAATCCCGTTAGAGATTCGGCATCCTTAACTCCGGCTTGCGCAGCCATCATATCAGCCTGCCGCTGTTGCATATCAGGCGTCATTTCATCGGCCAGGGAAAGGGCATATTCAAGCGTAAGAGGTTCAGGCAGAGACTCGACCGCCGGAGCTTGTTCAGCGGCAAACGAGGAACATATCAGCAGTACATATAACATCACCGCTGAAATTGCCTGCGGTATTAACATGCCAGACACCCTTAAGGTTTTTTATGCTCGCGTTTATAACGGGTAAATGAGGTTTTTTTATAATACCCACCAACGACATATTCCCCCATCAACATGAACTCATCTACACCGGCACTTTTACCTGTGTGTCGATGCACCAGCTTGCCTTCAAGATCAATAAACATAATGACCGGTGTGGCCCGAACCCTGAATTCCTTGAAGGCGAAATCCTTTTGCCGGGTGGGCTGGCCTTTCAGGTTGACTATCTCAACATCGCCTTCGATGTCTACGGTAAAATTCAGAAAATGCTTATGATAATATTCCTGCACACGGGACTGGTTGAGAACATTTTTTTTCATGTAGTGGCAGAAGGGACATTCATCCATTTCAAAAAATATCAGAAGACCTTTCTTGCCTTGCGCTTTGGCATTAGCCAGCTCCTCTTTAAAATCCCCCCAGGTTTCATTGAAGAAAAACTTATAAGGATCACGCTGAGCAGCATTGACCTGACTCGCCAATAAAAACAATGATAGCAATACAATTTTCTTCAACATATCCCCTTTACCTCGTAAACTTACTCTAATTGTTGTTTGACATAGAGAATACTGTTTTCCAGCCCCTTAAACGTCACTTTGCCCGATTTACTCGCCACAACCTTACCTTGTGGTGAAATAATAAATGTCGTTGGCAAGGCATTGATTGGACCAAATGGACTGCTTGCTGCAGGCCTGGATTTAATGACCGGATAAGAAATAAAGCTTTCATCGACAAATTGCAAAAGACGTTTGTCGTCAATATTTTCAAAATCAACGCCAAGCACAAATGCATCCTTATCTTTGTATTTCTCATGAAACGCCACCAGTTCTGGAATCTCATCCCGACAGGGAGGACACCAGGTTGCCCAATAATTTACGATCAGCCATTTTCCGGCATAATCTTTGGCTGTATGGGTTTTGCCGTTCAGATCAGTAAGATTGAATTGAACCGGCTCGGCCTGCGCAAAAGCACAATACAGCAAACCTGACAAAGTAAGTATTCTGATAAATATATGGCGCATGGTATATTAGTACCTCAATTGGGAAATAAATTCCGGCAAGCACTTAAAAATCAAGATAATATTCTAACCTGCCCATCGCCTTAACTGCATCATCAATCATAACTATTTAATTTTTAACAAGTTTTAGCTGCTTGCTCAGTTCCAGATTCAATTCCACAATGCTCATGGCAACAGCCTTATCACTTAAACCGTAGAGTCCGTCAGTCAACTCCTGAATCAGCCCCAATTTTTGCAAGCTTATTAACGTGCGCCTTAACTTGCGTTTATTCAAGTATCCCCACGCCGCAACCTGTTCAAGAGAGACACCTTCTTCACGCCCCAATAAAAAGAAACTTAATAATTGCCTGGCGGTAATGTTCGACTGCTGGTCATCATGAGAATAAATAGCCAGACAACGAGCCGTTTCAGCCCCCACCAATACAACCAACCAGGAAATATAGATCCACACCAGCGTCAACGGGATAGCCGCCAGGGTACCGTAAAGTAGCCCATAGGTTGGCACCCACTTTATGTATATAGCAAATCCCCACTTGGCCAGTTCAAACAAGAGCATGGCAACTAGGCCACCTGAAACAGCATACTTCCAGTGTACATGGGTATTAGGCACCCAGCGATACACCGAGGTAAAGGCAATAAACGTCACCAGCCATGGAACACTTGCCAACCAGTTCATCCCCGTTGAATCGTCCATCGCCAATGAGTATGAAACCAGATACGTGGTAATAGCCAGGCTACTGCCAAGTAACAAGGGGCCTGACAAAACAACAGTAAGATACACCGTAAAACTGAACAAGGTTCGCCGCTTGTAATCAACCCGCCAAATACGATTCAAAGTATCATCTACTGTGTACAACATCATAACGGCAGTAATAATCAATACAAAAAAACTGAATACAGGTAACTGCGTCCCTTTATTGACGATGTCCTGTATATACAGCTTAACGTCTTCCCCCGTATCAGGTGTAAAAACTTGCAATATGACGATCTGTAGTGAATTAACCAACTCAGGAAATAGTGGAAACTCCCTCAAAATGGCAAAACCAACGATCAAAAAAGGTACAAATGCAAGCAGACTGGTATAGGTCAGGGAGGCCGCGATCTGCGCACAATGATCACGATATAAACGCATTGCCATGAAAAATACAAAATCACCAACACACTTAAGCCACAATAAAAAAGAGTTTAATTTTAATGATAATGTCATCATTGATGAAACCGGTTTAAAACCTTATTTCTAACTCAGATCATTCTCAAACAAAAAGGGCCCTGAAAGGGCCCTTAAGAAAATACGCACAATTCGAGTTTGCGTTAACGCAAATAGGCTTTATCTGATTGCTCGGTAACACCTATCGACCAACGACCACGTGTCTTCGCATGCTGTACTGCGGCACTATCTTCAGATGAGGACGAATTATTATCAATGTCAAACACCTGACCGGGATAAATCAAATCAGCATCTTCAATCTTGCCGGTGTTATTCTTGTAAATCAGCGGCCATAAGTATGGATTAGCATAAACTTCTGCCTTACCAGAGATACCCCACAGGCTATCACCACGTTCAACCTGGTAATTACTATCAGATTTCGACAGAACAGGTGCAGATGCAGGTGCAGTCATTACTTCTTCGGATACATCTTCCTGCTGTGCTGCTCCAGAACAACCCACAATGCCAGCAGTGATTAAAATCAGTGTTAAATTTCTTATATTACTCGTTATTTTCATGCAGATTACCTCAGTGCAAATGGTGCGTTCACCCAAAAATTTCTATTATGACGGTAGTTTAGCAACTAAATGCAAAATTATCATCCATCAATTTTCAGGTCAAGGAACAACATTCTGTTTCCCTGAAACAGGATATTCAATTACAGAATAGAAGCCCTTTAATATACTTCAAGTATTATAAATGTGATTGCATTCACTTTTTATGACCATTTATCGCATCCAGATGGGCCTGTTTGGCCTCTAGAGTCGCTTTCAGTGCCAACTGTCTGGCCTGATTAAAATCACCCGAATTCAAATGGTTAGCGGCCTCATCCAAAAAGCCTTTAGCCCTGCTGTACTTATCCTGTGCGTAGAGATCCGCCCTGGCCGTCTTTGCCGTCTGTAAAGTCTGACGTGCATTACTCATTTCCTGAACAGGTGCGTTTCCCGTACACGCAAACAACACTCCGCATAGTATGGCTGAAGCAAGTAGTTTAAATTTTATACGGTCACACCGAAGATTCATATGAATGAGCAATATTAAGAGATGAAATTCACGCCAAACTATCATTGCCCCTCTAGGCTGTCAATCAAACAAACTGTAGAATAGCCAACAGAAATCAGCTTATGGAAAAACCATGAAAATCACGATATTTCATAACCCCAAATGTTCAAAATCACGCCAAACATTACAGCTTCTGCAAGAGAAAGAGCTTCAAATAAATATTGTTGAATATCTAAAAGAACCACCCAGTAAGGAGATACTGCTGCAAACCCTGTCTCATCTCAACATGCAACCACGAGAGCTCATGCGAAAAAATGAGCCTATTTACAAGGAACTGAATCTGGCTAATCCTGCCCTCAGTCACGATGAGCTTATTGATGCCATGTTGAAAAATCCCATTCTTATCGAGCGACCAATTGTGATAGTGGATGATAACAAGGCCGCTCTCGGTCGCCCCCCGGAAAACATATTAAGGATAATTGAGTCATGATGGATATTCTGGTTCTTTATTACAGTCGAGATGGTGCCATTTCTGAAATGGCTAAAATGATCGCTCAGGGGATTGAATCTGTTTCTGACTGCCATGCTCGGATACGCACAGTGCCAGCAATTTCCAGCATTTGTGAAGCGACCGGAGACAGCATTCCGGAGCAGGGACCTCCTTATGCAAAACTCAATGACCTGCAGGAATGCGCGGGACTTGCCCTCGGCAGTCCCGGTTATTTTGGCAACATGGCCTCTGCCCTGAAATATTTTCTTGAGTCGACCACTCCCGGCTGGCTGGCCGGACACCTGGCGGGAAAACCTGCCGCCTTGTTTACCTCAACCGGCACCATGCACGGTGGACAAGAATCAACCTTGCTCTCAATGATGTTGCCATTACTGCATCACGGTATGCTAATTATAGGCCTGCCTTATAGCCATAACGCACTAAACGAAACCCGTTCGGGTGGTACACCGTACGGAGCCAGTCATGTTGCCGGTTTGGACGGTAAACAGGCCTTTAGTCAGGAAGAAAAAGCTCTCTGTATCGAGCAGGGCCGCCGCCTCGCCGAGACAGCCATAAAACTCAGCAGGAAATAATTAAGCGATGAAACCTCAACAACTTGCCCGTATAGCTACCCTGTTCGGTTACTTTGGTTTATTTACCCTAACGCTGCTATGGGTTACCGTGCTGGCACCATCGACTCGCATTCCTACCAGTATCATGCTAATTATGTTTGTCGGCCCCTTACTATTTCCCTTACGGGGAATCCTGAATGGCAAACCCTACACACATACTTGGACGGCTTTTCTGGTATTACTCTATTTTACACACGGGGTAGTAGAAAGCTGGGCCAACCCGGCTGAACGCTGGCTGGCGATAACGGAGATCCTGCTGAGTATAATATTATTTACTGGCTGTGTTTTTTATGTGCGGCTGGCAAAATAATAAGGTGCTACCCAAATATAAATAACCACTGCTGTGATGAAATAGGTATGGGACATGAAAAATTCTCGTAAAACATACTTCACCGCAAAGAGATGCAAAGAAAACATCTCAATAACTCAAAACGTTACGCTCTCTGCGTAACGTTTTGGGATATAGGCAAGGATTGTTCCATACAATCCTTTTGCATTTCCTCCATCCAGGGAGGTCAGAGCAGGAGGTTGGATAAAGCATGGAGCCAGAATCCTAGAACCGCAGTGTATATGACATCACTGCTGTCCCGTTAACAATCTAAAAAATCATGTGTCTACCGAGTACTTAACGGCTTGAGGAGGTTGAAATGAGCATGAGACATGAAAATTGTTTATAAAACACATTTTACCGCAAAGGTCGCAAAGAGGCGCAAAGAAAAAATAAATTCGGTAATGTATAAAAAATGAGCTTGAAGTCTTCGGATAACCTCTAATATAAAACAAAATAACGTTGCGATCCTTTGCGCCCTTTGCGGTTTAGATCTTTAAAATGGATTAAAT
>JAFLJQ010000010.1 GCA_022712915.1 Gammaproteobacteria bacterium | reverse complement strand
CGTTAAGTAGTGTTCTTATTCGCATTGGGCTTCTTTTTTTGATAGTGGTCTGGTAACTACCATCATGGATCGAAGCTCAATGTGAATCAATTCTTATTAAATCATCAATTATTTACCCACAGATTTTCCTGAAGAGCCATTTTTTTGTGCTGTTTTTTTACGCATTAAATCGTTTATTAAATAATTTTGGTCGCATATCAAAAGGGGAGCGAGCATTTTACAAGCCAATTGTGACTCCGGTCGTCCGTCGATATGGACAAAACAAATGCTTAGCCTTTTTTCAGGGCTGACTATTTACAGGGTCAGGTTCATTGAACCATGTTGTTATATTTATGCTTCTTGCTGTAATTCTTCCATTTTTTCACTGATAGCCAGCCAGTTTTCTTCGGCTTTTTCTAATGCTTGTGCAACGGTAGTTTGCTGCATTAAAAATGTTTTCAATTGTAGTTTATTGCTGTCATTGTAAAGGGTGCTATCCGCCAGTTTGGTTTGAATAACCTCTTTTTCATGATTTAGTTTATCTATTTGTTTTTCCAGTGTTTGCAGCTTGTTGCGTAATGGCTGCAATAATTTGCGTTTTTCCGCGGCATCTTGTCGTTGTTGTTTTTTATTGGATAGGCCATTTGTTGGGTTAGAAGTGTTATTGCTATTTTCTTTCAACGATTCTTTTACCCATTGTCGATAATCTTCAAGATCACCATTAAAAGGTGTTACCTTGCCGGTATCGACTAGCAGTAATGTGTCGGTGACGGTGCGTAATAGGTGCCGGTCGTGGGAGACAATGATCATTGCACCAACATAGTCTTGCAGGGCGACACTTAGTGCATGGCGCATTTCCAGATCGAGATGATTGGTCGGTTCGTCAAGCAATAACAAATTGGGTTTTTGATACACCAATATCGCCAACACCAGGCGAGCTTTTTCACCACCTGACATGGGTGCCACGGGAGAGGTCGCCATATCACCGATAAAGGCAAATCCACCCAGGAAACTACGTAATGATTGCTCCGTTGCGCGTGGGTCAAGGCGTTGTATATGTAATAGCGGACTTGCCTGACTATCCAGCTGTTCCAGTTGGTGCTGTGCAAAATAACCTATTTTTAAATCTTTGGCATCAATACGCTCGCCGTTCAGCGGGGGTAATTCACCTGCAAGAAGTTTAATCAGCGTAGACTTGCCTGCGCCGTTATGCCCTAACAGACCAATACGGTCGCCCGCTGTAATGACCAAATCAACATTATCCAGTAAACGGGTTTCATTATAACCCGCAGCAATATGTTCCAGCTTCAATAACATATCGGGCATTTTATTGGGTTGTTTGAATTCAAAATCAAACGGTGAATCCACGTGTGCCTGGGCTATCAGCTCCATTCGTTCCAGTGCCTTGACGCGACTCTGCGCCTGACTGGCCTTGCTAGCTTTGGCTTTAAAACGCCTGACAAAATCTTGCATATGCGCTCTTTCGCGCTGCTGTTTTTCAAAGGCAGATTGCTGATTCGCTAGCTTTTCGGCTCGGCGTACTTCGAAGGCAGTGTAATTACCGGTATATAGTGTCAGCTCTGTTTGCTCGATATGGGCAATATTTGTGGTTATTTTATCCAGGAAATCACGGTCATGTGAGATCAGTAATAAGGTTCCTTGGTAACTATGCAACCAGTCCTCTAGCCAGATCACGGCTTCGAGATCCAGGTGGTTGGTCGGTTCGTCGAGTAATAACAGATCGGAACGGCACATCAGGGCCTGCGCAAGATTAAGGCGCATACGCCAGCCGCCTGAAAAGCTGCGTACCGGATTTTTTTCCTGCTCTGTGGTAAATCCCAAACCATGCATCAATACCGATGCACGACTACTGGCGCGATAACCATCAATACTTTCCATTTGCATATACAGCGTGGCCACACGCTCGCCCGCATCTTGTTGTTCAGCGAGGGTAATTTGTTTTTCAAGAGAACGCATTTCGATATCACCGTCCATGACATACTCAACCGCCGGGGCATCCACGGCGGACACCTCTTGTGCAACATGGGCAATGATGGTTTTAGGGGGGAGCGAAAAATCACCTGAATCGGCCTGCAACTCATTGCGTATGAGTGCAAACAGGCTGGATTTGCCCGTGCCATTGGCACCGGTTATACCGACTTTTTGGCCCTGATGAATAGTGCAATTGACATTGCGTAAAAGTTCACGGGTGGAACGACGTAAAGACAGGTTTTTAAAATTTAGCATGGCCGGAGTATATCAGCATTTTTATAACTTAAGGCTGTATCCCTGATGGGTGATACTGCTTGAGTTAGACTATGTTTGCAGTAAAAAAGGTTGGATAAACATATCCGTCCCCCTACTATTTCTGTCAAGGAATGCGCTATCTCTTGTGTGATTTGTGGCTACAGGTTAATGGGCGTCCCTTTTTTTGTTGCCGCACGGATTATCAGGCTCATCCGTTATTGATGCTGCTATAGCATTTGTGACTTGATTTCTCTCTCGTGTGCTTGTTCGTTTAGTGTGTCGACCCGTTGGTAGTCGATGCTGATACGATTGGCTGCCACCGGGCGAAAATGTTGATCTGCAAAGGCCAGGTGGGCAGGGTGATTGCGGTAACTGTCTATGACCGCCGGGTGACAAAAACGCACCAGCCAAGTGTAGCGATAAGCGGCATCTTCTTTCAGTGCACGACCACTGATCAACTCTCGCACGCCAGGGATGGTACTGAGAGCTTGTTGACCCTTGGCCATCATGGCATTCGCATCTTGCTCGGTTATGCCGGTGACGTTGTAGATAATCACATGTTCTACAGGTGACCAGGCTGTACATTGAACCAAAAGTTCTGCGGCACGATCAATACTTCCCCATAGCCGCATGCAACGTTCTACTTCGGTGCTGATGCTCTCTTTAACGCCTAGCAATAGAGAGGAGTATCCACCTCGGCGGTGGAGTCTGGCATTGTCTCGTATGCGCCCATCGGCTATGTTGGTCAGTGCAGTGTAAACATTTATTTTGGCCACCCCATTGGTGATGAGGTGTCGGATCTGCTGCTCGCTTAGTCCTGTGTCACCGTGAATGACCAATGGAATCCTCAGAGCTTGGTTAATTTGCTGTAGACGGTTGTCATCCAGTTTAGGTTCGTTTTGCTTGAGGTCGTGTACCGTGCCGATTGCTATAGTCAGAAAGTCTACACCGGTTTGTTTCGCATAAATTTCGGCCTCGGCTGCCGTTGTATATCCAGGCTCCCCTTCCACCGCGACACCGCAGGCATGGGCCATTTCGACAAAGGTTCGTGTAATCTGTATATTTTTGGCTAGTCCGTGGTGTGACGCATCTACCTTTATGCCGTTGCAGCCAAGGTTGATACCCTGCACAGCGGAATCGAGAGGTGTATCATGCGCCGCATGATTCAGATGTATTGATATTGGCACCGTTGCTCGCTTTGCGGCAGCTTCCACTGCGGGCATGATTAACTCGAAATCGACATAGGACTCAGTCAGACTCAGTATCACTGGTGCGTGGCAGCGTTCGGCCGCCGCTATAATGCCCTCTAAAAACTCAAGACTGAGCAGGTCGAATGCCCCCACGGCATAGCCATTGTGGTAGGCGTGGTAAAGCATGTCACGCATATTGACTAACGCCATAATTTTGTCCTCTTAGGCTATGCTGCTTTTACTATTCCAACATATTATGATGGGTTGTGTGTTTCTACTCATCACCATTCATGAATCCTAGCAAGTGCAGGAGGCTGGTGAACAGGTTAAAGATGGCGACATACAGGGTGACGGTCGCCATGATGTAGTTGGTTTCTCCGCCATGAATGATGTTGCTGGTTTGATACAGGATCAGACCTGCCATGAGTAGCACGAACATGGATGATACCGCCAGAGATAGTCCCGGCATCTCAAAGAATATCGCACCGAGTCCTGTGAGGAAGGCCACTATAATGCCGACCATCAGGAAGCCACCCATAAAACTGAAGTCCTTGCGACTGATCAACGCATAGCTCGATAGACCGAGGAACATGGCACCGGTGGTACCCATGGCCATCATTACCACCTGGGCACCATTTGGCATGGCCAGATAGGCATTGAGGATTGGCCCGAGTGTGTAGCCCATAAATCCGGTCAGGGCGAACACGAAGACGAGCCCCAGACTGCTATTACGAAACTTGGCAGTGGCGAACAGTAGAGCAAAAAAACCGCCGAGTGTTAGCAATATGCCGGGATGGGGCAGGTTCAAGCTCATCGAAACCCCTGCAGTCAATGCACTGAACAATAGGGTCATAGAGAGTAGCGAATAAGTATTACGAATGACCTTATTGGTCGCAAGAACGGCCGTTTGTGTTTGGACTGTCGTATTTATGGTTGGTGTATTCATGGTGGAGGGTCTCCAGTCGGATTAATTATGTTCGTCAGGTTCATGTATTTGAGTTAACGATTCTTTGTCGTGCAGATCGAATGAGCGGCCCCTGTCGCGTTGTCGCGTCAATCGTCTTCCAACGGTGCGGCCTGCGCGATCTGCCGCGCGATCAATGGCGGCATAGAGATCCATCTCAATATCTTCGATTACCACATCGGGTAGATGGGGAAGTACCACCTGGATGTGGCAGCACTTGTCAGCCCCTCCGCGCGGGCCATTAATATCAGACAGGCGCACCAGTACTCGTTGGATGTGTTCATCTCGGGTACTCAGGGCAAAACCCAGTCGCCGTTCAATATGGCCGCGCAAGGCACTTGTCAGGGAAAAATTACGTGCATGAATATCAATTTGCATTATCGTCTCCGCTGTATTAGTTGCTGATGGTTTTATGCAAGGGTAGGTTGATTTTAAACTAAGGAAAAGTCGAATATTCTTGCTATAATGCTCGTATTTACCGAAGTGTTTGCGCATCAATGATTAACTATAAACACCTTCACTATTTCTGGATTGTGGCAAAAGTGGGCAGCATCGCCCGTGCCAGTGAACGCCTGCATCTGACACCTCAGACCATCAGTGGGCAACTTAGCCTGCTGGAAGAAAGTTTGGGTGAGGCGTTGTTTCGCCGTGTCGGGCGTAATTTGGAGTTGACGGAGATCGGTCGATTGGCATTGAGTTATGCCGACGAGATTTTTTCTCTGGGGGGGGAGCTGGAAGAGGTGGTGCGCAACCTTCCGTCCGGGAGACCGCTGGTATTCAAGGTGGGTGTGGCGGATGTGGTGCCTAAGTCTATTGCCTATCGTTTATTGGCTCCAGCACTGCAATTGCAGGAGTTTGTACGTATCGTTTGTCGGGAGAACAGTATTGACTCTTTACTGACCGAACTGGCTGTGCACCGTATTGATCTTGTCATCTCAGATGGGCCTATTCCACCGGGTGTGAACGTACTTGGTTTCAATCATTCCCTTGGCGATTGCGGCATTACTTTTTTTGCAACGCCCCAGCTAGCACACAAGCTAAACCATAATTTTCCGCAGTGCCTTAGTGGTGAACCCATGTTGCTGCCGGGTGAAATGACTGTGGTACATGGTCAACTCTTGAAATGGCTTGATGAGCGTCACATCCATCCGCGTATCGTTGGAGAGTTTGATGATAGTGCGTTAATGAAGGCTTTTGGTCAGGGTGGGGCCGGGGTGTTTATTGCACCCACGCCCATTGCGATGGAGGTGGAAAAACAATATGGAGTGGTTGTCATCGGGCAGACGGAGGAGGTGCGTGAGCAGTTCTACGCTATTTCTGTGGAGCGCAAAATCTCCCATCCTGCAGTGGCCGCCATTACTGAGACAGCGCGGGAATGGTTGTTTACCAAAGTCCCTCAGGTGCGTGGTCGAAAAAAAACTAGAAAGATGTGAGCAGACAGGTCTCTCTGTGTCGGTAGCTGAAGTTAGATACTCGTTTACGAGTATCAGTTAAGGCGATTCATGGTTGGAAACAGAAGTTTGACGGGACATAGGTTATGCCTGGAATATTGGCATTTTAGAGAATGGGGAAATTATTATGGAATAATGCGGAGTAAGCGCCTTAAACCTCAGATTAGGAGATTTATGCTGAGATAAGATTTTGGCGTGATTGCTTGGTGATTGAACTAATTTTTATATCCCTGAATATAAATTCTATTTTTGTAAAATGAATTATATGACCTAAAATAGATGGTATCCCCTGTAGATTATTATTGTTAAGCGTTACACGTGACATTAGGATACAAGACTATCGACAGGTAATGATTGATTCTGTCTGCCAGGGCAAACCGCTGTCAGATAATATGTCCATGGCGTTTTGCGCAAGAATTTGAGGCTGGTGGAGCATTTTTACATGATTTGTTTATCCTACGCTTTTCAAGCGTATTTTTCGTAGTTAGATGGGGTCGTTACGCTGTGTTGTGATTCTTGATAGTCTGATTTTTTGTTATATCCAGTATCACAATTGTTGCCTCTTTCCGGTCTTGATCATCAAATGACCTGACCGCTTGCGTAGATAGCCTTTTCGTGCGCAGATGTTCATTTATTTTCTTTGTTGAGCGGGTGCCGGTGTATATTTCTGAGCTTGATGGGGTAGTGGTGCCAAGTCATTTTAAGAATAGGTATATTTTTTAAGCAAAGTCGATATAACTTTGTTAGTATGCTCTGGTTTTAGTTTTTAAACTTTATCATTAAGAAAGGAGAGTGCTATATGGCCTCGAAAAAGAAAGCAAAGAAAGCAAAGAAAGCAATGACCAGTGATGTGGCAAAAAAAGCTGTAGATGCTGCCATTGCCAGTCTGGCTGGTGTCGGATCAATGTCGGCTAAAGCGATCCTTGCATTAAGTAAAGAGAGCAAGAAGTTGTTGGCGGATGCCAAAAACATAAGTAAAAAGCAGGCTCTGCTGCTGAAAAAGAAAAAAGTAGCGGCAAAAAAACTGAAGAAAGATACCAATGCAGTTAATAAAAAAGCATTAAAAGTAATCGAGAAGGATATTGCGGCCAAAAAGAAAGACGTGGCTGGAATTGCAATGCAAAAAACAGTGGTGTTGGAAGAATTGGCTGGGTTTAAAGCAGTGTCAAAACAGGTGGCGGCCTATGAGAAAGCCGTGGCCATGACAGACAAAGTCCTTAACAAATCTAAAAAGAAAAAGCGTAAGAAAAAGGCCGTGAAAAAAACGGTTGAACTGGTGTCAGAAATCGAAGCCGTCGCCTGAGTTAAAGCCCACTGAATAAGGTGGGCTTTTTTTTGCTTCTAATTTCTAAATCAAGATATTTTTAACTGTAATTAGCAGTAAACCGGATAGTTTTGATTGGTTACTATATCTGCTGCCGTGTGTGTACTCCATGGGTGAGAAACAATTTCAGGATTTTTTAGAGAGCACCTGAAAAAGGTCCTTTTTTAGGCTCAAGAGGTCGTAAAATTTATGATAGTGTCGTGAATGCTGTGCTCGAACTCGAATGTCCTCCATATCACTCCTATTTCGTTAACAATTTAGACAAATTCTTATGAATGGCTAATTGATATTGGCCTTGGGCAGTTAGACATTGACTGCCATCGAGCATGCCCAATACAGGCAGACATTAACCATGTGTATGTGAATTCACTACTGTCCCGCTAAGTATTTAATCCATTTAAAGATCTAAACCGCAAAGGATCTCAACGCTATTTTTTTCTATATTAGAGGGAAATTAGGGGTTATCCGAAGTATTCAAGAGCTCATTTTTATAAAATGCCTGATTTA
>JAFLJQ010000173.1 GCA_022712915.1 Gammaproteobacteria bacterium | reverse complement strand
CAAGTAGATAACAAATTCTCCGGAGTCGTAGACCCGGTGCATGTACGAAAGTTTATCATCGGAACTTGGGCGATCCTGTACATGATCGTGATGAAGCACAGATGGTCGGGTTATGAGAAAGCGATAAGTATAATCGTAACGTCAACGTGTACAGGAAGTCGGACAAGGCCATAGTAGTGATGAAGCCATCGAACAATGAAGAAAACAAATAGGACATCCACCTTAAGAAATCAAAAAAACAACTATTTTTCCGATTTATCAATCCGAGAAATTAATTTCTACGTGAAGGTGAGTATGTTTTTTGAAAAAAAACTAGAATTAAGCACTAAAACAAATAAAGCCGGAATACCAAACAGCCGCAGGCCGCAACAAGGCGTTGAATGTTCTTGAAAGGTGAATAAATTAAGTGTTACGGAAAATAAGTTTCACAACTTCGAATCCCCGGTGTTCGCTGAAACCCAAGTTTCTGACAAATCTGTTTGAGTTTATAAGCCGAACCGACCAGACCTTTAAAAGGGCGTTCAAAATGATTGGCCAGATAGAGCCAATGCTGGGCATCCATATTGAGCCTTTCCAGAATAGGGGGCGCGTTCTCAGGAATGGCACCATGTTTATCCTCTCGCAAGATGCGCTCCGTCCAGTCCACCAATTCTAAGTAATCGTTCAAGCGAAAGGGCAAGCCTTTGGGCATGGTTTGTCTGGGATAACCTACAAAGGGGAGTAATGATTTTGGTTGCTGTGTTGAATGAGGGGGTTGTTGTATCCGATAGATTCGTTGCTTAATACTGGTGTAATCTGAGGTTTCCGGTGTCTTGGCCATTTTGGCCCGAAGAGGATTCAGATCAACATAGGCCATACAGGCCATGAGTGCGGCTTCATCGAGTAATATAATAACTAATTTTTATGATATGTTGCCTGATTCTACGATAGAGGCCATAGCAAAAAAGGCTGGTCTTGGAACTAGTTACATGTCTGGTAGAATCAGTACACAAGTGGCTCTTACTACACTAGTAGTTAGAAAGCTGGCTAAAGAAATTTTTTTAAAAGCTTCCGCAAAACGTGTCGCAAAGTTTGGTGTTGGTGCTGCGGCTTCCGCTCTTTTAGTGCAGGGGCTTATCGAGAGAGCATCCAACGCAAGTATGAGGCTACAACGAACATATCCCCAAATACATTATTCTTTAAGGAAAAAGAATTTAGACATGATATTTATCTTGGTGGAAGATGGTATGAAACCAATTCTCGATGCAATCAGAATAGGCGAAAAAAATAAAGAGGAATTTGACCGCTTGATTGAAGGAATGATCAATGAAAATTAAGAGAAGCATCTCATTTATATTTGACAGTGTGTATTTTTTATTTGCAGCAGTAAGCTGTATGTTTTTATTTTTTTATATAAGTGATGAATTGGCAGTTGAAACATCTTTGCCGAATATTTTTGCAATATTGGCAGTATTGGTGTATTTATTACCAAACTACTTATTGTACTCATTCATATCTAAAAAGCTTGAGTAGTCAGTTTTTAAAACAAAATCAGGGTCGAAAATTGGAGTCGGAATGCAGTATTCTCTAATATTGGTAAGTATTGTGTTCCGATCTGTTAGTTGCAAAATAAATCATGACAAGGAATTGCCAAAAAGAACTTGAGATAGGGTTTGCAGAATATACCTCTAATATTTTGAAAGAAGAATGGGGTATTGAACAACCATTAAATGAAATAGAATGGCCTGACTTGCTAATAAATCATAATGAACAGTCATTTGGTCTAGAGGTGCGTAGTATATTTTTAGATGAAAAAGCATCAGGTTCATTGTTAAAGAAAAATGAGTCCCATCGGGTAATGCCTTCTTAAGCAATTATCAAAAATGTATTATGAAATATCTGGCATTCCATTAGATCTTAATGTTGCAGGGATGTTAAGAAAAGAATTGTTACCAGAAATACTTGCACATATTACAAAAACAAATAGGACACCCAGTGCGCCAAGCAAAGCTGGTGATAAATAGGCGGTGTAAGTCCGTTACTGGGTAAAGTTTAGCGACCTGCTGGGGCCTCGAGTCATGTGCCGTTATTCGTAAGGATAGGGGTTAAGCGTTGACAGAGGGGAATACAGGCTCGGTATAGAGCTCCGAAATCAGCCTTGAGAATGCCGACCTTATTGGGTGAGGGGGAAGGCGATATTGTTATGCTACATAATCGCAAGTAGATAACAAATTTTCCGGAGTCGTAGACCCGGTGCATGTACGAAAATTTATCATCGGAACTTGGGAGATCCTGTGCATGATCGTGATGAAGCACCGACGGTCGGGTTATGAGAAAGCGATAAGTATAATCGTAACGTCAACGTGTGCAGGAAGTCGGACAAGGCCATAGTAGTGATGAAGCCATCGAACAATGAAGTGATGAGAAGACTTTAGCGGAGAAGGTGGGGCGAAGGGCCTTGGCTGAGGGAAAGATGATTCATATTCCCAGAGACCGTGACACAGAGCACGGGATAATTTGAAGCGAGAATGAGTTGTCTACGATACGAAATAGGATGCAAGAGATGCCATATTTCGTGTACGTTTGACCTGAAGCAGGAGCCGGATGAGTTAGTAGCGCAAGTCCGGATGTGTGCCGGGGGCCTGCCGAGCAGAGGTATTATTACTGCGAGGTAGGGCTCTACGGCGACTATTTTAGGTCACTACCCGCTATAAAATAAAAAATTAATATATATATAACTAGCGGACTAAAATTGAATATTTTAAATATTAAAGCTTAAAAAACGCCTGAAATTAACATTAATATAGGATGAATATTAAGGATAAGTGAAGTTGTGTCTTGTTATGGGTTTACTCAGTGTGTGACTGCACCAAGCTTACACTAACCTATATGGTGTTTGCCAAATATAACTAACTGATAATTATGAAAGTATTATTTAAATGCACTTCCTGGCTTATTACCCATTTTTTTCAGGATGGTGGCCAGAGGGCAAAAACCCGTAAATGCAGCCTGCAATAAATTTGCTCCAACAAAAACGGTAAACCAGAGCCAGTAGGGGGAGTGGAAATGAAATAAAACTAAACTCAACAGGATAAACACGCCTGCCAAGGCTAAAACCAGGCGATCAACATTCATATTTCTACTCCTTTGTATGTGCTTGAACAGTTAACGATTGGTGTGTCCAGAGTATTATCGACATAGTGCTTCTCGTTAAAATCCTAGACATACACAATCAGCCTAGCAGAAAGAAAACCAAATACGGTGATTTAGGGTACTTTCAATAACATTGTTTTTATGGTTTTATTATACTCTTCACGGTTAACGCCACACACCGGGGGCATGAGAATAGCTATCCAACACACTTAGATAATTAGCTCGTTCATAATAACTGGCATCAATAGCATTTTTATAACTCACACTACCTTTTATCTGTTGCACTGACTCGTATTCATGTCCTTCCAGCCAGTTGGATAATTCATCACGTATCTGACTTATACGTTGTGGTCCTTTGACAAGGATTTCACTACAGACATGGGTGATATCAGCCCCCGCCATTAAGGCCTTCACTATTTCCTTGCCTCCGCGTATACCACCTGTTACGGCAAGGGATAGATTTACCTGTCCGTGTAAAATAGCTATCCAACGGATGCGCAATAGGGATTCCATTGATGATGAGTATTCTAGTTTGGGTTTGATTTGTAGAGTTTCCAGATCGATATCGGGCTGATAAAAACGATTAAAGAGCACCACGCCATTGGCGCCGGCATTTTCGAGTTGTTTGACCACATGCGCAACTGAGCTGAACTGGGATGAAAGTTTCATGGTGATGGGTATGCTGACATGGCGTTTTACTTCTGTTAACAAGTCAACATAACGTTGTTCAACATCCTGGCTGGATTCGAATATGTTGGTGGGAATATAATAAATATTCAGTTCTAGGGCATCGGCACCTGCCATCTGTAACGCTTTGCCATGCTCTATCCAACCATCTGTGGATACACCATTCAGGCTGGCAATGATTGGGATGGATAAGGATTGTTTTATTTTTTGTATTTGTTCAAGATAATTGTCTAGATGGCTGTTAAACTCAACAGGTTCAGGGAGAAAGCTATTAGCTTCGGCATGGCCGATACTTTGTTCATGCAAAAAACGGCTAAAATGTTCAGCTTCACTTTTGGTTTCTTCTTCAAACAGAGAATGCATAACCAGGGCCGGGGCACCGGCATCTTCTAACTGTTTTACCTTGTCTAGCTCACGTGTTAAAGGGGAGGCGGAGGGCACGATAGGATGAGCAAGTTTGAGTCCTAGATATTCACATGTTAAATCGACCATTGCTTATTCTCCAGTTGAAGGGGTGTTTTTTACCATTAGTTTGGTTGCTGAAGGTTTGGTCTGCTCATCCCAGTCCATTTCTGATAATTGCTTATAGTATTTATAACGATGTTGCACTTCACGTTGCGACTGCTTGAGGAAACATTCAGCATCATCGGGGTGTGATCGCCAAAGCATACTAAAGCGAGTTTCAGTCTTAATGAAGTCTTCATAGGGTATAGAGGGGGCAGCCGAATCGAGATGCAGTGGGTTTTTACCTTGTTTGATGCGTTTAGGGTCAAAGCGGAACAGGGGCCAGTGACCACTCTTAACCGCCAGAGTTTGTTGGCGATGGTTGTATGTCATATCTACGCCATGGGCAATACACGGTGAATAGGCAATAATCAAAGATGGTCCATTGTGTGCCTCAGCCTCGAGAAAGGCTCGCAAGGTTTGGATGTCTTTTGCCCCGTAGGCAACATGTGCTACATAGACATTTTCATATTCCATGGCGAGTAGGGCGAGATCTTTTTTACCACCAGACTTGCCTGCAGCAGAGAACTTGGCCACGGCACCACGTGGCGTGGCTTTGGAGGTTTGCCCGCCGGTATTAGAATAAACTTCGGTATCCAGTACCAGGATGTTGACGTTATAGCCCGAGGCCAGCACATGATCGACACCACCATAACCGATATCATAGGCCCAACCATCACCACCGATGATCCAGACACTTTTACGAGACAACATATCGGCCAATTGCATGAGTTCATTGGCCTGAGTTGACGAGATGTCTTTCAATTGTATTTTGAGCTGTTCGATTCTTGCGCGCTGTGCGGTAAAGTCAGCGTCACTTACTTCATCAGCACTCAGCAAGGCATCCACCAGATTGTCATCTAATGACGGACGTAATTGCGTGAGTAACTCGCAAGCATATTCATGTTGCTTTTCCACAGCCAATTGCATACCTAAACCAAATTCGGCATTGTCTTCAAACAGGGAGTTATTCCAGGCTGGGCCTCGGCCATCGTTGTTTGTGCACCAGGGTGTAGTGGGTAGGTTACCACCATAGATAGACGAACAGCCTGTGGCATTGGCCACCAGCATGCGATCACCAAATAACTGGCTAGCCAGTTTGATATAAGGTGTTTCACCACACCCGACACAGGCACCGGAGAATTCAAATAAAGGTTGCATGATCATGCTGTCTTTGATGGTGGTATTCTTCAGCAGGCTACGATCATATTCAGGTAAGCTTAAAAAGAAATTCCAGTTGTCCCGTTCACTGGCGCGCAGTGGGGGTTGCGGAGCCATATTCAATGCCTTGCGGCTAGCATTGGATTTATCACGGATCGGACAGATATCGACACACAGGCTGCAACCGGTGCAGTCTTCTGGTGCAACCTGATACGTAATGTGGGTGCCCACAGGAAAATCTTTACCGCGTGTGACGCGATGTTTAAACGTGGGCGGTGCCTTTAGGGTCAGGTCTTCAGAGAATAGTTTGCTGCGTATCGCACCGTGGGGACAAACCAGAGGACACTTACCGCAGTCGGTACACAGATCCATCTCCCATACCGGGATCTCCAAGGCCAAGTTACGTTTTTCAATGGCGGCCGTACCGCTGGGATAAGTCCCGTCGTGGGGCATAAGACTAACTGGAATATCATCACCATGACCGGAAATAATGCGACCGGTGACTTGTTTGATAAAATCAGTTGCATTGTCTGGCACCGGAGAGGCGATCTGTAATGTGTTGTTGACCTTACCTATAATTTTAACCTTATGCAGTGCATCCAAAGTCGCATCAATGGCCTTGTAATTAAGATCAATAATACGCTGTCCCTTGCGGCCATACGTTTTTTCGACAGCTTGTTTAATTGCTGTAATGGCCTGTTTACGGGGCAGTATGCCTGAAATAGCAAAGAAGCAGGTTTGCATAATGGTATTAATGCGTTTGCCCATGTTGGTTTGTTCGGCAACAATATAAGCGTCGATCACATAGAGATTGATACGTTTGTTGATGATCTGTTGCTGCATACGTTCGGGTAGGGTATCCCACACCTTGTCAGGTTCAATGCTGGTATTTAACAGGAACACGGCCTCATCGGCTGCATTGTCCAGCATGTGATAACGTTCAACAAAGACAGGTTGATGGCAGGCAATAAAGTTGGCGTCATTGTCACTGATGAGATACGTGGAGCGAATGGGGTTTGGGCCAAAACGAAGGTGAGATACTGTTACCGCACCGGATTTTTTCGAATCATAGACAAAATATCCCTGGGTATAGAGATCCGTGGCTTCACCGATGATCTTGATACTGTTTTTATTGGCGCTGACGGTACCATCACTACCCAGACCATAAAACATGGCCTGAAAATGTTCGCTGTTGGCATCGGTACGAAAATGCTTGTCCCATTCCAGGCTGGTGTTTGAAAGGTCGTCGTGAATACCAATGGTAAAATGATTTTTTGGTTTGTCTTTTGTGAGTTCATCAAAAATAGATTTTATCATGGCCGGGGTGAATTCTTTGGATGAAAGCCCATAACGTCCACCGATCACCTTCGGCATATCGCCACATTTGTTTTCATCGCTGCAATAATGCTGTGCCAGGGCGGTCACCACATCTTTATATAATGGTTCGCCGTCGGCACCGGGTTCTTTAGTGCGATCCAGTACGGCAATCTTTTTCACCGTAGTAGGGATGGCCCTCAGTAAAGCACTCTCATCAAAAGGCCGATACATCCGCACCTTGATCATACCAATGGATTCACCCTGGGCCTGCAAATACTCAACGGTTTCCTGTGCAGCTTCTGCACCGGAGCCCATCAAAATGATCAAGCGTTGTGGATTATTATCACCCAGATATTCAAACAGTTGATATTGCCGACCTGTTTCTACAGCAAAGCGATCCATGCAGGCCTGAACAATGGAGGGCATGGCGGTATAAAAGGGGTTGACCGATTCACGCCCTTGAAAATAGACGTCGGGGTTTTGTGATGTTCCTCGTACAACGGGATGATCAGGTGATAAGGCTCGTTTCCGGTGCGCCTGAATGGCACCTTCCGGTAATATGACCCTAATGGTGTCATGATCAAGCACACTGATTTTTTGTATTTCGTGGGAAGTACGAAAACCATCAAAAAAATGTAGTACCGGAATGCGTGACTCCAACGTTACGGCCTGTGAAATCAAGGCCAGATCCTGCACCTCCTGAGGTGAGTTGGATACCAACATCGCAAAGCCGGTCATGCGAACAGACATGACATCGCTGTGATCCCCAAAAATTGACAATGCCTGACAAGCCAGAGAACGGGCCGCAATATGAAACACTGTCGGGGTTAACTCCCCGGCAATCTTGTACATATTGGGAATCATTAACAACAGGCCTTGTGACGCGGTAAAGGTAGTGGCCAGGGAACCCGCTTGCAGGGCACCATGAATCGCCCCGGCTGCACCCGCCTCACTTTGCATCTCGATAATGTGCGGAACGGTGCCCCACAGGTTGGCTTGTCCTCTGGATGACCACTCGTCGGCCCATTCTCCCATGGGAGAGGCTGGGGTAATGGGATAGATGGCTATCACTTCATTTGTGAGATGAGCAATACTGGCAGCGGCCTGGTTGCCATCAATGGTGAGCATGTGCGCTTTTTTCATTGTAACTCCAAATTCCGCTGCTTTTGGACTAATTTTAGCCAGTTTAATTCCAACTAATATTGATCAAGATCATTTAGCGATAAGCATGATCGAAGCGGGCAATTGAAAAACCACTTAGTTTCTCAGTACCGTTTTGACGGCCCACGAGAATAAGCGGTATGCCACCACCGCCCAGTGAGCGATATTCTTTTTCAGCCTGTTTTGATTTTTCGATATCTCGCTCTGAGTAGGCTATGCCTTTTTGTTTGAAATAGGCCTTGGCTTTTTTACAGAAGCTGCACCAGACAGCTGAATATAGGATAACCTGTTTTGGTCTTAGTTTGGGCAGAGTGTGGTCTTTTACGTGGCTTTTTTTAGGCTTGCCTGGTGTATGTGCAAATTTTTTAACTGAATTGGCGTGATAACGATTGGTGGGTGATTGGAGTTGTACTCGCGCAGCATTTGAACTGGCAGCATGTTTATCCGTAAAATGAATATTGCCCTCAGTATCAGTCCATTGGTAAATTTCGGCAATCGCTGTAGTGGTTCCCAATGTCATTAATCCGAGCACTATTAACTTCAGTGTGATTAACATAGAGAAAACCTGATAAGTCCTTTTTAACTGTACGTCTTTCATAATTGATAGTGTAAGACATATTCAATAAAATCTCTAATCTGCTTTCCTAATCTAGTGAACAGCAATGGCTTGCCTCCTCTGAAAGGGTTGTCAAATACTACCCTTGACTAGATTAAGGCAAAAACTGGTATATCCCTTTGCCCATTTTGTATGCCTGTTGATAGATATACCCGTAGCGTTATAGATTTAGGTTTAACTAAAACCTTCAACGCCACCGCCTAGCAGTGATTCCAGTTCATAGGAGTAGTCATCAAAATTTTGAAGAAATGTTATGCTTGCTTTTCTAAAACTATCTATGTTTTCGTAATATTTGTTGTAGAGTACTTTTTTCTTAAAAAATCGCCACACTCGCTCGATCAAGTTTAGCTCTGGAGAATAGGCGGGCAGATAAACAAGTTTTAACCTCGAGCTTTGCTCAATGACGTCTTTAACTTCTTGAGAGTAGTGATATTTAGCATTATCCAGAATAACAATAATTTCTTTTGCATAAAAATATGTGCGATCTAATATTTCTAATAACTGTATAGTTGAGTCTCTATTGATCGTA
>JAFLJQ010000177.1 GCA_022712915.1 Gammaproteobacteria bacterium | reverse complement strand
CTAATCACCTCAAGCGAGTATTTTCACCAGGAACGGTCAATACACATTGGGTGGGTGACATCACCTACATTCGAACGTATCAGGGTTGGAGCTACCTTGCCAGTGTACTAGATTTAGGCTCAAGCGAAATTGTGTGCTGGGCCATGTCACAACAACCTAATGCTGAATTAGCCAAAGAGGCCCTTAGACAAGCGATCCTTAAACACCAACCGTACACGACCCCGTTGCTTTTTCACTCTGATCAAGGGGTTCAGTATTCAGCCAATAAATTTGTTGATTATCTTAATACCTTTGGGATCACCCAAAGCATGAGCCGCCGAGGAAATTGCTAGGATAATGCCGTGATGGAACGATTTTTTAGAAGTTTGAAAACAGAACGATTGAATAACTTGGTTTTTGTGAATCATTTATCGGCTGTAGATGCTGTAGAGAAATATATTCGTTTTTATAATTATAAGCGATTGCATTCTACGCTTGGATATTTAACGCCTAACCAGAAAAAAATTGAATTGAATAATGCGGCTTAAATTCTTTCCAATAAAACTTGACCACTACAATATTACTTACATTGAAATTAAGTAACCTTACTTAAGTAGCACAATTAAAGAAAGTAATGGTAAGAGCCGATAGCCTACCTGTTACAAATAACTATAAAAAATAGGACATATACTCTGCGATAACATATTGATGTTAAATGAAAAATAAAAATATCACGCCCACATCCAAAGAAAAGCTTATGTGCGAGGATGATTTCATCGTGTCAAAAACTGATCTTAAAGGCCGAATTACTTATGGCAATCACATATTTATCGAATTCTCGGGTTATACAGAACAAGAGCTATTGGGGGCTCAACACAACATTATTCGCCACCCAGATATGCCTCGGGCGGTATTCAATCTATTGTGGGACACCATCGCGCAGGGCAAGGAGATCTTTGCCTACGTAAAGAACATGGCCAAGGATGGTTCATTCTATTGGGTCTATGTCAATGTCACGGCTGACTATGATAAGCAGAGCAATATCAGTGGTTATTTCTCAGTCCGACGAAACCCAATCCTAATGCCATCAAGGCCATCAGCCCGTTATATGCTCAAATGCTGGCTGAAGAACAAAAGGTGGGTGCCAAACAAGCCATTACGGCATCCAGTAAAATATTAATAGATTTTATGAATAAGAAGGGATTGAGTTATGAACAACTCATCATTGCATTACAAGCTTAGCCTGCTCACCATCGCCTATACCCTGTTGCTATGCAGTGCAGTCGTTTATATCTCGCTCAACTACCAACTGGATATGCCACTGCTGTCCATAGCTGTGCTGACAATGATCACTTGCGTGTTTGCCATCCACACTATCATCAGCTCCAAACACATCGAACATTGCCTTGAAAAAATTCAATTTGTCACTCAGGAGGTCAACCGGGGCCGATTTAGTAACCGCATCATTCATATTGGCCGTGATGACAAAATAGGCAGGATCACCTGGGACATTAACGACATACTTGATCAACTGGAGGCCTATTTTCGTGAGATTAATACCAGTTTTTCCTATGTGTCACAGGGCAAGGTATTCCGCAAACCTCTCTCCATGGGTCTGCATGGTGATTTGATCAGCACCATGACCGGCATTAAAAAATATCAAGGCGCGATTTTTGAGGTGCAAGTCAACAGCAGCAAGAATACCGTGCTAAATAAACTCAACCAGTTAAATAGCACCAACCTTACTTAATTATTCCAAACAGTCAAATCACCTGACCATGTCGGGCAATTAAAGCCGAAAAGCGATAGCGCTTGATAATGATTGGGTAATATATTTCAGACTTTTCTTTAACACTAACGGGCCAGAAAAGTGACAAATACCGTGTTGGCATTGATAACATCAATCTGTTTAAAGCCGAGCTGATCAAGTTTTTCTAAATACCATTTAATGGGGTAAGTCGTTAACACCCCTTCCAGACGTTGTTTCTTTTCTTCAATTTCTTCTTCTGTCACGCCATTACTGCGTTTAAAATCATAATAGAGTTCATTAGCTAACGCACTACCGGATATTTTTTCGGTCAGTATTAACACACCATGATGACTTAACGTATTTTTAATGGATTCAAGATATTGTTCCCTGTCCTTAATAAAATGCAAGACCCAATTAGCGATAACAAAATCAAACGGGCCTTTATCTACAGGGAATTGTTCAGATTGTATCAACGTTGCTTTATTAAATGAACGGGTCAACATATCCGCCGAACTATCTACCCCGTAGAGATCAGTAAAACCAGCCTGATGCAGGGCATGCAGTGTTGTTCCGATGGCGCTACCGACATCAATTATTTTGGGGTTCGGTATATCAAGCCGTTTGATGGTCTGGATAGACAGCTCGATAACACGCTGATAATCAGGAATCTCCCGCCGTGCAATGACTGCAAAATTCTCAGCAGCCGTCTTGTCAAATTGCCATTTTTTGATAATCGTAACCTGAATAACTTATTGTGTAAGGCGCGTATTAATTCGGCGCAACATTTTCTGCTTTGATGCGCAAACTGGCATTAATGCGACGTAACATTTGCTGTACGCTGATGTTGATCATGTCTTTTTTTAACCGATCAACTTCTCCGCCAGAGGCGAGTACATTTGTTGGATCAAACTTGTATTCACGTTTGGTCTTAACCTCTTGCTCACGCACCAACACCGCGCCTTTGACATCCACTAGTGTGTAACTCAGAAAATAACTTATTTCGTATTCACTGGCCCGGCCACTGCCATCAGTGGCCAGGATACGTTGTTCTGTTTTATCCGAAATAACATGCAAAATTGCCTTGGCTTGAGACGGGCTACCCGTCAAGCGAGTATTCGATCCCTGAAAGGCATTATGTAGCACAACCCCCAAATCACTGTAACGCGCCGCTCCTTCAATATAGAGTTTATCCATAGTAACAGGAAAGTCATAACTACCACGCAGGTGCCAACCACAGCCCGATAGCAATAACGGATAACAGGTCATGAGCATTAAAAAAAACATAAACCCACGAGTCATCATTTTATATGGTGTTGAGATACCCCTTTGCCTCATATTCAATAACTCCAAACAGATTAATTGAAATATTTATTTAATGACAACATTCACCAATTTGCCGGGTATGACGATCACCTTCACGATGGCCTTACCTTCGGTAAAGCGCCGTACGTTTTCATCGGCTAAAGCCAGCTTTTCAAGCTCATCACGTGATGCAGTGCTGGCAACGGAAATACGACTGCGCAATTTACCATTCACCTGCACAACAACTTCAATAGTGTCACGCACCAGAGCAGAATCATCTACTTTTGGCCATGTTGCATTAAGTACGTCATCACCGTAATCCAACTTACGCCATAAAGTATGACTAATATGAGGCGCAACAGGTGAAAGTAAGCGTAACAAAATGCTATAGCCCTCATTCACCAACATTGCACGTCCATTCACTACCGGGATATCAGACAACATATTCATGATCTTCATACAGGCCGCAACCACCGTGTTGAACTGGAATTTATTAAAATCAGCCAGAGCCTGTTGCAAATGTTCGTGCAATTCTCGTCGTCCTGACTTTAGCCTTTCATCCGCAAGGCTCCAATCAATACTCTCTGTCTGACCTTGTTTTATATTCTCAGCCTGTACCTCAGCAAAGGCCCAGACGCGTTTAAGAAAACGATAGGCCCCTTCCACACCAGAATCAGACCACTCCAGACTTTGTTCCGGTGGCGCGGCAAACATCATAAACAAGCGTGCGGTATCGGCACCGTATTGTTTAATCAAACCCTGTGGATCGACGGTATTGCCCTTGGACTTGGACATCTTGACACCGTCCTTCAACACCATGCCCTGAGTTAACAAATTCTTAAAAGGTTCATCGTGCGTGATAAGGCCAACATCTCTCATCAACTTATTGAAAAAACGGGCGTACAACAAATGTAGAATCGCATGTTCTATACCGCCGACATATTGATCCACCGGCAACCAGTAATTGGCCCGTTCATCGAGCATGGCTTTATCACTGTTACTGGAAGTGTAACGGGCGTAATACCAGGATGACTCCATAAAGGTATCAAAGGTATCAGTCTCACGCTCGGCCTTACCACCACACTTCGGGCAACGAGTCTTATAGAAGAAAGGCATCTTTTTGATCGGTGAACCCACGCCATCAAATTTTATATCTTCCGGTAAAACAACCGGCAGGTCTTTATCGGCAACCGGCACTTCACCGCATTTTTTGCAGTGAATGATCGGAATAGGCGTTCCCCAGTAACGCTGGCGTGACACACCCCAGTCACGCAAACGATAAGTCGTCCGCTTCTCACCTTGCTTATGGCTATTGAGATATTCCGCAATCTTGTCAAAGGCCTGTTGTGAAGTAAGGCCGGTAAACTCACCCGAATTGACCAACACACCTTTGTCCGTGAAGGCGGCTTTCGTCAGATCAACCTCACTGTTATCTTTCGGGGCAATAACCTGTTCAATGGGCAAACCATATTTGTGAGCAAACTCCCAGTCACGCTGATCGTGTGCCGGTACCGCCATCACGGCGCCTTCACCGTACCCCATCAAAACAAAGTTGGCGATAAACACAGGCACTCTGTCGCCCGTGATCGGGTGTATGACCTTAAAGCCCGTATCGATACCCTTTTTCTCCATGGTTTCAATGGTCGCCTCAGCCGTCCCTGTTTGCTCACACTCTTTAATAAACGCAGCAACATTGGCATATTGTTGACCGGCTTCCGTTGCCAGTGGATGTTCCGCCGCGACGGCAACATAGGTCACACCCATCAGGGTATCGGGACGGGTGGTAAAAACTTTTAATTTATCTTTATGATCCTCGACGTCAAATATGACGTCCACACCCTGTGACTTACCGATCCAGTTACGTTGCATAGTCCGCACCTGTTCTGGCCAACCATCGAGATGATCAAGTTCCGTCAACAACTCATCCGCATAGTCCGTAATCTTCATAAACCACTGCGGGATATCTTTGCGTTCGACCGTGGTGTCACAGCGCCAGCATTTACCTTCAATCACCTGTTCATTTGCCAACACGGTCAAGTCATTTGGACACCAGTTGACCGGCGAGGTCTTTTTGTACACCAGTCCTTTTTTGTACAGGCGGGTAAACAACCATTGTTCCCATTTGTAATAATCCGCGTCGCAGGTGGCCAGTTCCCGATCCCAATCATAACCCAGCCCCAGACGCTTTAACTGATCGCGCATGTAGTCAACATTTTCCCGCGTCCACTTGGCCGGAGGCACATTATTTTTGATGGCGGCATTTTCTGCGGGCAAACCAAAGGCATCCCAACCCATGGGCTGCAATACGTTCTTGCCCAACATACGTTGGTAACGGCTGATCACATCACCGATGGTGTAATTGCGCACATGGCCCATGTGCAGACGACCACTGGGATAAGGAAACATGGAAAGACAATAATATTTTTCCTTGTTCGGGTCTTCAACGGCCTTAAAGGAATCGTGCTCATCCCAGTATTGCTGGGCTTCGATTTCGAGTTGTTTTGGATTATACTGCTGGCTCATGATTTACTTTGATTTCATCTATATTTGAAGATAAGAGATTAGGCCGTCAAACCGATAAAGGTATGCAGAAAAAAGCCGGGGAAACCATATTTACACGCAAGTAAACCGGCTTCACAAACACTTAATCTAACGCAACCAGGGTGATTTCAGTAGCTTAATACGCAAGCCTGTAAGGATACCCTACCAGCCTCATCCCCCACAATAACATCTGCCATCTTGATCCAACACATGGTATAAATCACCACTCTGATCTAGCCTGAACCCAGACACCAACAACGTGAGGAGAACAACATGAATGACAAGGACATTAACAAAGAAAAACTAATCCAGGCCTATAACACTATGCTGTCCCATCTAAAGGAGGTCTGGCATGACACAGAAGAAAAGGCTCTGCCCACCCTCAAAGAAGGATTGGAAATAGCCAAACAAAAAGCCTCAGAACTCGAAGAACTAAGCCGGGAAGAAGCCGACAAGGTCGCCGATTATGTAAAGCGCGACCTACAAGAGGCCGGTGAATTTCTGAGTGAAAATGGCCGCCAATTAAAAGACTGGCTGAAGTTTGATCTGGAATATGCCGAAATTCGTCTGGCTGAGATGTTTGCCGGGCTGGCCGACACCACCCGTATCGAACTGGACAAGATTGCCGATCGGGCCAGACAGGTCGGTGAGTGGCACACGGGTGAAATCACCAGTATCGGCGTCCTATGCTGCAAGGGTTGTGGAGAATTATTGCACTTTGAGACAACCGGCCATGTACCACCTTGCCCCAAATGCCATGGCACTGTCTTTAAAAAGGAATTTGGCAAGCCCTAATACTAACTAACCTGAACTCGGGATAAGAAAGGAACTAAATGCCCGAACACCGATCAGATCATTTGACTAAAAATGAATCAGAAGAAAGGTGAACAGGCATGGATAAATTAGTGGAAATCTATTGTGATGTCGATGATTTTTGTCGTGTTTTTGTGCCTGAATGGGAAAAAATGTGCCTCACCGATGGAACCCGAAAACGGCGCCGCTCAAATCGTATGACCATGAGTGAAATGATGTCCCTCATTATTCTCTTTCACCCTTCACACTATCGGGATTTCAAAAATTTCTATCTTGGGTATGTTCAACGTTTTCTGTCCCAAGACTTTCCCTCACGGCTCAGCTATACGCGATTTCTTGAGGTGATGCCGCGGGTTCTGGTTCCCTTGTGTGCCTATTTCACTCACTTAAAGGGAAAAACCACCGGCATTGCGTTTGTGGATTCGACCAGTCTGAAGGTTTGTCACCATCTGCGTATCCCCTGGCATAAGGTCTTTGATGGTGTCGCACAACGGGAAAAAGGCAGCATGGGCTGGTTTTACGGTTTTAAGCGACACCTGATCGTCAATCATGTGGGTGATATCCTGGCCGCGAAACTCACCCCGGCCAATGTCGATGACCGTCGCCCCGTCCCGGCGCTAGCCGATGCCTTAACAGGCAAACTGTAGGGTGATAAAGGCTATATCAGCAAAACCCTGACCGGCACTTTATTTGAGCAAAGGGTTGAGTTGATCACCAACGTTCGAAAGAACATGAAGGCTCGGGCCATTTCTTTATGGGACAAAGCTATGTTAAATAAACGCTTTATCATTGAGACTATCAACGACCAACTCAAGAATATTTCCCAGATTGAACATTCCAGACATCGTAGTCTGCATGGCTTTATGCTTAACCTGATGGGCGGCTTAATCGCATATTGTTTGAAAGAGGATAAACCTTCTTTAAATCTTTCTCCCGCTGACTTTGATGAACGTCAGAATATTACTTTGCCTCAACCTAGGGCTTAAACCGATCTCAGGTTATTTAAAGTAGATGGCTACAGCTAGCCATGGGCGGTAGTTCGAACACTCCCATTATCAATAGTAAAATTATTCTAAAGCGGCCATTCAGCAAACATACCCTAATGGCTTGTTAACATTAAGGCTAATGGGATGATCCCCCCCTTCTGGTTAGTGATAATTCGCATTTCCACTTTGGCACTTAGTTGCCGCTTGAGGAAAGGGCGACCACTCCATTAGCCTCTACTGCGAGTTGTCGTTAATTGTTACACAGTGTAGTAGAAGGTTAATTGGGTTTACCACTATTACAGGATGTACTACCTCTGGTGGTATTTCCGTTTGACTATGAATTTGCCCGGCACAGGTGGAATCCCACCTTATTTAGGGCTCTTCAGTGAAATTTGTGGGTAAATAATGCAATGAATTCAGAGTTATGCACAAGGCCCACAGGCTCGATATTGCCAGTACGTAAGGCTCTCGGCCTGTGGACTGGTGTATAACGCTGACTGATTTATTCGATCCCCAGAAAATACTCGACAATTCACTAAAATATATCATATGAATCATATCGTTAGAAAATTATTCCGTAGTAAGAACCCACAAATTCTACTGAGGATCCCTTTGCTAGAGACAGCTTGATATCGTGACTCACATTCATTAACATATGCTAGCACTCACTAGCACTCACTAGCACTCGCTATGTATACTTATCTTATGGAGAGGTGATGATGGGAACCGATAGATGGCTCACCCTTGATGAATTAGCCGGGTACTTGAAGCTTAGCAACAGCAAATTGTACCGGATGGCACAGGATGGAAAGGTTCCGGCATCCAAGGTCGCGTCCCAGTGGCGTTTTAACCGACAGGAGATCGATAAGTGGATGAAAACTCAGAGACCGGGTGCTGACGGTTCCGGCAAGGGAAGTGATAATGGAAAAAGAGGTGAAGGATGACACCACTAGAAGAACGATGCCTCAACTCCAATCATGGGCACCCAAACGCACCGGTACGCTTGTGTTCTATGTGCGGTGAGGTGGTGAATAAAAATATTTCTGCCGAGGTGTGCAATGAGGAAAAACATGCAAAAAAGCGACGTAATAGAAACGAGTACTGTGCGGATTGCGGTGAACGACTCATTCAATAGAGATGGCCGCTATGCCAGTGGATTATAAAATATCGAATTATGGATAACTACCTGGATGGGAGTTGGGAAAAATTTGAACAGTGGATCAGAAACACCATCGGGTCGGACTTTTGCTGGTGCGTAAGGCCGATTGACAATCGATATAACCGAGAAATGATCGTTGAACTTTTGCAGAACGAAATCAAAGAGAACAATGGAGTTTTTCCAGAGAAAACTTCAATCATCGAACGAAAATAGTAAGAATCATATCAGGGGCAAAAAAAACGTCCAACAAAAGCACTTCTTAGACGGTAAAAACAGGCCACCGAAAACTTGAAAGATATTTGGAGAAATTAAACAGAGATGAATAAATATTTATTATTTACGCCAGGCCCAGTAAATGTGGCAGAAAACGTACGCATGGCCATTTGTAAAGAAGATATTTGTCATCGAGAGGCTGATTTTGACCATTTATTACAAAGTATCGAGAATAAATTACTGAAGATCTTTGAGATAAAAAACAGTGCCGACTATCGAGCAGTTGTGATCACTGGCTCCGGGACAGCAGCAAATGAATCGATACTTTCTTCCGTCGTTGGCAATAAAAATATTCTAATTATATCCAATGGCGAATTTGGCGAGCGGTTGTACAATATTTCAAATATCCATAATAAAAACACGTTCCTGCTGGAGTTTACCTGGGGCAAAAGCTTTGATTTGGGAAAAATAGAAGCCTATCTGAAAAAACATAAAATTGATGTCGTGGCGATGGTTCATCATGAAACTAGCTCGGGAATGCTGAATCCATTGGAAAAAATGGGGGCGCTATCAAAAGAAAACGGTGCGCTGTTTATTGTGGATTGTGTGAGCAGCGCCGGTGCAGAAGTTATCGATATGGAAAAATGTCACATCTCGTTTTGTTCAAGCTCAAGCTCAAAGGCGATTTGCTCTTATTCCGGGTTATCATTTGTTGTTGGAAAAAAAGAAGAGTTTGAAAAATTAAAGAATCTTCCCGTTAAAACCACTTATCTAAACTTGTATACATTTTACGATTTTATTAAAAACTATTCTCAAACACCGAACACACCTGCCGTTCACTTGTTTTATGCTCTGGAGCAAGCGCTGGTCAACATTCTCACTACGGGTGTATACAATCACTATGTAGAGCTTAAAGACAAAGCGAATTTTTCAAGAGAAGGCATGCTAAATTTAGGTTTAAAATTTCTACTTGATGAAAAAAATATGTGTTCTGTTTTAACCACTGTTCATATACCTTCTCATATTGACGTGACTGTTTTTCGTCAAAAATTACGCGAGAAATCTATCATCATTTATGAAGGCAAAGGCTGCTTTAAGAATAAAGTATTTCAAGTTGGTAATATTGGCGAATTATCTTTTGCGAACATTCAGTTTTTTTTAGATTCGCTGGAAAATGTTTTGCTGAGTTTTGAAGATGTTAAAATAAAAAGAACTCATTTAATCAAGGGCAACAAGCCGATGGTAGTTCTTGCAAATGCAACCAGAAAAAATGCACTTCTGCCGGCAGCAAGTTAAGCATGGATGAAAAACTGACTTTCTTCAGGCAGTAAAACCTCAATTGAATTAAATTTCAGGATAAAGCAATTACATGAGCGAGACAAAGCCAACAAAAAATAACGTGATCGAGCCATCTTATTTCAGCAATTGGGCAGATTTATTTTTTCCACCAATAGCAAACAGGATATTGCCATTCATTTCAGGGTTTAAATGGATTACGCCCAATATCGTGACGCTGTTTTCTTTCTTTTTGTATGTGTTGGGTTGCTTGTTTATCTTCATTGATGTTCCAGGCCATCTGATTTTTACCGCCATTCTTTTGCCTGCCGCTTACATAGGCGATTGTCTGGATGGACAGTTAGCTCGAACCAAAAAATTATCTTCTGATATCGGTAACTACCTTGATAAAGTGGTGGATGTTCTAAAAATATATATTATTACAATTTGTCTTGCCTATAGTGCTTACCTGTCAACGAATGACGTGACTTATATCTTCCTTGGTTTTACGGCTTGTTTTTTCTTTAATTTCAGGTATTACCTTAAGCTCGAAACAATATTCAGCCAATTTAATCAGGATCCTCAATACTTGGTTAAATGTAGCAAAAGAAGGCAAGAGCTATATCGATCAAAGCGCGCAGAGTACGAACAACTTTCAAGCAATTTATCGGGGAAAATTAAATTATTTTGGTTTAAACACCGAAGTATTTTCTGGGTTGATGAGGCGGAGTTTGTTGTTTTCACCAGCATTGGTGCGCTGTTAAATCAAATTGAATTGGTATTATGGGTGTTGGCGATTAGTCAGTTTTTAATCGCATCATGGAGATTATTTGAAAGAGGTTATCAGACACATAAAGCAAAAGACCAGCTTCTTGATCCAATGAGAAAATAAAAAAATGGCACAAAGTAATAAAATGAAAGCTATTATATTAGCCGCAGGAGTAGGCTCTAGAATCAGACCTCTAACGGACAACTGCCCAAAAAGTCTACTAAGAGTTGATGGTAAAACAATTCTTGAAATGATGATTTCTCATCTTCAAGATTGTGGTATCAATGAAGTTGTATTTGTACTTGGGTATTTACAAGAACAGATAAAAAAATTTATAAAAACAAATTTTCCAGATTTAAAAACCCATTTTGTTACCAATGAACGATACGCGGAAACAAACACCGGGTTTTCTCTTATGTTAACCAAAAATTTTGTTCAGAGATCAACTTTTATAAAGTTCGATGCGGATGTGGTGTTTGATAAAGAGATACTTAAAAAACTTATTGAATGTGAACATGCAAACTGTCTATGCATCGACAAAGATATAAATCTTGATGCCGAGGAAATTAAAGTCATAATTAAAGATCAAAACCGGGTAATTAAAGCCAGCAAAACTGTTAACCCAAAAGATGCAATAGGTGAATCAATTGGTATTGAAAAAATTAGTAGTGAAACGGCAAAACTTCTGTTTTCGGAACTAGAATTAATGATGGAGGATGAAGAAAATCATCAAGAATACTATGAAAGTGCGTATGAAAGATTAATAGACAAAAATGTGCCTTTTTATGCTTTGGATATTTCAGGGTTAAAATGGACAGAAATTGATACAAAAGAAGATTTCATCACCGCAGAGAAGATATTTAGCCAGAAAACTTAAAGTAATTTGCAACTATTCAGCATAAATTGTATTAGTGCCATTACCAAGGAAAACTGGCGGAACCCAAAAACATCGCTGCTCAAATCGCATCACCATGAGTGAAATGATGACCCTCATTATTCTCTTTCACCCTTCACACTATCGGGATTTCAAAAACTTCTACCTTGAGGTATGTTCAACATTTTCTGTCCCAAGACGTTCCCTCACGGCTCAGCTATACGCGATTTCTTGAGGTGATGCCGCGGGTTCTGGTTCCCTTGTGTGCCTATTTCACTCACTTAAAGGGAAAAGCCACCGGCATTGCGTTTGTGGATTCGACCAGTCTGAAGGTCTGTCACAATCTGCGTATCCCCCGGCATAAGGTCTTTGACGGCGTCGCACAACGGGGAAAAGGCAGCATGGGCTGGTTTTTACGGTT
>JAFLJQ010000051.1 GCA_022712915.1 Gammaproteobacteria bacterium | reverse complement strand
TGAAGAAGTGATTCGCAAGTATATACGGAACCAGGAAGTAGAAGAGAAACGCCAGGAGCAGATGCGACTAGAAGGACTTTAATAGCCCCCTTTGGGGGCTTTCATCATACCACCCGCTCTGCGGGTGGTTGTTGATTAAATGTTATTTGACCATGGAGTTAGGTTGCCTTTCTCTTTGGACATGTTTTATACAAACATTACATAGCGGGGAATCAATATGGATTTGTTCCAGATGGCACGTTCTGTCTTTTCGTTTTTTAAAAAACTTCGTACGTGTTATATTAAACACTCTTTATCTGTTTTGTTTGAACTGCCTGAGCGCAGTCCGTCTTTGGCAAAGCGTAAAATAAGAAACAGGCTGCAAATAAAAATTTTGGCCATGGCCGGTGCTTTTATTTTCCCCTTTACCGTCAATGCCGTTACCCATCATGCCGGTACCATCCAGGGTCAGTTCAATGTCAGCCCCACCGGAGCCGCCACCTATTCCATCCCCATCGAAGTCCCCCCCGGTATCAATGGCATGCAGCCGAAGCTATCACTTGAATACAATAGCAATGCCGGTAATGGGCCGTTGGGAGTCGGTTGGGCATTGGGTGGTTTATCAAAAATCACACGTTGCCCACAAACTTATGCCCGGGATGGAAAAATTCATGGTGTTGATTTTACTAGCGAAGACAGATTTTGTTTAGATGGACAACGACTTGTGGCCGTGAGTGGTCTCTATGGTGCACCAGACACAGAATATCGTACTGAAATTGAATCTTATTCAAAAATAATATCGAAAGGTGTTGCGGGTAATGGTCCAGCCTTTTTTATAGTGCAAACAAAATCAGGCCGTACTATTGAATATGGTAATACAGATGATTCTCGTATCGAAGCCAATATTGCATCAACAGGTGTTGCTCGATCCGAAGCATTAATCTGGGTTATTAATCGTGTGGTTGGTGTTTCTAGTAATTATATGACATTTACCTATGATGAAGAAACTTCAAATGGAGCATATTATATTAAGCGAATTGATTTGACTGGAAGTGACTCTGCCCCAACGTTCGCGTCGGTGCGTTTTAGTTATGAATCTCGAAATGATGCAGACGACTCATATATAGGCGGGTCAAAACAAATAAAAACACAACGCTTAACTGATATAAAAACATTTATAGGTGAGAAAATAATTCGGGATTATTTGTTGAATTATAAATATATATCTAATACGAACCGTTCAGCGCTTGCCTCGATAAATGAATGTGATGCTAATAGTGCGTGTAAAATATCCAGTACGTTTGTATGGAGAGAGGGAGGTGATGGTAATTTCACACATTGGACAAATTCATCAATACGCCGTGGGTCTACAGACCAATGGACGCACTACTTTGCCGACGTCAATGGCGATGGGATGGCCGATTGGATCCAGGTTCATAAAACGATTGATATAGGCTACGTGGGATTGGCGACAGGCGATGGTCAAGCAGTTGTTATTGGAATAAAGAATGGTTTAGGTGAGGATGTCAGTATCAGTTACAAACCAATAACTGATGAATCTGTTTACACAAAATATTCTAATTCATTGTACCCTGTTCGAGACATTCAAAATTAAACATATGTTGTCTCTTCTTATTCAAAAAACAACGACACTTACTCCCACAGCTACCACTACGAGGGTGCTAAAACCCATTTAAGAGGTCGAGGCTTTCTGGGCTTTTCAAAAGTCACCGTAACCGATGACCAAACCGGTATCGTTAACAACACGGTTTACAGCCAAACCTTTCCGATGACGGGTATGGTTGAGTCGAGTAAGACAAGCTCTGGTGAAGTGGTTCTTACTGAGCGGACTAATACAACTTCATCACCTTATCGTTCAAATGGTACTACTGAAGATATAAACGGTAATATCTATGCTTTCAAGCAGTCCGTTGTTTCAGCCAAAACACGTGATTTGAGCAATGCCTTTGTAGGTCATACAGTTACGACCACTGTATTGGATTTTTATGGCAATCCAGGGTCGATGCTTGTCGAGACCTATGATAGTACGGGTGCAAAAGATGGTTATAGTAAGTTAACAGATAGTACATTTATCAATGATACTGTTAACTGGTTGCTGGGACGTTTGACCTGTACGACTATGGAAAATACGGATCCTGAAGGCAACACTCGCATACGGCGTTCTGGGTTTTCATATGGTCCAACTAATGAGAGGTTGCTTAAAGAGGTGTTAGAGCCAGATAGTGCCGATTGTATTAGCCCTACATCACTTTCCATGGTGACGGAATATGGATATGGCGATTATGGCAATAAATCCAGTATTAAAGTCAGTGGGACAGGTATTACGAGTCGGACGACAACGAATGTTTATGATTATTCACAGCTACTAATAAGTACGTTGATTATGCGACATGCTATTGCAGGTCCGTCAGCAGCAGGGATGCTGCTATCGAGCTTACAAGGATGTATTTGCAGCGTGATCTGCAATAGCATGTCGCATAATTAATAACCTCATTAGTAACTGATCCAAATAATCCACATTACTCCGTTGTAACAAGCAATGCTCTTGGACATAGTGAAACCAAGGTGGTTGATGCCCGTTTTGGTGTACTCACCAGCCTTATCGGCCCGAATAACCTGCCTACAACCTGGACTTACGATAGTTTGGGTCGTAAGACCGGTGAATTTCGAATTGATGAAACCTCTATGAGTATTGAGTATCTGATTTGCGAAATGGGAACGACGTGTTCTGATGTTACCCAACAGAGTCTTAATTCCCCTTTAGCCGTTCGTTCTACCCATTACACAATATTGGGCGCGGACAGACAGTCAACAGTTTATTTTGACTCATTGGGTAGGGAAATTTTTAGTACGGCAACCGGTTTTGAAGCTCAGTTGGTGAGCAAGGAGACTAAATATAATCTGTATGGTCGTGTTTCACAGATTTCCAATCCATATTATGGCGGTGTAGCGACATTTTGGACAAGTTATGAGTACGATATGTTGGGCCGTAATAACAAAATAGTGCATTCTGATGGGTGTTACACCGACATAACATTTAATGGTCATGAAACGACTACGAAAAACTGTATGGGACAGACCAGTACGAAGCTGACAAATAGTCAGGGCCTGATGATCAAATCTACTGACACTTACCTGAATAGTAATACTTACACCTATGACCCATTAGGCAACCTTGTCTCAGTGGAGGATGCTGTGGGTCATGTCAGCACCATGACGTATGACATACGCGGCCGCAAGAAGAGCATAGATGATCTGGATATGGGGTCTTGGGAATATGATTATGATGTATTGGGTAATCTTGTTTGGCAGAAAGATGCTGAAGCCCATATATCAATAATGGCGTATGACAAACTGGGTCGAATGATCACCAGGACAGAACCGGAAGGGGTCACAACATGGACTTATGATACGGCACTAAATGGAGTTGGCAAGTTGGCCGGTGTTAGTGGGCTAAATGGATATCAGCGAATACATACGTATGAACAAAAAGGACGGCCGGACTCGATAAAAACTACTATAAGTGGGACAGATTATATATTTTCGACGGTCTATGAAAATGGAACCGGTCGTATTTTGACTACAAATTACCCGAGCGGTTTCAGTGTGAAAAGTCTCTATGATCCCGCATCAGGAGCCTTGAAAGAAATTCGCAATGCAGGCAACGAGGCATTGTTGTGGAAAGCAGTACAAATTAATGCCAGAGGTCAGGTTTATAACGAAGACTTTGGTGGCTATGGTTTGAAGACGATACGAACCTATGATAGTGCCACAGGCCGTTTGCGTGCGATAGATACGGGTATCAACGGCGGTTTTGAAGTGCAAAATCTTGATTATACATATGATGGCTTGGGAAGCCTCGTTGAACGTAAAGATAATAATCAGAATCTAATTGAGACTTTTATCTATGATGATTTGAACCGCCTGGAATCGGCTACTATTGCTGGCCTGGGCGTAAAGACTTACCAGTACGATACCATTGGCAATATTATGTTTAAGTCAGATGTTGGGACTTATGATTATGGCTCTGATGGGATTAAACCCCATGCTGTTAAAATCGCCGGAGGAATGAGTTACAGTTATGATGCCAATGGTAATATGCTCAATGGCGATGGTCGCTCATTGACCTATACCTCATTTAATAAACCACAAACGATAAGTAAAGGTACGGATATTAATAACACTTATTCTTATGGTGCTGAGCATCAGAGAATAAAAAAAATAAGTCTCAATGGTGGCGTTGCGACGACGACGATCTATATTGATAAGGCCTATGAGGTAGTCGACAAATCAACGGGGATAACAGAATACAAACATTATATTGCAGTAGGTAGTGCAACCTACCTTTATACCACTCGTAGCGATAACAGCAGTGAACAACGTTACTTATTGAAAGATCAACTTGGTTCCACCGATGTGATCACAGATGAAAATGGGCTTGTAAAGGAACGCTTGAGTTTTGCCCCATTTGGAACACGCCGTGCTGCCAATTGGAATAGTGTACTTGATTCCGGTGTCCTGGACAGGATTCGTGCTATTACCCCGCGTGGCTTTACTGGTCATGAAATGGACGACATGGTGGGCCTTATCAATATGAATGCCCGTGTATATGATCCCAAACTGGGACGCTTCCTGCAAGCGGATACGGTCATTCAGTTTCCAGGTAGTACTCAGGGCTACAACCGGTATACCTATGTAAACAATAACCCACTTTCTTTTACCGATCCAAGTGGACACGGTTTGATGAGCTCGGCAAAGGGTTTGCATCGAAACGTTAGCAAATTGAATGAAAAACGTAAATCATTTGATAAAAAACTTCTAGAAAAAGCGGTGCATGTTGCTGCAAAATATACTATCGGTGGACAGATTATGTATTCAAAACCGGTTGTCCATGCATTTACGGGCTCTCGGTATGCCAAAGAATACCGTATGCTGGGTTCTGTTGCCGCATCATATTTTGGTGGGGCGGTTGGCTCGGCGGCATTTCAGGCCTATTTGGTGGACATTCAGGGAGGTTCAATTAGTGACATGGGTCAGGCCTTCGCAACCAGTTTAGCCATGTCCTACGTTGCCGGCGGGGGTAATTTGGGTGGCGGTGTATCAGATCCTGTTTTTTCAGGCTATGGCTCGCGTGTTGCCAATGCCTTTATGAATGAGAAAAAGCAGGAGTTGGTTGGCAACATAGTTGAGAAGAATACGAGCTTGTCCAGGGATGAATTTAATCTGGCCATGTTTGTTATTTCTGCGGCAACACATGCTGCAACAGAAGATCGTGCATCAGAGGGTGACAATTATAGAATGGATAGAGATCAAGCGTATGGAGACAAACTTTATGATATAGATACTCGCGGCGTATCTAATGGACATTGGTGGGCGGATGCCGCAGATTCAATATTGGCTTTCCAGGGCCTACCGACAGGTAATACATTTATTATTGCAAGCAATTATCGGGCGGGTATGAACGTGAGGGGGCATAGTTTGGGCAGTATGGAGGTCAATAATCTCATTGCTGCGGGGGTGATTGATGGTAGCAATGCAAGGATGGATGGGGTTCCATTTGGGACAGTTGGATTGGCGAGTGAGGTTAATATTAATATTGATGATCCTCTGGCGGGTAGGTTAACCAACCCCACAGCAAATGTTCAAGGTGGTACGCATGCTAATATCGATTATAGAGGGTTTTAATGCACTTTAAGAATATGCATGATACAAGTTCATTGTAACTTGTATGTTGCAAAGAGGAACACAAGGAAACACTTACATTGCATTGTTCTTCATACGGGCTACCTCAGCGTAGCCCGTATGCCACTAAGTGGGATGCGTGGTAGCCATTACCCTGCATTGTGTTGTCCTTCATTCCAGCATTGGCGCGGCTATTTTATACTTGCCAACAACAGTATTAAGTTTCACGGCTGTCCCGTTAATAATCTAAAAAATCATGTGTCTGCCGAGTACTTAACGGCTTGAGGAGGTTGAAATGGGCATGAGACATGAACGTTGTTTATAAAATACATTTTACCGCAAAGATCGCAAAGAGCCGCAAAGAAAAATAAATTCGGTAATGTATAAAAAATGAGCTTGATGTCTTCGGATAAACTCTAATTTTTCGCTATTATAAAACAAAATAACGTCGCGATCCTTTGCGCCCTTTGCGGTTTAGATCTTTAAAATGGATTAAATACTTAATGGGACAGCAGTGATTAAGTTTACATATCGCAATGCGGTTTTAAATTAAAACCCCGGTACATACCTCGCAATCTTTGAACCAGCCAACCAGCCAAATATCAATGTCCTGGCTTTATACCAATAGGTGCCAAATAACACTACAAAGATCCCAAATGCCATGAATATAAAGGCTATGAGGCTTTGTACATCGGCGAACTGGCCTTTGGCGATTTGTGTGACGGCGTAGATGGCGTAGGCGGTGCTGGATATTAATAATGCTCGTCGGTCGATGAACAAGGCGGTGAGGAAGAAGGTGAGGAAAAATCCGACGATTATGAAATCACTGATGTTAGATAACATGCTGCCGTGTTCGGCCAATAATAATGTGACCATGATGCCGTGGGATATGAGAGGGGCGGCGATCAGGTGCAGCCAGAAGGCGCTGTCACTGAGGTAGGATTGTCGTTTGGTATCTCGGGCATCAAACCACATGGCGGTGCTGAAGAGTAAAACGCCATAGATGGACAGGATGAAGGGGTGTTGCATAATGTCGGTGCCGGTGGCATAGACCAGCATGGCGATGATGCTCACGGCCAGGGGTAACAGACTAAAGGGCATTTTATACCGTAGATAAAAGCCGAAGGAGGTGGCTGCGATGATGGATAGATTGATGAGACTTTTTTCCTGACCGGTGATAGTAAAAAACTGGTTAACAAAATAGATAATACAAATTAATAAAGCGATGCCGGGTAAGGATAGGCGTTTTACACGTACCAGCCATTCGGCGCTGATGACAAAGACGGCAATCGGCAGCAGGTAATAGTAGCCTGTTATACCGATTAGATTGAATGACATGGCCACCAGGATCACGCCAAGGGTAATGAAAACATCACCAAAGCCCCTGACGAAGCGTAGTTGCTCTTCGCCGCCTTCGGCCTCTTCTTTTATGAATGCCAACAGGGCATTTACTTGTTGTGAATTTATAATGCCTTTGTCGGCCGCTTTATTGAGAAGTTGTTTTGTCAGCATTGGTTTTACTCGATGAATAAATTAATTTAAATCGCCCCAGGCCATTTGCAGGGCGGTGAGTGCGGCGACCACGGCGGTCTCTGTGCGTAATATTCTCGGCCCTAATTGAATGCCGGTAAAGCCTGCTTGTCCTGCGAGGATTATTTCTTCTTCACTCAAGCCGCCTTCCGGGCCAATGTATAGACTGGCGGATTGAGGTTTACCTTTTAGGTGAAACAGCTTTATTGTTGCCATAGGATCCAGCAACAGCTTTTGTTCGGTGTTGATTTGATTTAGCCATACTGTGTTATCGCTTGCCGGGTGGAGTGTGGGCAGATAATTGCGGCCGCATTGTTCACAGGCACCGATGATAATCCCTTGCCAGTGCTGGTGGCGTTTATCTTTACGTTTATCATCAAGTTTGACCATGCTGTAACGGGTGAACAGAGGGGTTATCTCGGTTACGCCGAGTTCAACGGCTTTCTGGATAGCGTAGTCCATACGTTCGCCTTTTGAAATACCGAGTCCGAGATGGGTGGATAAAGGGGATTCAACATTAGCAGGCAAGGCTTTTTCTATGCGGGCTGTGGCACTTCGTTTATCTGTCGTTTCGAGCTGGGCCTGCCATGCCTGCCCTTGTCCATTAAACAGGATAAAAGGGTCACCTGCCCGCATCCGCAGAACCTGGATGAGATGTTTACAGGCTTGCTCGTCAAGTCTTAGTTGCTGGCCGGGTTGGGCGGCTTTGATGCATTGGTAGGTTCGTGGATTCCGCATGGATTTTATTTGATGGGATCGATTATTGTAGATTAAAGAACATAATTAACCTGAACTTGGGATAAGAACGGAACCAAATACTTGAACACCGATCAGATCCTTTGACTAAAAATGAACCAGCAGAAAGGTGAACAGGCATGGATAAATTAGTGGAAATCTATGGTGATGTCGATGATTTTTGCCGCATTTTTATGCCTGAATGGGAAAAAATGTGCCTCACCGACGGAACCCGAAAATGTCGCCGCTCAAATCGTATGACCATGAGTGACATGATGACACTCATTATTCTCTTTCACCATTCACACACTCGGGATTTTAAACATTTTTACCTTGGGTCTATTCAACGTTTTCTGTCTTAAGACTTTCCCTCACGGTTCAGCTATATGCGGTTTCTTGAGGTGATGCCGTGGGTTCTGGTTGCCTTGTATGGCTATTTCACTCACTTAAAAGGAAAAGCCACTGGCATTGCGTTTGTGGTTTGAAGGTGTGTCACAGCCGGCGTATCCCCCGGCATAAGGTCTTTGATGGTGTCGTCGCATAACGGGGAAAAGGCACCCTGGGCTGGTTTTACGGTTTTAAGTGACCCCTGATCGTCAATCATGTGGGCGACACCCTGGCCGCTAAACTTTCCCGGCCAATGTCGATGAATGAAATTTATTCTGACGAATATAACGTTGATGGGTGAAAAATATGAGGTGAAAAAAAAGCCTGCGGTTTTAATGCAGGCTCCTTCATGTTGATTGCTAAATCGCGGGCTAGTTAAAATTAACCTCTGCGACGAGCGGCAAAACCGAGGCCTAAGAGACCAAGCCCGAGTAGTGCGATACTGGATGCTTCTGGAACACGTACCATGGCGGCATCATGTGAGAAGGGTGCAAACGCATCCAGTTCGGTTGAGCCATTTTTGGCGGCCAGGGTGTACAGGTCAAAGTGCAGACCGATACTGGGATCGAGATTGCTGGCATCGATTACGAATTTCTCGTAGAACGAGCCTGTGCCGTCTGTATCTGGGCCTGCACCTGTACCACGCTGACCTGGGATATTCTCATCCTGAGTGTTATAAGTTGAGGACGTATTGCTCTCATCCAGCATGAAGTCGATCTCTGCATAGTAGGTATCATAGATGCCGTGGCCAGGTAGATCTGGGCTTACCATGGCATCGTTTGGCGGGGTTCCATACAACATATCAGCGGTGACGTCGATGGTTATGCCGTTAACGGTAATAAAACCAAGATTGCTCGCATCAGCAAGCGATGGTGTGACTGCGATAGACAAGAAATATTGATCAGCAAGAATGTCAACTTCCAATACGGAACCTGGTGTGACCAGGGCGTAAAGGTCGAATACGCTGCTATTCGTGGTGATGGTCTCATCGGTCGCGTCGTAATAGCCTCCACCAATATCCAATTGCAGCGTGGGTACCGCCTGCGCAAAGGTGGTGAAGCCAAATGCCAATATGGCGATTGCGCTTAGTTGTCTTAGTGTATTTTTAATCATTCTCGGTATTCCTTCGGTTATTCTAATTGGTATGTAAGTCATAGTATTTTCTTATACTATAATGTAATGCAAAAAATAGGCCGTAATGTAACTGTTTGTTATTTATGGTTATTCTGTTGGTGTTGAGCCTTGCTTGTAAAATAGTTCGACAGTACATTCGGCTGAATTGATATTCAATTTGAGGAAAGCAGGCTTGGCACCGTTGATCCAATGACTTTGTGCACAAAAAAATAAATGTTAAATTTGCCGACATTTAAAAGCAGGGTTATGTGTCTTTTTTGTGGGAATAAGGGGTTTTTAAATATAGCGGGACTAAAAAAACCGGCCAAGCGTAAAGCCTGGCCTGGCTTTTTGCGCTGGAGGTTTTTTGTTGCTAAAACAACCCGGCATTAATCCACATGTGTGTCGCAATACTGGCGGCATAACCCAGGGCGATCACCGGGGTCCATTTGAGGTGGCTGAAGAAGGTATATTTTCCGCAGGCCTGGCCCATGAGGGCGACACCTGCGGCAGAACCAATGGACAACAGGCTGCCACCGACACCGGCGGTGAGGGTCACCAATAGCCATTGACCGGTAGACATATCGGGTTGCATGGTCAGGACAGCAAACATGACCGGGATATTATCGACGATGGCGGAGAGTAAGCCGACGGCAATATTGGCGGATGTTGCACCCCATTGGTTGTACATAAGTTCTGATGCGAGGGACAGGTAGCCGAGAAATCCCAACCCTCCGACACAAAGTACGACACCATAAAAGAACAATAGTGTATCCCACTCGGCGCGGGCAATTTTGTTGAAGACATCAAATGATACGACTTCCCCCACCATGTCGTGGGTCTTGTCCGGATCACTGGCGGCAGCTGTGGGGTGTTTGTTGTGTGTTTTACGCAGAAAATAACCGAACAGTTGCAGATAGGACAGGCCTGTCAACATGCCTATCACCGGTGGTAGGTGCAGGAAGTTGTGGAAACTGACGGCGGTGATAATGGTGAGCAGAAACAGAGTGATGATGCGCTTTGCACCACGGCGCATATTGATCATTTCGTTGCTAACCGTTGGTTTTTCGTCTGGAACCGAAAAGTGCATGATGACTGCGGGAATCAGGAAGTTGATGGCAGAGGGAATGAACAGGGCAAAAAAATCCCAGAAATCAACCATGTCCTTTTGCCAGACCATCAGCGTGGTGATGTCACCGAAGGGGCTGAAGGCTCCTCCGGCATTGGCGGCTACTACGATGTTGATACAGGCGATACTGATAAAACGTATATTGTTGCCACCCACCGCCATGACCACGGCACACATCAACAAAGCCGTTGTCAGGTTATCGGCTACGGGTGAGATAAAGAAGGCCAGGGTGCCCGTGAGCCAAAACAGTTGACGAAAACCAAAGCCCTTGCGGATCAACCAGGAACGCAGGGCGTCGAATATTCGGCGCTCTTCCATGGCGTTGATATAGGTCATCGCAACCAGCAGGAATAACATTAATTCAGTGTATTCGAGCAGGTTGTGGCGCACAGCCTGTTCGGCAGCGTGGTTCAGGCCATTATTGACATAGACGATGGCGATCATTGCCCAGATGATACCTGCCGCGAGGATGACCGGTTTGGATTTGCGAAGTTGGGTAAATTCTTCGGTCATGACAAACAGGTAGGCGATGACAAAGATCGCAATGGCGGCATAACCGACACCGTGGTTGGTCAGGTCCAGGGTTTCTCCGTTGCTGCTGGCAAATGTGATACCCGGTATCAAAAATAGTGCGAGCAATGAGATGAGTTTGTTCATTAAGTCATCCTTTTTAAAATGTGGAAAAACGAGGCGGCGGGCCAATTTAGAACTTTCTTTTTTTTGACCCGTGAATGGAAGTCTTTTCTTTTAATCGGGTGTTAAAAACCAGTTCAAAATGCTCATGCCTGTTGTTTGTCATATCCCTGTGGTGACTTTCTCGTTCCAGGGTTATGCATAAGCATGTGTAAATGGTGCCTGATGATTTTGTTATTGCTTTTGCCTTGCCCTGAGAGACTACCCATTAATGTAACGCTCTTTTTTAACTAAAGGGCACTTTTATAAATGCACTTTCCACCCAAGGGGCACAGGTCCGCGATAGCGGCGTCAGCGCCGTGTTTGAACACCTGGACGGCACCTTGTCCTTAGAGCTTCCTCATAAAGCCAGCCCCCTAATATTGCCTGGCCAGCCCGGAGTGACTATATTTGCCCACGACAACCAATTTATTCAACCACCTCAAAACAAATCGCCTGACTACACCAAAATAACCACCCCGTATTCCAAG
>JAFLJQ010000082.1 GCA_022712915.1 Gammaproteobacteria bacterium | reverse complement strand
CCTCGCTAATTTGGTAGCTTGTTTTTTCTTCATCGGATACCCCTGATCACTCGGTTTTTTGTCGAATTGTGTGATCTGATCCGATGGGGTTCAATAAGTTCCCTTATTTTTCAATGAGTTTAAAGATCCTACGTATGATTGCAGGCTATTTTTTTCGGGCGCTAACGACTTAAATACGGGACAACGAAAGGCGATAGCCTTTTGTCAGCCCCAGTGAGCGAGGACGTTTAATTTTGTAGCCCCGATTTTTTCTGTTCGCCAGATGGGCCAGAACAAAAATACTACGGAACGTTAAATGACTCACCCTTACGAGCCAGTAAGCTGTAACACATTTAGTGGCTAATAGTATGTACACGTCACGGGTCAAAAATGAAAAGCATAAATCAGGAAGACAAAACAATAACCTCATTACGATATAATTCCCGCATGAGTCCGACAAACAAACCATTACAGCCACGAATTGGCATCAGTAGTTGTCTGCTTGGTGAGAATGTTCGTTATGATGGAGGTAACACAAAAAATGACTACATCACCGAAGAACTATCTAGACAATTTGAATTTATCCCATACTGCCCTGAAGTAGCGGTTGGCATGGGCATCCCCCGTCCACCGATACAACTGGTTGCGTTTAATGGAGAGATACGAGCCCAGGGTATCGACAATCCAGCAATGGATATAACCTTGGCTCTGCATAAATATGCAAAAAAAATTGCACAAGAAATAGATGATTTATCAGGTTATATCTTTAAGAAAAACTCACCCAGTTGCGGCATAAAAGACGTAAAAGTGCTTGTTGGCACTGACAAATATGAATTACGCGGACAGGGATTGTTTGCAGCAGAGATTATGCGCCAATTGCCCGACCTGCCGGTCATCAATGAACAACAGTTAACAGATGAAACGTTGCGCCATCAATTTATGGATAATGTACGTACTTATTACCAGACAAATCAGCAATAAATATTTATGTAACAATTATTATTACTTATTTAACAAGCCGTAACACAAAGTCCCGTCATGAAACCCTCCACCTACCGATAATCTGAGTAGAGGCTATTCAATGCCTCAAGATATTTTAATTGTGTAGTTCACAGGTGTTTATTATGAATGGCAAGAAAACTGAGTTGTCTGAACAGCAAAAGACACTATTGGGTCATCTCGCCAGAGACATGGGATATTATGGTGAGTGGTGTTTTTATATGTCACCAGATCAAGATATTAAAACCTATGGTGGTTATATTCCTGCTATGGTATTTCGTGATGTAGAAAACTATTTTACCATGAAGGGCCCCTTGTATAGCGATATTCCATTTATTATTGGTCAAAATCTTGATGAAGCAAGGCTGCGTTGTAAATTAATGAACCAATACATTAAGTTGAATGACGAAACAGTCAACGAGATACTAGAGTCAGCCCAATTTTATATCGCTTAGGTATCCTGCAAGGTCACGCCATCAAGGGATGAATCCAGCTTTCGCGCCGCACTTTTGGACTCACCCAGTTTGATCATCAACCGTAATTCATTAGCTGAGTCGGCATGATTAATAGCATCTTCATAGGTGATACTACCCGCCTTGTAGAGATCATACAGGGCCTGATCGAAGGTCTGCATACCGTGGTTACGCGATTTAGCCATCAATTCTTTGAGTGAATAAACTTCCCCTTTACGCATTAAATCTGAAATAAGGGGGGTATTGATCATGATCTCAGCAGCCAGAGTACGACCCTTGCCATCAGGTGTTGGAATGAGTTGTTGTGCCACCACGGCTTTTAGGTTCAGAGACAAATCCATCAACAGTTGTGAACGCCGATCTTCCGGGAAGAAATTGATGATGCGATCCATGGCCTGATTGGCATTATTCGCATGCAGGGTAGCCAGACACAGATGGCCGGTTTCAGCAAAGGCAATGGCATGATCCATGGTTTCGCGGGTACGGATCTCACCGATCAGGATGACATCCGGTGCCTGCCGTAAGGTGTTCTTGAGTGCCACTTCAAAGGTATCGGTATCCAACCCAACCTCACGTTGGGTAATGATGCACCCTTCATGATGATGGATAAATTCGATCGGATCTTCAATGGTGATGATATGACCCGAGCTGTTTTTATTGCGGTAACCAATCATCGCAGCCAGTGAAGTTGACTTGCCAGAACCGGTAGCGCCCACCAGAATCACCAAACCACGCTTGGTCATGACAAACTCTTTAAGGATCGGTGGTAAACCCAGCTCATCCAGAGTCGGAATGATAGTCTCGATTTTACGCAATACCATACCGGCATTATTGCGCTGCTGAAAAGCGCTAACACGAAAGCGCCCAATGCCCGAAGCTGAGATAGCAAAGTTGCACTCAAAGCATTCTTCAAATTCCTTTTTCTGCGCCGGACTCATCACGCTATAGACAATTTCACGCGCCTGATTAGGTGTCAGGGTGGTCTGTGTTACCGGAGATATCTTACCGTTGATCTTTAAACTAGGGGCTACACCCGCAGTAATAAACAGATCCGAAGCCTGTTTGTGAACCATTAATTTCAGTAGCGATTCAAAATCCATCATTTCATCTCTTTAAATGTACATTTACATGAAGGAGTCTTTATTGGCAGCCTTGTGCTGAGCCGTCTTTTTACTAATGATGCCCCTGGCTACCAGATCCTTTAGACATTGATCGAGGGTCTGCATACCCAGTCCCTGGCCGGTCTGGATGGAAGAATACATTTGCGCCACCTTGTCTTCACGGATCAGGTTACGAATGGCGGGCGTACCAATCATAATTTCGTGGGCCGCAATACGGCCACCGTTGGTCTTCTTCAGCAGGGTTTGTGAAATCACTGCGCGAAGGGATTCCGATAACATGGAGCGAACCATTTCCTTTTCTGCGGCAGGAAACACATCGATGATACGGTCAACGGTTTTCGATGCCGAAGAGGTATGCAAGGTACCTAAAACAAGATGCCCGGTTTCGGCGGCAGTCAGTGCCAGGCGAATAGTTTCCAGATCGCGCATTTCCCCCACTAGAATAATATCCGGGTCTTCACGTAAAGCTGAACGTAGCGCCTCACTGAAACCCAGAGTATCTCGATGCACTTCGCGCTGATTGATCAGACATTTTTTGCTCTCGTGGACAAATTCGATGGGGTCTTCAATGGTCAGTACATGGGCATATTCGTTGTCGTTTTTGTAATCCAGCATGGCTGCCAGGGTGGTGGATTTACCTGAACCGGTCGGGCCCGTCACCAGCACCAGGCCTCGAGGCACATCGACAATGTCCTTGAATACCGGCGGGGCACCCAGTTCCTCCAGTGACAGGATCACCGAGGGAATGGTTCGAAACACCGCACCGGCTCCGCGATGATGATTAAAGGCATTGACACGAAAACGGGCTAGATCGGGGATCTCGAATGAAAAATCAGTCTCATAAAATTCTTCAAAATCTTTGCGATTTTTATCATTCATGATGTCATACACCAGACCGTGCACCGTTTTATGATCCAGTGCAGGCACATTAATACGGCGTACATCGCCATCGACTCTGATCATCGGCGGCAGGCCCGAGGATAAATGCAAGTCCGAGGCATGATTTTTAACACTGAAGGCGAGTAACTCGGTAATATCCATAGTGATATTTAATTATTCTTGATGTTTGTTGTTATCATAGCATCAGAGGATATTGGAATCCCCTGTTCGTTTCTACGGCCCGGATTAAGGTAACCCCAATATATTAAATTTGGCAGGATGAATACACTCACAGAACGTCTGCATCAAATCCGTGCACAGATCACAAAGTCTGAAAGCCATTACCAGCGCCCGGCCGGGTCAGTAAAACTGCTAGCCGTGAGTAAAACCCGACCTATTACAGATATTGAAGAGGCCCTGGCTGCTGGACAAATGGATTTTGCTGAAAATTACCTGCAGGATGCCCTGCCCAAAATCACAGCCTTGATAGATAAAACCATCTGCTGGCACTTTATCGGCCCCCTCCAATCCAACAAAACCCGCGCCATTGCCGAAAACTTCCATTGGGTACACAGCGTTGATCGTCTGAAGATTGCTCAGCGCCTGAGTGAACAACGCCCCGAACACCTGCCCCCCCTGAACATTTGCCTACAGGTCAATATCAGCCTGGATCCCGCCAAGGCAGGGGTTAAAGCGGAAGAAACCTTGCAATTGGCACACAAAATTCAAAAATTGCCGCATATAAAATTGCGCGGCCTAATGGGCCTCCCAACCAAGGCAAATGACCCTAAACAACAACGAATTCCCTTTTGTGCCTTAAAAACACTGCTTGAAAATCTACAACAGCAGGGCATGGAACTGGATACCCTTTCCATGGGCATGAGCGACGATATGGATGCCGCCATAGCCGAAGGGGCCACTATAGTACGCATAGGTACGGCTATCTTTGGTTCAAGGGCACAAAATAATAACGCGTAACTGTTTAACTAACAGTACTTGTCATGGTCAGTGTTCTTCCGGTAACGTACACATATGAAAAATATCAAAACAGGATTTATCGGCGGCGGTAACATGGCTCGCAGCCTCATTGGGGGACTGGTTGCCAGTGGTTATCCGGCCAGTTCCATCTATGTATCGGATCTCAACCGGGATCAACTCGGCAGCCTGCGGGATGATTTTCAAATCCACATGGCCGAGACAAATCAAGCCATTATTGATACAGCCGATGTCATTGTGCTCGCGGTCAAACCTCAGGCAATGAAGCAACTTATTACCGATCTCCAGCCAGAAAATATTAGCCATAAGTTATTAGTGACCATCGCCGCTGGGATTCGTACCACCGCCATCGCAAACTGGCTACAGTGTGACTGTGCCATCGTCCGCGCCATGCCCAATACCCCGGCCCTGGTTAGGAGCGGTGCCACTGGCATGTATGCCAACCCAGTTTGCAGCGAATCACAAAAAGAAATTGCTGAATCCATCCTGCGGGCCGTTGGCCTGACCCTGTGGGTCGAGGATGAAAATCAACTCGACGCCATTACCGCCCTGTCTGGCAGTGGCCCAGCCTATCTATTTCTGGTCATGGAAGCTATGGAGCAGGCCGGTATTCATCTGGGGCTCCCCGCAGACACGGCCAGACTACTTGCCGTGCAAACCGCCTTTGGTGCGTCTAAACTAGCCTTAGAGATTGAGGAAGATCCGGCTATTTTGAGGGAAAGGGTCACATCACCCGGCGGTACCACTGAACAGGCCATCAAGGTGTTTCAGGAACATCAGCTAATAGAACTATTTGAAAAAGCCATGACGGCAGCACGGGATCGAGCCATTGAACTGGCCGAGCAACTGGGGCAATAACAACAATGAGCGGCAACTATTTTAGCAACGCGGGCGTCTTTCTGATTCAAACCCTGGTCGGACTCTATGCCCTGACCTTTATGTTGCGCTTTTTACTACAACTGGTACGAGCTGACTTTTACAATCCCTTCTCCCAGTTTTTGGTCAAGGTCACCAACCCACTGGTTAAACCCCTGCGCAGGATTATCCCCGGTATCGGCGGCATCGACTGGGCTTCAATTATCATTGTAATTTTACTAATGCTGGCTGAGTTTATGCTCATTGGTTTGCTACCCAAATACAGTATTCCTGCACCACAAGGGCTGTTCGTATTGGCACTGGCTGAGACGCTATCACTATTAACCAATGTCTTTTTGTTCAGCATTATCATCCAGGCCATAATTAGCTGGATTAACCCCGGTAGTTATAACCCCATTATTGGCCTGTTACATCAAATCACAGCCCCCATTCTGAACCCTGTTCGCCGCGTTATCCCCCCCATCTCCGGCCTCGATCTGTCACCCATGGCGGCCATTATTATTCTGTACCTGATAACCCTGTTATTTATTCAACCACTTATCGACTTTGGACAACACCTCGCTTATTTGCAATGAACAAACCGGCGCATGTCCGCTGGTGTAATAAAATATTAATTCTACAAGTCTATGTTCAAGCTCGTGCCGGTCGCGATGAATTGGGCGGCTGGCATGAAAGAGGGCTGAAGATTCGCCTCAAATCCCCTCCAGTCGATGGACAAGCCAACAAGCACCTGCTGAAGTTTCTGTCCAAATTATTCAAGGTAGCAATATCAAATATCAGACTGCTAAAAGGTGAAACCAGCCGACAAAAGACTCTTGCCATTGAAAGACCGGCCACTATCCCGAATTGGCTAGCAACAATCAAAACTTAAATCCGTGACACAGCCCACATATTGAATTTGCTATACTCGTGTATATATTGAGAGGGGCATACCCAGGCATATAAAATAATGTTATTCTTTTAATGTTTTCATGTAATTAAGATACTTCTGTAAAGAGTAATTTTTTCATGAGGACATAAGAAACACGTTTAGAAAAACGCCCTTACAGACAACATAAGAACCGATAAGCTCGTATGACTCATCATCGTTTTTCTGATCAAATGCAGGCCTTCGGTCAATGGAAACATGACCTGGTTAAAGCTGTACAGACTTACCAGGCCTGGCTGGAAACAAACCATCTCATTCAACCAGAGACCGAGTTACGTTTATTTGAGATGGTCGAAGCTCTCGAGAACGATCAGATGAGCATTGCCTTTGTCGCAGAGTTTGCCCGAGGTAAAACAGAGCTGATTAATACCATTTTCTTTTCAGATTACGGTATGCGCCTGTTGCCCTCCGAGCCCGGTCGCACCACTATGTGCCCCACCGAGCTGTTTTATGACAACAAAACCAAAAAAAATTACCTCAAGCTACTACCGATCGAGACTCGTCTGAGCGAAGCAAGTATCCAGGAACATAAAAAGTCGGCCAGCCACTGGACCACCATCATTCTGGATGTCGCTTCCCCGAAACATATGGCCGAAGCCTTTAAAGAAGTCGTGCGCACTAAACGGGTTTCATCCGATGAGGCCCTGAGACTAGGGCTGTTTGATCCGCTACTAGATGCCGATCAGGTCAATCCCGATGGCTATATTGATATCCCTAAATGGCGACATGCCCTGATTAGTTTCCCCCATCCCTTGTTATTGGAAGGGCTGACCATTCTCGATACCCCTGGCCTGAATGCCCTTGGCTCGGAACCAGAATTAACGCTGAGCATGTTACCCAATGCCCAAGCCATTATATTTGTATTATCAGCCGATACCGGTGTCAGCAAAACGGATATGGATGTATGGAACCACCATGTAAAAGCGCTAGGCAGCGACTCGGAACATGGTCGTATCGTGGTGCTAAACAAGGTCGATACCTTGTGGGATGAACTCAAGAGTGACAAGGCCATAGCCAGAATCATTGATGAACAATGTCAAGCTGTTGCCAAACAACTGACGATTGATAAAAATAATGTTGTACCCGTCTCGGCCCAAAAAGGTCTGCTGGCCAGGGTACGCAAAGACAAAGCCCTGGAAGCCAAAAGTAATATAAAGGCACTAGAAAACATTCTAGGCGAAGACATTCTACCGAAAAAACAACTCATATTACGGCAAAGCATTCTGGCCGAAATAGGCTCCATGATAGAAGAGTCCCGCAACCTGGTGGCCTCGCGGCTCAACAACATTAATAAACAGATCAAAGAACTGAAAAGCCTCAGCGGTAAAAATGAGAATGTTATTCAACACCTGTTGAAAAAGGTTCAAGCCGATCAGGATGTCTATCAGGCGAGCCTAAAGAGCCTCAAAACAAACCGTAAAATATTTAGTTATGAATACCAGCAACTGGTCAAAATTCTTAGTCTGACCGAACTGGACAAACTCATGACCGATACCCGCAAGCAAATGACCGGAACCTGGACCACCAAAGGGCTGCGCTCAGCCATGCAGAATTTTTTCGATATTATCAACAAGTCTATTGATCAAACAACTGATCAGTCCTATAAGACCAACGTATTATTGCAAACAATATTCCGTAAATTTAACGATGATCATAACCTGGCAGATAGTCGGCCAAAGATGTTTCTAACAAATAAATTTAAACGTGATATCGAACGCATTAATCTGGAAGCTGAGGCCTTTCGTAAAAGCCCCGTCACGGCCATGACCGAACAAAATTTTGTGATAAAGAGATTCTTTATCTCACTGGTAAGCAGTGTACGAAATACCTTTTATGTGGCCAACACAGAGGCCAAAAACTGGCACAAATCAGCTCTTTCACCACTGTTCTCTCGTCTCAAAGAACATAAATATCAGGTCGACAAGCGACTAGAGAGCTTGCGTAACATTAATGACTCCAGGAAGACCATGCAACAACGCATCATCGAACTGGAAGTGGCCGCAGAAAAACTCAATAATCAGCTGGCAGATATCAATATGTTGGTTGAAACCATTAACCGCCCGCTTGAATCCTTCCTCGAAGATGAAAAAACGGCCGCCTGATCACTTTTACTTGCCAGTCACTGGTTAATATCGCTATATTTAACAGGTTGTTTTTGGGGAATGTCTTATTATCAATTAAAATCAACTAGTTATTAATGAGTGTAAGTATGGTACGTTCTAGTCAAAGCCCTGCATTTACCCCACTATTGCCTGTTGAGCGGCTCACCAAACATAACTATGATTTTGTGTTAATCGCACCTCAATTTGTCCTTATGATCACGGTTCCTGATAAAAACAGAGCCCCAATCACCTATACTAAGACACTTATGGCCAATGCACTTACACCTTCAAACAGCCTCATGACCCACAGCCAGCAGTTGGCTAATGAATTTAAGGCCATGCGGCTTTACCTGAAGAACAATAAAAATTCAAAAATAAGCGATCATTAAATGCGATTACGTCTCTCCACTAAATTGGTTGCCAGTATCGTATTAGTACAGGCCCTGATGCTGGGCTTACTGGTATGGAACAGTGCCCGGCAATTCAGCAGTAGCCATGCCGAACTATTGCAACAACACTCCAACGATAAGAGCAAACTGCTGGCAACGACTCTGGCACCAGCCCTGGCAGCCAATGATAGTGCCCGCATTCAGAGTATCCTGTATCCGCTAAACGACAGCCAGGATCTGACTTATGTGGCGGTCTATAACCATAACCAGGTTCTTATGGGCAACATTGGTGATGCCCAAACCCTGATGAACTCAGAAAATAATGCAACACAGAATGACCAAAGTTATCAAACCGCAAGGAGAGACGGTGTTTATGATATCAAGCAAAAGATTTTTCTCTCTAACCAGCACGTAGGAACTATTTTTGCTGGCTACTCCATTGAAAAAATTGAGTACCTTGAGGATAAAACAAAGCTGGAAAATGCCATTATCGCGGCCATTGCGATTATCATATCAACAATATTGAGTCTTGCATTGGGACTTTTTCTAACACGCAATCTGCGTAAGCTGGAAGAAGGTGCACATGAATTAAAAGATGGTAACTTATCACACCGCATTAAAATAAAGAGCACGGATGAAGTTGGTGATGTTTCCTTTTCATTTAATCTAATGGCTCAACACCTGGAAGATACCCAGAACACCCTCAGCCAGAAACACCTCGCGCTTGAAAAAGAAACCCATCGCATGGAAACCTTATTGAATAATATCAATGCGGTTATCTTCGAGATTACACCGGACAAACGAATATTTACCTATGTCAGCCAGGAGGCAGAGAATCTGCTGGGCTATAGCAGTGCAGAATGGCTAACCCCCCATTTTTGGTTTAACCACATTCATCCCGATGACAGTAACTGGCTTGAACATGTTGTTCGACAACAAATGGAAGACAAGGGTGAGTTCAGTATGGACTTTCGAATGTTGCACCGTAGCGGTGATTATCTGTGGATTCGCAGTATCCACAATGTTGAGTTCGAAAATAACCAATTAATTTCCCGTGGCCTGTTGATTGATATCAATGAACAGAAAAAAAACGAAGAACGGATTATTTATCTCGCTGACCATGATGCCCTCACCGGACTGTACAACCGGCGCCGTTTTCAGGAGGAGCTTGAACATCAAGTGGCCTACGCCCAGCGATTTAAACAGACCAGCGCACTATTGTTTCTCGATCTGGATCAATTTAAATATATTAATGACACCCTGGGTCATCAGGCTGGAGATGAATGCCTGTTAGCCGTAACCCGTAGCTTGACAGGAACCTTGCGCAATATCGATATCATGGGAAGACTCGGTGGCGATGAATTTGCTGTCATTCTGCCGCATACAGCAATTACTGAAGCAGAAATTGTTGCCCAACACCTGCTGGATAAATTAGCATTCAAAACACGCTTACCGCAAGATCTAAATACTCACATCAGCGCCAGTATCGGTATTACGGTCTTCCCTGAACATGGCTCCACCCCCAGCGAATTGCTTGCCAAAGCCGATGCGGCTATGTATGCCGCCAAACACCAGGGACGCAATCAGTTTCATACCTATAAACATGACGATAATACCTTGACGCAAATGCACGCCAAGGTTCATTGGGAAGACAAGATTCACCGAGCACTGGCCGAGGATCGCTTTATCTTGCACTACCAACCCATATTCAACATAACGACCAACGAAGTGATCCATTACGAAGCCTTGCTGCGATTGGAAGAGCACGACGGCAGTCTTATCTATCCTCATGCCTTTCTTGATACCGCCGAGCACTTTGGTTTGATTCGTGATATCGATAAGTGGGTATTACGCAGTGCTGTCGAAAGGCAGGCAGAGAGTATTAAAGACGGTAACCCAATCAGCATCGCTATTAATCTGTCTGGTCGTAATTTTGGGCATTCCGATATTCTACATCACCTGCAACTTGCCCTGGATGAGTTTGGTGCTGACCCCCATGCCCTGATCTTTGAGGTTACCGAAACGGCTGCCGTGGAAAACTTTGGCCGTGCACGCAGTTTTATTGACTCCCTGCGCGCACTCGGTTGCCGGTTTGCACTGGACGATTTTGGTGTCGGTTATTCCTCATTCCATTATTTACGCAACATGCCCGTAGATATGATCAAGATTGATGGCAGTTTCGTCCGTAACCTGCACCTCAATCAGTTCGATCGCATTATTATCAAGGCCATCAGTGATGTCGCAGACGGTCTGGCCATCATGACCATTGCTGAATTTGTAGAAAATAACGAGATACAAGAGCTGTTAATAGATCTGGGTATTGAATACGGGCAAGGTTATCATCTGGCCATGCCGAAAAAAGAATGTATTAGCCAACCAGCTCTAACTACAAGTGAATAACGTCACTACGGGGCCCCACAAATAATCTAAATAATGGGCGTGCCTACTTATTTGACAGTAGGGGGGCATCCATAGATGTCCGACTAAGTTATTTGAACACGTCATGAAGCTGCAAACTGAGATGACCGCAGCCCAGAAAACGGGCCTCGCAATGACAAAAAATGAAGTCAATTCAATCTGGCTACCGGCTCAAGTCCTGCGCAGGGCTCATCTGAATGGCAGCGGGCCCTCCACCCCCAAATACCACTAGCCCCACTGCCCCTTTTCAGCATACTATTCCCCCATTATGAGGCTTATCCGCAAGGTCAATCGTTGCCCTTAACTGGATAATAATCCACAGGTTTTTACTGATTTATGATCACCAAATTTATTGGGTATTTTGTCAACCGCCATTTGTTGACCAATATGTTATTCATCTCCGTCATCGTTGGCGGTTTGCTGGCCTGGCAGGATATCAAAAAAGAAGAACGGCCCGATGTCACCTATGACATTGTACAGGTCAGCGCCAATTATCCCGGCGCCACCGCAGATGAAGTAGAACACTTCGTCACCCGCGAGCTGGAAAAGGAACTAAAAGGTGTCGATGGCGTATACCGGATGTTCAGCAGCGTCAGCCGAGGTACGACCAATATCATGGTCGAACTGGAAAAAGACTACCCGAACAAAGACGAGGCCATCACCGAAATTCGTAACGCGGCACTGGGCGCACGCCTGCCGCCAGAAGTTCGCAACAAACCCTCGGTGCGAGTCTTTAAAAGCGCCAAAAAAGCCATTATCGACATTGCCCTGATCCATACCAAAGCTCACCTGCTCGATAACCCGCAACGGCAGGAATTGCAACGTTATGCCGCCGCACTGGAATTGCAACTGGTTAACTTGCAACAGATCAATAGCACCAAACGCGCCGGTTACCTGCAACAGGAATTACAAATTAATGTCGATCCAGACAAACTGGTCAAATACCGGATCCCCCTCAGCCAAGTCATCAACGAAGTGTCGAGCAGCCACATTCGCCAGCCCGCCGGACACATCGAAGTCAAGGACGAGCCTAATGTCACCATCAATGCACAACTCGATACGGTTGAAAAACTCAAGCAGCTCTATATACAAGCAGGCTTTCAAGGCAAAGCCGTTGCCCTGACCGATATTGCCGAGGTCAGAACCGACTTCCGTCGTGAAAAACGCATCACCAAGGTCAACGGCCATGAAGCGGTCATGTTCAATGTGGTAAAAAACGGCTCCTTCGGTATTATCGAATCACTTGATGCCGTGCGAATAGTGGTGGATGACTTCAAGGCCAACAACCTCAAACATTCCAATATCCAGCTAGTCATCCTGGACGACGAATCCTATGAGGTACGCAATCGTCTCACCATCATCGCCACCAATGGTGCCATTGGTTTTTGCATGATCCTGCTTACCCTGTTTATTTTCCTTAACAAACGTTCCGGCTTATGGGTCGCGATGGGTATCCCCTTCACGGTATGCCTGACATTAATTTTCGCCTCAGCATTAGGTTACACCATTAATAATGTCACCCTTGCCGCAGTGATCATCGTCATGGGTATCGTGGTAGATGATGCCATCGTAGTAGCAGAAAACATTGGCCGTTTTCGCGCAAAGGGGTTCAGCTCTGAACAAGCCGCCATAAAAGGGACAGCCGAGGTCTTCATGCCGGTGCTGGCCAGCATCACCACCACCTGTGTCGCCTTTGTGCCACTATTTTATTTTTCAGGTCGCTTTGGTGCTTTTGTCACGTTCATACCCCCGATAGTATTCCTCATGCTAATCGCCAGCCTGCTAGAGGCATTGGTCGTTTTACCAGGGCACATGCATTTTCAAGCACCGCGTTTTTTGCGCCGTAGCAACGGCCAGGAAACCCCGCCCGAAATAAAACCGCATTGGTTTGATCCAATTGAAGTCCATTACGGTGATCTACTGGTTCGCTTATTACACTACAAATACCTCATTTTGGCCGCCTTCGTAGTCTTACTGGCCGGTTCCTTGCTGATCGCCCAACACAACATGAAGTTTGTCCTGTTCCCTCACGCCGAAACACGCGAAATCGTCCTACAAGGGATCACCGGTAAAAAAGCCGATCGCTATGAAACGGCCATGATCAGCAAAAAGATCGAAGATCTTATCGAACCTTACATTGGCAAAGAAGTAGTCGGATTTCGCACCGAAATCGCACGCAGCCGCCATGGCGGGGTCGCTAAAGAAAACAAGTTCCGTATGATCATTGAGATCGTGCCCAAAGATGACCGTGCACGTTCAGCCGACGAACTGGTCGCACTATGGAAACCCACGGCGGAAAAGGTCGAGGGCCTGGAAAAACTGATCATCCAGAAGAGTCGTTGGGGCCATTCATCCGGCACCGCGGTAGAAGTATTGATACTTGAAAACGACGATACGCTACGAGACCAGGCGGCCAATACCTTATTGGCCGCCATGCAAAACCATCCGGCACTGGACAATGCCGAGATCGACCAGCCGTTGAAACTGCCCGAATACAAGATTGATATTCAACGTGAAAAGGTCAAACGCCTGGCCATCAGTCCGGTGGATATCGCCACAACGTTTCGTGCCTCACTGCAAGGCAATATCCTTTACGAACTGCCTCACGGCAATGAACGTATCGATGTGCGCCTATCAGTACTCCCGAGTGCCAAAAAAGACATTGAAAGTATCCTGAATATCCCGGTAGAAAACCGATCCAACTACCTTGCACCCCTACGTGATCTGGTCACCGTCCACAAAACCGAGACCGCCACGTCCATTAATCGGCGTGACACCCGGCGCGTGACCACCGTGTACGCAAACCTGAAAAAGGGCACCGAAAAGACACCACTGGAAATTGCCGATGATCTGGAAAAGGGAGCATTCCATGACATCATCAGCCGACAACCCTCCACCAGCCTGAACTTTAACGGCGAGATCGCCGATTCACGGGAATCCCAAAACGATCTGCGCAATGCCATTATCACCGTCATATTATTGATCTTTGTCATCCTCGCCATATTGTTTAACTCCATCACCCGGCCAGTACTCATCATGCTCGCCATCCCATTTGGTGTGGTAGGCGTAATCCTCTCCTTTTGGTTGCACGGTCAAAATCTGTTTGGCTTCTTTGCCGCCATCGGCACACTGGGCATGGCCGGCGTGGTGATCAATGATTCCATTATATTACTCACCAAACTGGACAAGGACTTAGCTGAGCCCTCGACAAAACCGATCAATGAAAAGATTGCCCGCGTCACCCAAACCCGACTCAAGGCCGTGATACTCACCACCCTCACCACCGTGGTCGGTGTCCTTCCCACCGCATACGGCCTGGCCGGTTATGACGCCATACTGGCAGAAATGATGCTGGCCCTCGCCTGGGGCCTATTCTTTGGCTCACTGATCACCTTGTTACTGATACCCTGTTTATACAGCCTGCTCCAGGATCTACAACGGCGCTGGCAAAGAGAGCAACTAAAAGCATGAAGAAGATACAGCGAAACAAACTTGCTTGCACAGTGCTGTGTATCACAACATATTTGCTAATCGCCCCATCACTGGCCGCGGCACAAAACACGCTACCCAGCCTGTCACTCAAGGATTTTATTCAGGGCGCAACAAAAAACGACACCAACTTCGAAACAATCCTCATCGACCAACTGCCGCTGCAATACCGACGTGATGCCCTACTGCCCGATGGTGACGTGATCCTCTCCGTCAAACACCAGCACAACTTTTACCTCGATCAGGATCGCAGCAATCCAGAAACAACACTGTCACTGAGCAAACTATTCCCCTATAGCGGCACCGACATATCCCTGTCCTATAACAAGGCCTCATCAGCATTGACCGCAAGTGACAGCTCCAGCCTGCAATTGCTAATCTCACAGCCCATTGCACAAAATGCCTTCGGCAAGGGCACACGCATGTGGGATCAAATCATCGGCATCGAAAATGAAGTCAGCCGTTATCAGATCGTCGAGGCCTATGAAGATTACCTCGCCAGCCTCACCGCGGCCTATTACAACTGGTACTCCGCCTATGAGGATCTCAAAGTCAGCCAGGCCTCGTATCAATCCAACCAGAAACTAATGGACAACATCCTCGAACGGCAACGGCAAAAAATCGCTCTGCCCATCGATGTCAACAAAATGGAATTACTGCTGATAGGAAAAAGGGAAAATGTCATTATCCAGCAAGAGATCTACGACAACATATCTAACCTGATCTTCAAGGCCATTCGCCACAAAACAGCAAGACCGTACACCCCGCTCAATCCACCCAGCCCAACACGCGATGTTACATTTGATCAGGACTATGAAAAATTCACCCAAAGCAGCCGCACCTACAAAACCCTGCGCCTGCTAGAACAACAAGGCAGCCTCGAAGTCAGCAAAGCCGCCGATGATCTCCTGCCCTCCACCAACCTGCTACTCGGTTATAAACTCAATGGTGAAGACTGGGGCATCAAAAATGATGAACGCACTTACTTTGCCGGGATTTCTTTGCGCTGGCCCGTTGGTCGTAGCGTCGATAAAGCCAAACACCGCATAACCCAAATCGAACACAAAAAAACCGTCTTATCCAACCAAAATAAATATGAAGAGCTGCACACCAACCTGAAAAACCTCTTCCTGCAAATCCGCCGCGAACAAAAACTCATCGCCATCTCAGAGAAAAAAATCCAACTTGCCGAAGCCATCCTCAAAGACGAGGCCGAAAACTACTCCTTCGGAAAAGTCAGCCTCAACGACTACATCTATGCCGTCAACCGTGCCGATGAAAACCGCTTCAGCCACACCAAACACACCGTGCAGCTCAACAAACTGCTGGTGGAATGGTTAAGGCTAACGGATCAATTAGTGAGTGAAGGAGTATTGGATAAAAGATAGCGCCTCATAAAACGCTATAAACTGAACATCTAAGCCACAAAAGACACAAATAATCGCCGCCTTATTTTGTTCCTGATTAGAAAAAATAGGTTTATTTAGACTCCTTTATACAGCCGTTATTTGCCACCATGTTCCGTTTTTTGCTTTTCCGTTTCCACTGCCTCAATGTACTTCAAGGCGTTTATCATGCTTTCATCTATTAACCATCGTCCGTAATGCATATTGTCATTCATGGCCATTTCTTCCTGTAATGTCATGCAGGATAAATATTCCATAATGCAGATGACTCGCAGAATGACCCCATCAGGGCCTTCTTCTAGCAGCGGGTTGAGGGCATAATCCTTATGTGGCCGGTCAGTAACCGGTTCAGTGACCGGCATGGTCGTGTTATCTTTATCCTGCTCCTTCATCCTGGCCCTCGTTTATTTTTTGCCCAAGTCATCTAATATTGTCTGGACCTGAATGAGATAAACAAAGTCATCCAGAATCGTCCAAATATTGACTAACTTGGTAATGAGTATCTGGCTTATGTGTTCGAGGACAACAGGATCAAGCGTCACCTCATCTGCCTCGGATTGCTCAAGCTGCCGCGTAAGATTAAAAATCGTATTCGCCTCGATCCTGATCTTATCCCCTGCGGCGACGTAGCGGCGCAACAGCTCCGGCCTTACCTCTTCCGTTAAATCCATTTTGAATTTCTCTTATATTTACTGATTACAAAGATATTGGTGGTGATGAAGGGTGGTTTTCCGAACTGAAACAAAACAAACCTTACCCATTGATATCGTTCAGCGACAGGCTCATGTCGTGGTAGATTTTGTAAAAATATCATGATTCATATCTTTCTCTTTAAGGACTGTTTGTCATCGTAGAGTAATCATTTTCAGCTTAACACCCCACGATCGTGGGTATTTCAAGTGGGTATTTTGATATAGCCGGTGTCATAAAGGACGGCTTATACCTCCAATCCTGATCTTCCTTCAAAATAGTTGATGATTAGCAGATGCAACAAAATGCACAGTAATATCCAATAAAATCAGATAGTTGTTGTTAACGAAGAAAGCAATAGCATCATTTTGACATCAAAATGCTTCATTGTCAAAGTGGTTTATAACGCCATAATGATTCACTATGAAGCAAGATGATAAAGAAAAACAACGAACAACAATCTATTTGTCCCCCCAAATTTCTGGGCTTGTAAAAGTTGCAGCTAGCGATAACGACCGCTCATTCACAAAGCAGGTCGAGAATATACTTAAAGAATGGTTGATAAAGCATAAGTACTTAGACAAACAGTAGTGCCTGATCCATCCATAATATGAATTAGCCTGCTGAGGTGGATGGATAAGCAAATCGTAATCTGCAAAACATGGCCTCACACAAAAAGAATTTGGCACCCTTTCAGGCTTCAGCCAAAAGCACTACCAACAAATAAAAATCGGCAATAAAAAATAGATCTGGCTAGAAACCGTAGAACGACTCGCCGCCGCCTACAACCTGGAAGCATGGCAACTCCTTACATCCACCTGCCCAACAAAAACAAAACTCATCAAAAAACCCAAAACCTCCAAAATACACAACAACAAAAAAACAAAATGATCGAATTGTAGGGGCGCATTGCATGCGCCCGGTCGAAACAACCAACACCAGTGATAATAACGGGTTCATGACATTATCGAATTTGTAGGGGCGCATTGCATGCGCCCAGTTAAGACAACCATCACCAATGATAATAACGGATTCATGA
>JAFLJQ010000023.1 GCA_022712915.1 Gammaproteobacteria bacterium | reverse complement strand
ATTTAATCCATTTTAAAGATCTAAACCGCAAAGGGCGCAAAGGATCGCAACGTTATTTTGTTTTATATTAGAGGTTATCCGAAGACTTCAAGCTCATTTTTTATACATTACCGAATTTATTTTTTCTTTGCGCCTCTTTGCAACCTTTGCGGTAAAGAGTGTTTTACAAGCACTTTTCATGCCTCATGCTCATTTCAACCTCCTCAAGCCTTTGTGTACCCAGTAGATACACGATTTTTTAGGTTATTAACGGGACAGCAGTGATACCTCTTACATCGCCTATGACAGAACTTATTATAATAATGAATAGGGTTACGCACTTGATAGCCGTTTTACTTTTGATCTTGACAGTCTTGGCATAAGCGTGCTGATGATGGATGGTATTCTTGATTACAGCCTTGATTCACTGGTGACGTGCTATTAAGCCGTGTCACGATGGCATTTGATGTCACGTTAAGCGACAGCATCGCCATTGGGTCTTGGCTTTACCGGGTTAGGGTTTGCACGCCGGAAGAGAGAGCGGCTTAACCATAATTATTGCTGTCATCTCAAACCTAATGACGTCAGCAATCCGGGCTGCCAACTGCTATTACGGTTTCATCCCCTAGCTCAATTTGGAAAGAGCACTGGGGTAGTGCTTATTGATGACAACAAACTCATCCATATTTTCAAGAAATATATCAACCAGCGTCGGATCAAAATGCCCCCCACGCTGCTCACTGATCCAGTTTACTACCTTATCAATATGCCAAGCTTTTTTGTAGATTCGCTCTGAATAGAGGGCATCAAAAACATCAGCCAGAGCAACAATACGACCAAAGGCATGGATCTGTTCTCCCTTCAGCCCCTGTGGATAGCCAGATCCATCCCATTTTTCATGATGCTGCAGTGCAATCAAACCCGCTGCTTTTAACAGATCACGCGATGAGTGGCTGAGCATAGTAAAACCGATGCGGGCATGATTCTGCATCACCTGATGCTCCTCATTGGTCAACTGTCCGGGTTTTAGCAGCACCTTATCAGGAATTCCCAGTTTACCGATATCATGCAACGGTGAAGCCGCAGTCACCAGATCAACATCATCTTTTGAGAGCCCCATTTTCTCTGCCAGTAATTGGCTATAGAGGGTGACACGTTTGGTGTGATTATGGGTCTCGTTTGAGCGCTGCTCTTCAATCACACCCATGGTATAGATCGTTTCACGCAGGGTATTCTCAATCTCACTATTAAGCACGAGCAACTCTCTATTCTTTTCCTTTAGTAGATCTTGATGGGCGATGATATCAGTGTTGAATAGGTTAATCTCATTGGCAACATTGGCGAACTCCTCCGTCATAAACTGCTCAGGGCTGACCGGTATATGTTTGTGGTACGCCTCCTTTGTACGATCAATCAAAGTCTCCAATGGCACCTGTACAAGATTGTGGATAGTTCGTGAGGTATTCAAGGCGATCAGCATCATAAAGAGCAGCGACAACAGAAGCATACCTGCCAACACATAGAGTGAATGGTTTCGATACTCAGTCACATCTAACTCTATATCCACTACACCGAGCACAACCCCCTCAGTCACTTTGTGGCAGCTAAGGCAATCCAATGTACCTTCACGACTAGCAATGTAGGGAATAATAACTCGTATAGCAGGCTGAAGGCGCCACTCCTTAGATTCAAAGAATGGCTGCCGGGTTTCAAATACCTGTTTTGCAAAAGCATCGGCACCCTGTTCATCCTCACGGCCTCTGCCAAACTGCTTGATTACCTCATCGCTACGAATGACACGCAACTTTTTGATTTTCTGTAACTGCTTGATCTCATTCATGTAGTAGTCACGTTTATGCATAATGTTCGCTTTCATATGAGCAGTTAGCCCAGCCCGAACCAGTTCAGCATAGACCATCGCCTGATTTTCAGTAGCAGATTTGGAAAGTGCACGAAAATTGAATGCAGTGACTATTAGTAAGATTACGGCCAAAATCAGTAGGAAGTTGACGAGGTATTTGACTGTTATGGTCTCTATACTTGGTTTTTTTATCATAGATTATTGCTGTTAAAAGCCCCTTACTTCTGAACAAATCATAACTATCATAGGTTATAGGCGCCGACTAGGAAGAGCAATACTTATTACCTTACTTGACTTGTCGGAATTAAATGGCCATTATTGAGCAATTGATTACTCACTATTGGTTGATATGGGCAAATCGCACGAAGAACGCAAAAAAGAGATCGTTGAGGCCACGCTGGCCCTGACGGCGGAGCAGGGCATTAAACGGGTGACAACCCAGGCCATTGCTGACCGTGTGGGGATTGCCCAACCGACTGTCTTTCGCCATTTTAAGAGCCGTGATGCCATTTTTGCTGCGGTTATTGGCTGGATTGCAGAAAACCTGTTTAAGGCCATTAGCTCTGGAGCCAATCCTAATGATCCGGCAGATGAGAAGTTGCGCCAATTGATACAGCGTCAACTCACCTTTATCAGTAAACACCGGGCTATACCCAAGGTTTTGTTTTCAGATTTACTTCACTTGGAGTCACCGCAGTTAAAGGCGGCACTGCAACAAGTGATGCAGCGTTATAGCCAGCGGGTGATACAACTACTGAATGAAGGCGTGCAAAGTGGTGTTTTACGTGAAGATCTTGATGCAGAAGAAACGGCCCGCTACATAACGGCCCTGATTCAGGGGCTGGTACTCCGCTGGTCTATTTATGAATTTTCTTTCTCATTGGAGAAAGAGGCCGAGACGGTGTGGACGTTTCTCTGGCTTGCCCTGAAACCACGTGAAAGAAAATTTAACTTGAGAGGTGGAAATGATGAGTGATAGCAAACGTTCATTCTGGCGCTGGTTGGCAGTGATTATTGCCGTTGGTTTTGGTGTGCTTACCATCAAGGCGGGTGGTAGCGTATTGTTTATTGATGGTGAAGCCCGCTAGGCGGCGGGTCATTATGTTGGTTTTGTATTGTGGTTTAATTTTCTGGCTGGCTTTGCTTACATTCTGGCTGGGACAGGTCTGTGGTTTAATACAAAATGGGCGATGCCCCTGGCGATGGTGATTGCCATGTCAACCGTATTGATGTTTGTCGCTTTTGGCATCCATATTCTGAACGGTGGTGAGTATGAAATGCGCACGGTGGTGGCGATGAGCCTTCGTTCTACTCTTTGGATTGTTATTGCAATGGCTACGTACAGATTTGAAAAGCGCAGTATGTTATAAATGTTTTTGTTATTAAACAAACAGGAGATGAAAATGAAGTCGTGTAAAGTAAGCTGGTCAATTTCAGGGTTACTGTTAATTTTGGTTGTCTTAATGGCCTATAAATTTATTTTGAGTGGTTCTGTTGTGCCATCCAGTGATGGTCGTCAATCAATTCAACTGGAAGCCTATGAACGTGATTTAGTCCTGGCTGAAATGCGTCTGTTTTTATCCAGTATGCAGCAGATTACGGAAGGTCTGAGTAAGGAAGATATGTCACAGGTTATTACCGCAGCGCGTAAAGTTGGTGCGGCCGCTCAACAGGCCATGCCGGGTAGTCTGGTGGGTAAACTGCCGCTGGCCTTTAAAAAATTGGGTTTTGATACACATAAAAAATTCGATATGTTGGCGTTGGATGCTGAATCTCTGGGTGATCCGCAACTCACTTTGCAACAATTGGCTGAACTGGCGAATAATTGTGTTACATGCCATGCAACATTCAGGATGGATGTTAAGATAGATCCTGCACCTTGATGTGATTGCATTATGTTGGACATTTAATATTTGATTTTACAATGAAACTTTAAGGTGCATTTTAATTGGATATGTGCAGCAAGGTTGATGGCCCCTTCAATTAACGCTTGGCCTTTTAGTCAAGATTCAGATTGAGGGCAAGGTATTATGAAGAGAGTGATACGGTGGCTGATAAAATTAATCTCTCTGTTGATACAGAGCACTTTGAATGGTTTTGTCAGAAACTGATCAAGCGTTCCCGGGATGTGGCCAAAACACATGATGCTCTGGTGACACTGGAATCGTTTATTATTCTGTTTGGCAAGGCGGTACAGGGTACGAAAGAGTATCAGGTGGTTGAAGATCTGATTAAATCTTTTAGCGAACAAACCCGCCAACAATTACTTCGTGATCGCGTCAGACAACTGCTGCCTGTGATTAAAAATTGTGATGTTGCCGCCGTTACAGCTATACATGCGCCGTTGTCTCGCGAGGGTTTTAATTCTATTTTGTAAGTCCTGCCTGGACAACTTATTGATGGTGAGCTTGATGTGATCACTCAATGGGTGAGTAGATGGTTTATGGATGCTAAATATAAAGCTGAGTAAGCCAGCGGTTTTCCAGATGCGATGAACTTTAAAAAGGCCGGTATTCGTCTTGAAGAATATCAGGCCATGTTTGATGTCAATCGGTACCTTGAAAATAGAAATTGATCTTCTTGATTAGCGTGAATAGTGGTGTTATTTATTTTACTCAAATATGTAATTATCCTGGCCTCAAGGCCTGTTTATTTTTCTGTAAAGATTTTTTTCGTTGTTGAAATCATTTAATATTCATACATAATCTGGATTCACGGGTATTTCATCATATGAGTAAGCAAGCAATACGCATTGGTTTTGTCACGGTCTCGGATCGCGCCAGTCGAGGGGAATATGAGGATCTGGGGGGGCCAGCCATGAATACATGGTTGTCAAATGCCTTGAGCTGTGACTGGCAGGCGGTGAGCCGTCTGGTGCCGGATGAACAGCCTGAGGTGGAGGCGGTTCTACGTGAATTGAGTGATGATGAGGGCTGTTGTCTGATCGTCACCACGGGTGGAACAGGCCCTGCCGCACGGGATATTACCCCGGAAGCCACGGAGGCAGTGTGTGACAAGATCCTGGATGGGTTTGGTGAACAAATGCGTGCTGTATCGCTACAGTTCGTCCCCACAGCCATTTTATCGCGTCAAATAGCCGGAATTAGAGGTCAATCTCTGATTATTAACCTGCCCGGCAAGCCTTCTGCCATTGCGGATTGCTTGAATGCGGTTTTTCCGGCGGTACCATACTGTATCGATCTCATTGAGGGGCCGTATCTGGAAACCCATGATGATTTTATCAAGGCTTTTCGTCCCAAACATGCCAAAAAACCAGAGACATAAGCTTTGTCTGATTCTCTGACAATATCACTGCCTCAGGCCAATATGAGCCTACATCAGATAGTGGAATGGGGGGCCGAGCAATTTGAACAGGCCGGGATTTATTTTGGTCACGGCACGGACAATGCTCTGGACGAGGCCGCCTGGTTGATGGCTAATGCATTGGGGGTTCGGCCTGATTATGAGGATGTGGACGTTGAACGCTCGCTGAGTGAGCAGGAGCAAGCGACGATTCTTGGTCTCTACCAGCGGCGCATGAGTGAACGTAAACCGGCAGCTTACCTGATTAAAGAGGCCTGGTTTGCCGGATTGTCCTTTTATGTGGATGAGCGTGTGCTCGTTCCTCGGTCGCCCATAGCTGAACTGATTGTGGATGGTTTTTTGCCCTGGCTGGGTGAACATCCTGTGGCGGGTATTTTGGAGATTGGCACCGGCAGTGGCTGTATTGCCATCGCCTGTGCGTTGGCCTTTCCTGAGGCGAAGGTGGATGCCGCCGATATCTCAGAGGATGCCTTGGCCGTTGCCGGTGTGAATCGGAGCCATTATCAACTGGAGGATCGACTGGAATTAGTGCAGTCCGATCTGTTTTCAGCCTTGCAGGGACGGTGTTACGATATTATTGTTAGTAACCCGCCTTATGTGGATGCTAGGGACATGGCTGATTTGCCAGAGGAATTTCGGCATGAGCCTGAATTGGGATTGAGGGCCGGGGGTAATGGGTTGGATTTAGTCATTCCCATGCTGGCTGAGGCCAGTGACTATCTAAATTCGGGTGGGATTTTGGTGGTGGAGGTGGGTAATAGTATGGCGGCACTACAGGAGCTTTTTCCCTATGTGCCCTTTACCTGGCTAGAATTTGAGCACGGTGGGCAGGGTGTTTTTATGCTGGATGCGGAATCATTACTGGCACACCGTCATTTATTTTCAATACATTATAAAGGATGATGACATGGCTATGAATCGACCTTTAACGCAGGAGGCCTATCTTGAATTGGTTAAGCAGGCTTTAATCAATGTGGCAGAATTACGTAGCTCGATTGAATATGATGAAGAGTTCATGGGCGCTGCCATTGAGATGGCTGAAAAACTGGAGAATAACATCAAATCCCTGTACGCTTCCCTGTTAGGTGGTTCCTACCAATTTGCTGATAAAGATCTGGATTTTATGGCGATCGTCAATACGGCACCGGATGTATGGATCCCTTTCAAGCCTATGTTACGCCTGATTAACCAGACCCATCGGCTGGGGCTGGAAAAGGCGTAAGTTGTGCGTAAATTAAAGAGGCTTGGTCAACGTTTAATTGTTATGCCCTGAAAATGGGTCGTCTATTAACTCGATAATTCTAGAGTAGGGAATATGTCTGAAATTGCATTTGATCTGGATCTGATTCGCCGCTATGACAAAGCGGGTCCCCGTTATACTTCGTACCCGACAGCGGTACAGTTTCATGAAAATTTTGCTGAACGTGAATACAAGAATGTCGCGATTAAAAGCAATGAAAGTGGTCAGCCACTGTCTCTTTATTTCCATCTTCCTTTTTGCGATACCGTTTGTTTTTATTGTGCGTGCAATAAAATTATTACCAAAAATCGCAAAAGGTCATTACCCTATTTACAACGCCTGTTTCAGGAAATATCCATGCAGGCTGCCTTGTTTGATCCGCAACGTCCGGTAACCCAATTACATTGGGGTGGGGGGACGCCTACCTTTTTAAGCCATGATGAAATGCGTGATCTTATGGCCGAAACGCGTCGTCATTTTAAATTGTTAGACGACGACCTTGGTGAATACTCTATTGAAGTTGATCCTCGTGAAGCCGATGCGCCAACGATTAATCTGTTAAGAGAACTTGGTTTTAATCGTTTGAGTCTTGGTGTACAGGATTTTGATCCTGATGTACAAAAGGCCGTAAATCGTATTCAATCTGAGGCTGAAACTGAAGAGGTGATTGTGGCGGCAAGGATCGCTGGTTTTCATTCCATCAGTATTGATTTAATGTATGGCCTGCCATTACAAAATGTCACAACTTTTGCTCAGACGTTGGAAAAAGTGATTGCGATGTCACCTGATCGCCTGTCTGTGTTTAATTATGCACATTTGCCTCAGATGTTTAAGACTCAGCGCCAGATTATTGATAGTGAGTTGCCGCCACCGGAAGTGAAACTGGCCATATTGCAACTGTGTGTGCAGCGTCTTACGGATGCTGGTTATGTCTATATTGGCATGGATCATTTTGCCAAACCTGATGATGAACTGGCTATGGCACAACAGGAAGGTAGTTTGTATCGTAACTTCCAGGGTTATTCAACCCAGGCCGAGTGTGATCTGATTGCTATGGGTGTGACAGCGGTTTCGAAAATTGGTGATAGTTATAGCCAAAATGTGAAAACGATGGATGAGTATGAGGCATGTATTGATAGCGGCCATTTACCTATGTTTCGCGGTGTCGCTTTGAATGATGATGATCTATTACGCCGTCATGTGATTACTCAATTGATATGTCACTTTAAACTTGATATGAGCAAGGTTGAGGCCGAGTTTAAAATTAAGTTTGCCGATTACTTTGCAATGGAATTGGAAGATTTTAAACAACTAGAACTGGATGGGCTAGTTAAATGTAGCGGTGATGTGATCGAAGTTCGACCTGCAGGTAAATTCCTGATCAGAAATGTCTGTATGGTATTTGATCGTTATTTGCGTGAGGCAGGTGAGAAGAGGTTCTCCAAGGTTATTTAGACGGATGAATGATGGATTTTAACGATTAACTCCGCATTCAGTTCGGTAATGGGTTTTGGTTTACCGAAGTGATAACCTTGCGCGAAGCCAACGCCAAGGGTGCGTAGTTTATTCAGCACTTCAATGTTTTCGACGTATTCGGCGATAGTTTTAATACCCATTACGCGGCTAATTTGACTAATAGATTCGACAAAGGCGGAGTCGGTTGGATCATTATTGATGTCACGAACAAAATAGCCATCGATCTTCAGATAATCCACCGGGATATTTTTCAGGTAGGCAAAGGATGAAAGTCCGCTACCAAAATCATCTAGTGCAAATTCGCAACCAAGTTTTTTTAATGTACGGATAAAATGAATTGCGCGGGTTAAGTTTGCTATAGCTGCCGTTTCTGTTATCTCGAACATGATTTGCATGGGATTAATTCCCGTTTTATTGATAGTCTCTATGACGAGGTCGAGGAAACTTGGGTTTGAGAGTGATTGGCCTGAAAGATTAATGGAAAAATGGATGTCATATACATTATTAGGCAAAGTTTTAAGTGTAGTTAAAGCCTTTTCAATAACAATTTTATCGATAATGGGCATCATGTTGTGACGTTCGGCCGCAGGTATGAAAGCCATCGGAGGAACGAGACTACCATCATCATTTGTTAAACGCAGTAATATCTCAAAATATTTACGTGGGTTTGTTTGTTGCTCTATGGCGACAATTTCCTGATAAAAGAGTACAAACCGGTCATTATCTAGGGCATTGGTGATACGATGTACCCAATTCATTTCACCTTGTCGTTTAGCCAGCTCATCATCATTTGTGGTATAAATATGTACACGGTTACGTCCTCGGTCTTTGGCTTCATAACAGGCCGTATCCGCTGCACTCAATGCATTGGATGCATTGCTAGTCATGTTATCGATGGGTATAACGCCGATGCTGATGCCTATTTCAAAGGATTTTTTATCCCAGATGAAACGGGTTTGTTTAGTCGCTAAAAGAATTTTTTCAGTAATAATTTTAGCTTTTTTAATTGAAGGGAACCTCTAAAAATTAACGGAACTTTCTGTATTTCCCGCGATCAGATCAAGAACGCCAAGGAGATCCGATATAATGTTACAGCCCAGTTTTTTTGATACAGAAGAGCGCCTAAAAAAGCTAGATCAACACGGCG
>JAFLJQ010000009.1 GCA_022712915.1 Gammaproteobacteria bacterium | reverse complement strand
TGGGTTTTAAAAAAACGAAAACTACTATTTTTACAGTATTACTAACCCGGATCACAAATTTATCTGACTCAATTTATACATCAGTTACAATGGTAGCTAATTGATTTATAAGAAAATAACTCTTAAGTAAGTGCCATTCGGCTCTGACCCCATTTGTTTCCATTTGTTTTAGGAAAAACACCTAATATCGTTTGTGCAAAGCTTATGTGGATTCATCAATACTATTCATCCTCCATATTTTCCGTTCACTTCTTCTTTAAGTCGTTACATCGTACTCTTATCGATTAATATAAAAATTTCTCTATAGTATCTACCTCGTTCCAAATTGCATAAGTACAGCTGGATGAAATGATATGAGGAAATTATTAGCTTGTTTGCTGCTTGCGTTTCTTTTTTCGGGGTGCGCTTCTAAGTATGTGGTAACACAGGAAACTAAAGAGTCTTATAAAACACTACAGTTCGTTCAGGGTAAAGGTGGTTATTTATATGTAAACACTTCAAAATATGATGAGAAAGGCTGGTTAAAGGGATGATGGGATACACAAAAATTGTCATTGGTATAATTACAGCGCTAGCTATATTGTTTGCGCGCACCTCAACGTCGTCTGAATATTCTGAGAAAATGGCAATGGGGAACAAACCAAAACATCACACTATCACTGGATATCAAAACCATCCATTTGTGGAAACATCCGCCCCTAAAGGCCTATTTTTTTATATCAGCAGATTCTGGGGATCGGTGTTTGTTCCTGATACCCCTGATGGACATACATTGTCAGCGCTGGAATCTATGCAGCTTTTAAATTCAATTGAAGGTGACCGTGTTACTTGGTTGGGACATGCTAGTTTTCTGATAAAAACATCCGATGTGACAATTTTAACAGACCCTTTTTTATCTGAATTCGCAAGCCCAGTTTCATGGGCGGGCCCAAGAAGGTTTGTTGATTCGCCTATTCCTATAAATAAATTGCCTTCAATCGATATAGTGATTGTTTCACATAGTCATTATGATCACTTGGATGATAAAACTGTTAGCAACTTAAAAAACAAAGATAATATTCATGTGGTTGTGCCTTTAGGGCTTAAGTCCTTTTTTACCGAGCGAGGATATAGAAAGGTCACCGAGTTAGATTGGGGGCAGTCAGTATCTATTGAAGACGTAGAGCTTACTGCGCAACCTTCAGTTCATGATTCTGCACGAAGTACATCTGACCATAATGAAACCCTATGGGTTTCCTGGGTCATTGAGAGTTCCAAAATGCGGATTATTTTTATTGGGGATACGGGGTACTCAGGAACGATTTTTAATCATATCGGTGACAAATATGGTTCGTTTGATTATGCTATTTTACCCATAGGGGCTTATGAGCCAAGGGAGTTAATGTGGATGTCACATACCACGCCAGAAGAAGCGGTTCTGATTGGGCGTGATATTCATGCAAATACACTGATTGCTTCTCATTGGGGAACAGTCAGCAGCTTGTCAGATGAGCCACCATTTGAACCGCCAAAAAGGTTCAGAACGGAGGGGTTAAAAAAAGGTTTTTCTGAACAATCACTATGGGTCATGAAAATTGGAGAAACTCGTGATATATCAAAAAATGTATTGCCTCAGTAATCATAGTAACAAGTATACGTTTGTGTACCTTCAAATTAAACCGGACACCCATCTTAAGAAATGATGGGTTATTAATAACAATCAATAGTTTACGTTTGTTTTATCACTGTTAGGCAACGGAATAAAATGGGCGAGAAAATATGAATATGGCCAAATTACTAATCCATGCGACGGGGCTGTTCTTCGCTCTCTATGGGACCGCTTTTACGTTTTTTTCCATAGAAATGGCTTCTCTAGTTACCGATGGAAGCCCGAGTACTCCATCAGGGTTAATCGACCTAAGGGCGACCTACGGAGGTATGTCCATTGCGATGGGGGCTACTATCCTAGTTCTGGGATCACGCTCAGAATTGGTGTCGCTTGGGTTACTTGTCGTAGCAGTTGTTCTTTTGGCAATGGCTGGCGCAAGTAAGCTTACGTGGACACCCACTTTAAGAAATTGAATGTTATTAATTAAAATCATGACGTTATGTTTATTAAAATGTGCTTATGTTGCATACCGGTTAAATGAAGGAGGTAAATTAAATCAGTTTAATACATAAATTGTCTCTATTTATAACTACCAAATATAACAGGTACTATCCACTAAGAGCATAGAATATAAAGCCTACTATAATAATGGATAATTGCAATTATAAATATTTTTACTTGCCTCTAAAGATAACTCAGCAAGTTTTTATAGGTAAATGAGTTGCACATGCTGCCAGTAATCGGGCCGGGATTTCAGCCTCCCAACGCCGTCGGTTGAATCGATAGCAAAACCCATTGATGTATTCCTGTCAATATTTTCCTTGCACACCATGAAAAGTCCCCCGTAAAACTCGTTTGAGATGACTAATAACGATATGCACCCAAGGTAGCCACTCATCCCACGATGATGGGCTTTTTTCCCATTGCGCCTCGGCCTCGTTTGCCTTTTTGCTTTCCCCCAACGAATGCATCATCGAGTTCTATATGCTCGGTTAACCGGTATAAGCTATCTCGATGGCCCATCGTTTTTCGCAATTTGGTGAGCATTAAGCGTGCGGTGGGACATGATACGCCTATCAATTTCGTCAACCGCAAGGCTGAAATACCGCCTTTATCGGAGGATACCCAGTATATCGCCCAGAACCATTTTACGAGTGGCAACTTGGTGGAATGAAAGACGGTTTCTGCCGTCACCGAGTGTGGTTTAT
>JAFLJQ010000243.1 GCA_022712915.1 Gammaproteobacteria bacterium | reverse complement strand
CCAAATTTAATCACGCTTTTTGACTACCCAGATGAGATCCGAAAAGTTATCTATACCACTAATGCGATTGAGTCCCTAAACAGCGGGATCCGTAAAGCGATCCAAAATCGAAAAATATTCCCTCATGCCAATTCAGCATTGAAGGTGGTTTGGTTGGCCATTCAATCAGCATCAAAAAAATGGACGATGCCACTTCATCATTGGAATGTTGCACTGGATCGGTTTATGCTTGAATATCAGGGCCGGTTACCGAGAGGTTTCTAGCATTGACCAACCGGGCAGTTACACAGAATTATTTACAGGGTCAAGCTCCCTAGCTAAGTCTTCCGCTTTAAGATGAGTATAGCGTTTAAGCATATGTAACGTCTTATGACCTGTAATTGAGGCAACTTCCATCATATCTAATTCTCTCTCAAACAAACGTGAAGTTGCTTCATGCCTTAGATCATGAAAGCGAAAATCTTTTATATTGTTTCTCTTACAAAGAGTGGCAAACCGATGAGATACAGAGGAGCTGCTAATCCTTGGAAACAGGTACCCATTTATATGTCTTGGCAATGAGGCTATCACTTCTTTCGCAGTTGAAGAGAGAGGCACCACACGACGCTCACCATTTTTAGTGTCCTGCAACACAGCCGTAGAATTTTTAAGGTTAACATTCTCCCAGCACATCCCGGTGATCTCTCCCAAGCGCATCCCCGTCTCCAAAGCCAGGATAATCAACTGCTTCATGGGATAGTCTGACGATTCTAGAAGCAATGCTTCCTCACCCTTCCGCAAACGTCGATCCCGACCAACAGGCAACTTGGGCATACGAATATTCTGAATCGGATTCCCCAAACACTCCATTCCCCATTCTTTACGGGCGATATTGAAGAGATGGCTGATGATATTGAGCTGATTCCTGATTGTACTGGCGCTCGCACCATCTTTTATCTTCTGATCGCGATATTGGGCAAAATCAGCACCACGCAGATTAGCCAGGTACCGGCAGGCCAGATCATGCTCCATCCATATCTTGATCCGATTACTTTCCTGACGAGCCCCCTTCTTGGTGGGCGTAATTTCATTTAGGTATCTCTGTAATGCTTCTTTCAGCGTCGTGGACTCTGCCTCTGTCCTTGAAACAAACGAGCCATCATCCATTTCTTTTTCGATGACCCTTGCCCAGCGCTCTGCTTTAGCTTTGGTACCGAATGTTTTTGAGACTACCGGATAACCCCGACGACGAATCTTAGCCTGCCATTGGCCGTCTTTACGCTTTGTGAAAGTTGCCATGTCGTTCTCCCTAAATTTAAAGGTATAGAACGAGCAGCATAGTGAAGTGTCCCAAAATTGTCCCAAAGTAATTTTTCTAGAACAAAAACAATTATGAGGTCAATATTAGAGAAACGATATGTGATTGATTTCTAAGAATAAAATGGCAGAGAGCGAGGGATTCGAACCCCCGGAGGTTTAACCCTCAACGGTTTTCAAGACCGCCGCATTCGACCACTCTGCCAGCTCTCCGAAAATTGAAACTTTTTGCAAAATTACACCTCTAATGAAGGTGCAATGTTTGAAGGAACGGGAGCATACCGCAAGCTGGGGCTTGTTTCCAGCCCCAAACGCCCCAATATTTAGAAAAATCCAGGGGTTGATATTAGGCTCTGATCAAGTATCCTGTATGGATAAGATAACATAAAGACGCTAAAAGAGGATTTAACATGTACCAGAATGAACAAGTAATCGACCGGACTTCCGAATCGGCTTTGGCAACCAACAAGGTATTACGTAATACCTATATGATGTTGTCCATAACGCTGATGTTCAGTGCCCTAATGGCTGGAATTTCCATGGTGATGCAAGTTGGTTTTATGGCTAACCTGATCGCATTCGGTGGCGCTATTGTATTAATTTGGTTTGTCTTGCCCCGCACAGCCAATTCCTCTACAGGTGTTGCCGTTGTATTTGGTATCACCGGCCTACTTGGTTTTGGTCTGGGACCTATCCTGAATATGTATATGGGTATGGCCAACGGTGGCCAGGTCATCATGACGGCCCTCGGCGGTACCGGTGTCATCTTCCTGTCTCTATCAGCCTATGCCCTGACAACTAAGCGTGATTTCAGCTTCCTCGGCGGCATGCTGTTTGTCGGCTTCATCGTAGTACTGTTAGCCATGGTCGCTAATATTTTCATGAATATCCCGGCCCTGTCACTGACTATCTCAGCCGTGGTCATTCTGTTGATGAGTGGTTTCATCCTGTATGACACCAGCCGTATTATCAATGGTGGCGAAACTAACTACCTGTTGGCAACCGTGTCGCTCTATCTCAGCATCTACAACATCTTTGTTCACCTGCTCCACTTGCTGGGTGCCCTAAGTGGCCGTGATTAATTTAACAGCTTACTAATCAATATTAAAAGCCCCGGTAAGCATTACCGGGGCTTTTTCATTATGAGGATTTAAAATGGAAATGTGGATGAAGGTGACTTATGCCATTCTGATTGGCATGATGATCATTGCTATTTGGCCACGCGCTAAACATATGTTAACAAACAGTCCCAAACCAACAGGCGATGACTGGCGTTCAGTATTATTACCACTGGCCGGTGTCGTTTTGTTTGTGATGCTGCTAATTAGTATGGTTTGAATTTACAATGTGATGCCGTATCAGACTGACTTAATTTGATAATGAACCGGCCACTTTCCCAATAAAAATAATAGAAGCAGGCCGGTTTGTTTGTTGATCTAAAGGTTCTAGTATTTCAATTAGATTAAAGTCATTTGTTAAGAATAGGTTTTTCCAGCTTTCAATTGTCCTAAAATACCAGGGTGCAGGATCTTGAAAGGCATGACTAAACCCTGCCCATGAGCCTTCGCGCCAACCATCTTCATATTTACCTTCCCCACATCCAGCAACAGGGTGGAGGGTTTGAATAATAAATATACCCTTATGATTCAACAAAAAAGGGATTTTCTGGAATAACTGAGTCACGGACTCATGACCCAATAAAGAAAAATTACAAACGGCCAGATCGAATTTTTCTTTAAGCACATCGGCGCTTAAATTTTCATACGCTATAACATCAAACCTTCCACCACCTTTTTTGCGTGCGTATTCGATTAACTCAGGGACAGCATCAACCCCCAAAACATCAATGCCCACCTTGGCAACTTCACGAACCAACCACCCTTCCCCACAACCAATATCAAGAACCGTTTCAGGAGCAAGATTCAAAATACTATCGACTATAGTCTGATTGGTCACCTGCACCCGGCTGTCTATTTCACCCTTTCGGATTGCCGATACCCATGGCTGAACATTCTTCCGCCATGACCTTATAATGCTGTTATCAGAGAAGGGTTTCATTTGTCATACCTTTTAAGAGTAACCTCAGAAAGCATTATACAATACACAGTCCAATTTCACCCATGAGCAAAAAAACACATGGCTGGGCCGTGAAACTTTATTCTATTTGGTTTGTCTATTTCCCCGATGTAAAATACAGCCACGGCATGTTTCATGCTACACTACGATTCAGGTATAATTCTTAACAAAATCAACAAACTAAAGTTTATAGAATATAAAAAACATGAACCCTCAAGAAGCGATTCAACACCTAAAAAACCATATTAATGAATACGTCATCGGACAACACGGTCTGGTAGACCGGCTGCTCATTGCCTTGCTGGCCGATGGTCATCTGTTAGTCGAAGGTGCGCCCGGACTGGCCAAAACCCGGGCCATTAAGGTACTCAGTGAGGGAATCGACTGTGATTTTCACCGCGTACAATTTACGCCTGATTTGTTGCCCGCTGATCTCACCGGCACCGAGATATACCGGCCACAGGATGGTTCATTTAAATTCCAGCAAGGGCCATTGTTCCATAATCTGGTACTGGCCGACGAGATCAACCGCGCCCCAGCCAAGGTTCAATCAGCCCTACTCGAAGCCATGGCCGAACGGCAAATTACCGTCGGTTCCGTTACCTACCCCTTGCCTGAATTATTTCTGGTTATGGCCACACAAAACCCCATTGAGCAGGAAGGCACTTACCCATTACCTGAAGCCCAATTAGATCGATTTTTGATGCATATCAATATTGATTATCCTGATGGCAAGGCCGAAAAGGCTATTTTGCATTTAGCCAGGAAAGAGGCTCACCAAAAAACTGGCTCGGTGTCTGAAACCAGTACAACTAAAATTTCACAGCAACAAATCCTTGCGGCACGTCAGGAGGTACTAGATATTCATATGGCCGACAGCCTTGAGGAATATCTTATCCAGATCATTATGGCCACCCGTGACCCTGCCCCTTATGGCAATGATCTTGTGCAATGGTTGCAATACGGAGCCAGCCCGCGCGCCTGCATTGCCCTGGACAGATGTTCACGCGCTCTTGCCTGGCTTGATGGTCGTGACTTTGTCGGCCCTGAAGATATTCAAGCCATTGCCTACGATGTATTACGTCATCGGATTATATTAAGTTATGAGGCCGAGGCCGAAGGCGTGACCCCCGATCATGTTATCAAGGAGCTGATTAAGCGCATCGCCGTACCATAATGTCTGGGTTCTTAGCCTTTAAAAACTATTTCACTCGGCCATCGCCGCAGCTTAATCCGGTCATAAAAGATTCCGGTGATGGCTTTGTTCGCGTCAGTACTAAAAGTCTAATTGAACTTCGCAGACAGGCTGAACAAGTTCCCCTCAATGCCATTAAGATCATGGCCCCGCAAAGTGGTGCATACCTCTCACCCTTTAAGGGACGAGGCATGGATTTTGAAGAATCACGCATGTATCAGCCCGGTGATGACATCCGTAATATGGACTGGCGCGTAACAGCACGCACCGGCGCCCCCCATACCAAAGTATTCCGGGACGAACGCGAACGCTCTGTATTAATGTGGGTGGATTATCGCCGCCCTATGTTCTTTGCCACACAGGGTGCTTTTAAATCCGTGTTAGCCGCACGTGCGGCGGCCCTGCTTTCCTGGAGTGCTATCCAGCATGGCGACCGATTAGGCGGGCTCATTTTTTCAGAGCAACAACATGAAGAACTCCGTCCGCAACGCGGCGACAAAGCCGTACTACATTTCATTAAAAAACTGGCCCAACACCCCGCCTGGACAGAACAGAAAAATACGCCTGATGAAAACGGCACGGTAGTACAGTCGCTCATTCGTCTACGTCGTGTAGCAAAACCTGGCAGCCTGATTATTCTATTTAGTGATTTTCATCACTTTGGTGCAGAGGCTGAATCACACTTAATTCAATTATCCCGCCATAACGACGTAATAATGTTATTTTTCCATGATCCACTAGAAAGCCAATTACCCCCCGATGGTTTATATCAAATTAGTAACGGTCAACAAAGCATGGCATTAAACACGGCCGATGCCGACGTATGCACAGCACACCAGCAAAAATTTCAGCAACATCAGGATAACCTGAAAACCCTGTGCCGACGCTATGGCCTATTTTTCCTGTCCTGCTCTACCAATGCCTCATTAGAACAAACACTCCAGCATGGCCTGCGACTTAAACGAAAATGAATCCTGATAACACTGCACTGAATTTAAGAGACATCCACCTGCCCTCCAGCATGTCATGGTGGCCACCCGCACCGGGCTGGTGGTTGCTGCTGGGTATCACTTTACTGATCCTTGCATTGAGTACATTCCTTTATCGCCGCCAGCAACGCCGCCGGATGCACCGTGCCGCGTTGAATGAATTAACCCACATAAAAACCACCTATGAACAAAATACTGACGAGCAACAACTCGTTAAGGCGCTTTCAATTTGGTTACGCCGCGTCTGCCTGAGCTTCTACCCCCGTGTTGATGTGGCAGGCTTAACAGGCCAGGCCTGGCTTGTATTTTTGGATGATTGTTTTCTTAAGAGTAAGCAGGAGATGCGTTTTAGTGACAATGCAGGACAAGTATTAATCAGCGCGCCCTATCAACCAGATGCCAAGATCAATGCTGATGAACTCCTGTCCCTTTGTCAAAGCTGGTTAAAGACCTTGCCCCGTTCTACTCATCATCCACAGGTACAACCATGATTGAGTTTGAATGGCCCTGGTTATTCCTGATCCTCCCTCTGCCCTTATTGGTGCGTTGGTTGTTACCCGCAAATACTTCAACGCAAGATGCCGCTCTGCGTGTGCCCTTCTATAATGAGCTTAGCCCTTCAAACACACTGACCATTAAAAATCACACCAAAGGCTGGCCCCTGTGGTTGGGGCTCATAGCCTGGTTACTGCTGGTCGCCGCGTCCACCCGTCCACAATGGATAGGGGAGGCTATCGAATTACCGATCAGTGGCCGCGACCTGATGTTAGCCGTGGATCTGTCTGGCAGTATGGAGGCAGAAGATTTCAAAGTTCGCGGCCGCACCGTCAACAGATTGGTCGCCACACAATGGGTTGGCGGTGAATTTATTCAACGCCGCGTAGGGGATCGACTCGGCTTGATCCTGTTTGGGCGACAGGCCTATTTACAAACCCCACTGACCTTTGATCGAGAAACTGTGCGTACCCTGTTGCATGAAGCCGTAATCGGACTCGCCGGTAAAGAAACCGCCATTGGTGATGCCATCGGCCTGGCCGTAAAACGACTTCAGGATAATGACATCAACAGCCGGGTATTGATCCTGTTAACCGATGGTGCCAACACTGCCGGTGAGGTCGAACCCATTAAGGCGGCAGAACTTGCTGCCCAACACGGACTAAAAATTTACACCATTGGCATTGGCGCAGATGAAATGGTGGTGAGTTCCTTTTTCGGCAAACAACGCGTCAACCCCTCGGCTGATCTGGATGAAAAAACCCTGACCGCCATTGCCGAAAAAACCGGTGGACGTTATTTTCGCGCACGCGATACGCAACAACTAGAACAAATATACCATTTACTGGATAAACTGGAACCCCTCGAAAAAGAGGCACAAACCTTTCGTCCCACGGCAGCACTCTATGCATGGCCACTGGGACTTGCCTTACTCCTTGCGAGCCTGTTAACCGTAGCAAAAATCCTGGGCAGGATTAAATAATGAAAGAATATAAGCGATGAGTGAATTCCATTTCTTACGCCCTTATTGGTTCCTGGCCTTGATACCGGTCGCCATCATATTATGGCAACTCTGGCATCAAAAATATCATAGCCGCAGTTGGCAAGCCGTTTGCGATCCCCATCTATTGCCCCACTTATTAATCAACTCAGGCAGCCCCCAAAAACAATGGCCTATTATTGTTTCAGGCTTCATGTCTCTATTGGTTATTTTGGCCCTGGCCGGCCCGGTATGGGAAAAAAGTGAACAACCCGTATTTCGAAAACAATCGGCACTGGTTATCGTGCTCGATCTATCTCGCTCCATGGATGCCAATGACATTAAACCCAGTCGTCTGACGCGCGCGCGGCATAAAATTATCGACATACTGAAACAACGCAAGGAAGGTCAGACGGCCATGTTGGTCTATGCTGCTGATTCCTATACCGTCAGTCCCCTCACCGAGGACAGCAATACTATTATTTCCATGGTAAAAACCCTTAACACAGATTTAATGCCCGTTCAGGGTAGCAAGCCTGATAAGGCATTACAGCGTGCCACCGACTTATTGAAACAAGCCGGGGCCGTTCATGGGCATATTATCCTGATCACCGATGGCATCCAGAAATCTCAGGCAAAAACACTGGCAGAGCAAGTCACCCAGCACGGGCATCAATTGTCTGTACTCGGAGCAGGCACAGAAGAAGGTGCTCCCATTGCGATGGAAAGTGGCGGATTTCTAAAGGATAAATCCGGTGATATTGTTGTGCCAAAACTTACCTCAGCCACATTAATCCAACTCGCCCGATTGGGTGGAGGACGTTATCATACGCTCAGTGCTGATGAAAACGATCTGGATTACTTATTGGCCGGAATGGACACACAACAGTTTGATACCCAACAAAAAGAAACCACCTTCATTGCGGATCGCTGGCAAGAACAAGGTGCCTGGCTGTTATTAATCGTGCTGCCTTTTGCGGCATTGGCCTTTCGCAAAGGCTATCTGATCATGCTCATCATTATCTGTCTACCCGCTCTACCACAACCCGCCAATGCCCTGGAATGGGATGAACTCTGGCAACGTCCAGAACAAACGGCGGCCAAGCAACTGCAACAAAATAATTCAACGGAAACCCTCCCCTCAGCCGACCTGTTTAATGATCCCGAATGGAAGGCCTCAGCCCATTATCGAGCAGGAGAGTATCCACAAGCCGTTGAAGCACTCCAGGGTATTGACAAGGCTGATGCCCTCTACAACAAAGGGAATGCCCTCGCCAAAATGGGAAAGCTCCCTGAAGCCCTCGAATCTTACAAACAAGCATTAGAAAAAGAACCGCAACATGCCGACGCAAAGTACAACAGTGAAGAGGTAGAGAAAAAACTCAAACAGCAAGAGTCCGACGAATCAAAAGAAGACGATAAAAAATCTTCGGACGAAAAACAGGATGATGATAAAGAAAAACAGCAGGAAGAATCATCTGACGATCAAAAAGAAAATGAACCGTCAGAAGAACAATCAGACAACAAAAATGATCAGTCTAACGACAAACAAGACGAACAAGATCAGCAAGACAAAAAACCAGAACAAGAAGAAGCCAAAGAGTCTGATAAACAGGATCCAGATAAAAAAGAAACCGAACAAGAAAAACAGGCCAAAAAGGAAAAATCTGAGGATGAGAAAGATCCCGAACAAAAGGCGTCTGACTTAAAAGAACAACAAAAGCAAAAAGAAATCGATCAGGCTACTGAACAGTGGTTGCGCCGTATACCCGATGATCCCGGCGGCCTATTACGCAGAAAGTTCCAATACGAACATCAACTCCAGCAACAACGTAATCAGACCCGCCGTAGAAATAATAACGAGCAGCCCGCATGGTAAATACAAAAAATATACTGACAACGATTTTTTTGAGCTTATTTTTGATCCTCAGCCCTTCAGGATATGCCGCAACAATCATCGCCAAAGTTGATCGTCACCAAATTAATGAGGGTGAATCTTTTCAATTGACTTTCGAAGTCAACGGTGCAGGCAATAACCGCCCTGACTTTAGCCCTCTCGAAACCAATTTTGAAATACTCAGCCAGAATCAGAGCCGTAACATGCAAATTATTAACGGCAGCGTAACGAATAAACTTATTTGGTCACTAACACTCATGCCAAAACGAAGGGGTGAAATGATCATCCTGCCTATCTCTTTTGGTTCTAATTTTAGTAATCGGATCAAAATAAATGTCAGTCAAGCAAGCGTATCAAAACCACGCTCGGTCGCAAAAGATCTCTTTCTACAAGTATCTGCCGAGCCCAAACAAACTCATGTTCAAGAACAAATTATTTACACTATTCGTATCTACATCTCGACCAATATTTCCAATGCCAGTTTGTCAGAACCACACCTGAGTGATGCCGATGCCGTAATCGAAAAGCTTGGGGAAGATCGCCGCTTTGAAACAGAATATCAAGGTCTGCATTATCAAGTGGTTGAACGTCGATACGCAATATTTCCACAGCAAAGTGGCCAATTAAAGATCAAGCCCATCGTTTTTAATGCTCAATTAATGCAGTCATCACGCTATAGATACAGTCCATTTTCACAACAGGGACCAACCAAACGAATACAATCAGATGCGGTTGAGATTAACATTAAGCCGATACCTGGCACACAAAAAAGCAAAACCTGGTTGCCTGCCCGTCACCTTCATTTGCAAGAAGAGTGGCCAGAAGAACCACCAAAATTCAAACAGGGCGAAGCCATTACCCGCACTTTAACACTCGGTGCAGATGGTCTTACCGCAGCCCAACTGCCTGAAATCATCATGGCCACACCCGAGGGATTCAAGACCTACCCTGATCAACCCTTGCTGAACAATAAAATGAACGAGAACGGTGTCATGGGCATTCGCCAGGAAAAAATCGCCATGATAGCAACAAAACCTGGCCACTATACCTTGCCTGAAATCAAAATCAGTTGGTGGAATACAAAGACACAAAAACAAGAAATAGCACGTCTTGCCAAACGAAAAATAGAAGTCACCGCGTCAAGCGATCACGCCAAACCCTTCATTGATACCCACCAAGAAAATAAATCCCTTGATGTCGCCAAAAATACCTCGTCACCATCAACCTCCACTAGCGATACAAGCCTTAATGCCGGTTTTTGGCCATGGCTAAGTTTAATTCTGGCGACAGGATGGTTAGGGACATTGTTTATCATGTGGTATCGATATAAGAAAAATACTCAGCCCTCTAGCAAAAAACAAACGCTTAAAACAGATGAATCATTTGTCATGTCTCGCAAACAAGTTGAAAGGAAAATCAAACAGTCTTGTAAAGACAATGATGCAAACGCCTGCAAAGAGGCGATTTTAATATGGGGTAATATGATATATACCGATAAAAAGCTAAACTCTTTAAGCGATTTAGGAAAACATATGGGAGGAAGTGTTGCAGACAATATAAACAGTCTCAACCAGGCACTTTATCATCCATTATTAGAAGACTGGCAAGGCCAAAGTCTATGGGACTCAATACAGGAATTTAACGCAGAAAAAAATAAAATCAGCCCTAAAAAAATGGATGTCCTGCCTTCCTTATATCCCTAATATGTCATAACACAGGCTTAATCGGTGACTTATTATGTAAGATAACAGGTAGGCTCAGGTTTAGGCGAAACCGATAGATAAGTACTACAATGGCCTGAATGGTGAATATACATTTTGATCTAACATAGAATATGATGATATCGGTCTAAAAACATAGACACACACTTTCTAAGCTGTTATTTTTTGTTAATAACCTATAACGACAGCAAATGAAAGGGGACAGAAAATCGTCCCTTTAACCTACAACTAAAGAGGATTACTAATGGCCAAACCAGATTATGCGTTCGCCAAGCGTCAAAGAGATATCGCAAAGAAACAAAAAAAAGAAGAAAAGCGGCAAATGAAGGCTGAAGCACAAAAGCCACCTGCTCAGGAAGAGGATCTGCCTGTGGATAAAACGACCTCAGGAGATAAATGAAATCATTGACAGCCACACATCCTCTAACCTGCTTTTGGGTAAATTTTATTTAAAATTAGTATCTTATTCTCTATGGACTTCTAGCCGAAAGGCATATCACAAGTCCCTATGTCTGTACGCTATACTGGCATCCGACAACAGACAAAGCGCAAGATGAAAATACCAAAAAGATTACAGCCACTCATCGAAGACGGTCTGATTGATGACGTCGTCTGCCAGTTGAAAAGTGGTAAAGAGGCCCAGGTTTACATGGTTCGCTGTGGCGAAATCATACGCTGTGCCAAGGTCTACAAAGAGGCCAATAAACGCAGTTTCAAGCAGGCCGTGCAATATCAGGAAGGCCGGAAGTCACGCAATAGTCGTAGCGAACGCGCCATGCAGAAAAGCAGCCGTTATGGCCAAAAACAAAGCGAAGAGGCATGGCTCTGTGCTGAAGTGGATGCACTTTATCAACTTGCCGACGCCGGTGTGCGGGTACCACAACCCTATGGTTTTACAGATGGCGTGTTACTAATGGAGTTAATCACTGACAACACCGGCTTCGCAGCCCCCCGTCTCAGTGAGATGAGCTTCAGCCGTGAACTGGCATTAGAATACCATGGCAGGTTAATTAGAGAAATCGTACGCATGCTCTGTGCCGGATTAATCCACGGTGACTTATCAGAATTCAACATCCTGATTGATCATACCGGTCCCGTCATTATCGATCTACCTCAGGCCGTCAATGCATCGGGCAATAACAATGCTCGCGTGATATTAAATCGCGACATCAACAACATGAGCACCTACTTTGGTCAATACGCTCCCGAGTTACTTACAACCGCCTACCACAAGGAGATCTGGAGCCATTTCGAAAGCGGTAACCTCCACCCCGACATGGAACTCACCGGCCATTTTGTAGAGAGCAAGGTTGCAGCCGATGTAGAAGGTGTCATGAATGAGATCGACGCCGCCCTAAAAGAAGAATTTGAACGCCGTCTCCGTAAAGAGGAGGCAGATTAGTCTGACTATCCATGCAGAGCGTGGGAGCAAAATAAGAAATAACAAAAACATCATCACCAAGGCACAAAATAGAGCAGGACAACACACTACCTGAACCTTAAATTTTATAAATTTTTTACATACTCCTGGCATTTTTTCATATTCTCAACAAGCTTACCCTCCACAAGTAAGGCAAAATCAGTAAAAGACTCCCCCTCCAGCTTCTCTGGAACGTATATAGGTTCCCCATAATGAACCACAAGCGTAGTGAAGGGCTTGGGGATACGATGCTTATCCCAGGATTTTTCCGCTATCCACTGTCTTTTGGCTTCATAATGAAAGGGAATGATAGGAACCCTACCGCGACTTGCCGCAATAATGACACCATTCTGTAACTTGAAAGAAGGCCCACGTGGCCCATCAGGTGTAATAGCAGCGGGATAACCTTTTTTTAGTTCTTCTACAAGAGTTCTTAATGCCTTCATCCCCCCTCTAGAACTACTGCCTCGAATCGCCCTATTACCAAATCGATAAACAACACGATTGATCAGTTCGCCATCCTTTGATGCGGAGATCAAGACATTAATATTCTGCCCACGATTTAAATACGGCGAAAAAAGAACATTAGTATGCCAGATAGCATAAATCCAGCCTTCATTCTTTTCTTTTAATTTTTCAATATGCTCTCTTCCTACATCAATTCTTCTCAATGTGAGGCCATAGATCCTCTGCAGGTTTGTGATTAAAAAAGGAATAAACCAGAGTTGAAATCTTTCTTTAAATCTTAACTTTCTATTTGTAATATTCTGATTCGCCATTCAGTGTTGTTCCAGTTTTATATTGTATTTGGCAAGATATAAATTCATAATAACGATAAGGGTGTTGATTAGAATAATATCTTATTACTTTGCTACATGGGCATCATGATTCTCAGCTAAAGTAACTAAGGGAAGAAATGACGGGCACTTACACTTAAGTTTATCTAAATCTAGATATGGCGCAATCTTTTCATTATGTGTTGCATGATTGTATCTTGGCCTTCTATTACAATCTCGGCTTAGTTTTTCTAAATATTCTTTAGGATTATCAATAGATTCTGGGTTATTAATTTCTTTTGGCTTCCAACTTGAAAACACGTTAGTAACAGATTGTATATCCGCTAAAATCCATGCTTCCAATTCCTGAACCGGTATTACTACACATATAGTATTTTTTAATCCTGTTGGTTTAATTATTTTTGATACAACATCGCTATATCGCTTTGCTGGATCTTTTCCGTCAGAATCATAACAGACTACAAAAATAGCTAAACCTAGTTTACTGAATGCTGTAATTTGTTTTGCACCCTTTCTAAGCAACTCGGCACATCCATTATATCCCTTGGTCTTGATCTTAATGCTGTCATCACCAATTAATCGTTTCAATATTACTTTAAGTGTCGCAACATCCGACTTGTCCTCCCCAAGTATTGCATACACAACTTAATCCTCCTGAATAGAATCCAAAAAATCAGATAACGTCCCTTCCTCACTAATATAATCACTGACTACAGACAACTCTTTGCTAGTAAGTTTTCTTGCATTGGTTAAACCTCTATTCATTGTTATAAGGCGAATTTCACTTGCCTCTAATCTATTTAGAACCTCCGGTGAATGACTGGCAATAATAAATTGTGCCTTATCAGAATATGATCTTATAAGAGGTATAAGTTTATGTAGTAGCTCTGGGTGAATTCCATCTTCGGGTTGTTCTATTAAGAAAATAGAGCTCTTATCATATATTAGTGATACTACAATTCTAATAAGTCTTCTTGTACCAAAGGATAAATCATTAAAACCAAAACTCCTTTCATCACTTCCACTATCTTCAGAATATGGTGAAAACCTAAACAAATAAAATTTTTCTGACGTGTCATCTCCCTCATCCAGCTCACCCAATATACGTGGAATATTTATAAATATATTACTTAACACGCCAAGCCCCTTTGGCCCAAGCAAATCTTTAACCTCATTAAAATCTTCTTCAGAATTAAGAAACATATGAAGCAATCGCATAGAGATTGCCCGAGCCGGCGTGCCAGAGGTTTTAACTCTTGATAACCACTTAATATAATCAGAATGTTTTACTATATCAGTAGAAATTTCATTTTGATTAATTCTGCCATTAAGTTCATCCAGCGGATAGTAATTAATTGAACCAAGAAATAACACCAACCTATCTATATGCCGTCTAACTTTCACCTTTGGTAAAAGCTTAATTATTGATTTAAGACATGGAATATCTTCTTCTAAATCAATATTTGTATCCCAACCTTCTACCTTTACTTTATCACTTTGACGTTTAATGATTTCTGTAAATTCATTTTCAATGTACACTTCGAGGCATTCGTTTAAAGTACATTTAAAATCCAGAACATCATATTGATGAACAATATGTTTACTAAATGTTACATCAAGAACATACCTATACCTATCTCCCTCCAAATTAATTAGAAAGATAAACTCAGTCGTTGAGTTAGGCTGACTGTTCATACCTTCATCAACATGATTTGATGACGTTGCAGTTTTAGCAGCCCACTCTATAGCCTTAAGTATATTTGTTTTTCCTGTGCTATTTCTACCAATTAGAGTAGTCATACCAGCGATGCCATTTAGTTCAACATCACCACAGGATCTAAAGTTCTTTATTGTTATTGACTCAAGCATATATTTAAATTGATCTATTAATGTCACATATAGTATTCAAAGATAAATTCTTCTATCGTAGTATTTTATATTTAGATAAAGCATTAAATCTAATTCAGCATAACCTTAAGTTTAATCTCTATCATCTACATACAAGTATAGAAAAAATAAAAGTCCTTTTCTTAAAAGTCCACATTTATTGAACATCCTTTCGTCTCACGGCTTTTTCTGAACATAGTACAAATATTGCCCAAGTATGCTCACCATAAAAACCCCTCTAATTTAGGACTACTTCAAATCAATCTTGAGTACCCCACCCATATAATGATGCAACACTTCCGGAACGGTAATCGTGCCATCTTTGTTCTGGTAGTTTTCCATAATGGCGACCAGTGTGCGTCCTACTGCCAATCCTGATCCGTTGACGGTATGTACCAGTTCGGGTTTACCGGTTTCGGGGTTGCGCCAGCGGGCTTGCATGCGTCGAGCCTGGAAGGCTTCGAAGTTGCTGCATGAGGATATTTCACGGTAGGTATTTTGTGAGGGTAGCCAGACTTCGAGGTCGTAGGTTTTGCTGGCGGAGAAGCCCATATCACCGGCACACAGGGCCATGGTACGAAAGGGTAATTCCAGTCGTTTTAAAATTTCTTCTGCGTGGTTGGTTAAGTCTTCCAATGCTTGATAGGAATCTTCTGCTTTGACCACTTGTACCATTTCAACTTTTTCAAATTGATGTTGGCGGATCATGCCTCTCGTATCTCGACCATAAGAACCAGCTTCACTTCTAAAACACGGTGTATGGCAAACAAACTTGCGCGGCATGGCCTTATTTTCGATAATGGTGTCGCGCACGATGTTAGTGACCGGCACTTCGGCAGTCGGGATAAGATAGTATTCTTGCTCTGCATGGAGTTTAAACAGGTCTTCTTCAAACTTGGGCAGTTGGCTGGTGCCACGCAGACTGTCAGCATTGACGATGTACGGTACATAGGTTTCAGTATAACCATGTTCTGAGGTATGTAGATCGAGCATGAACTGGATCAAGGCACGATGCATTCTGGCGAGACCGCCATTCATGACCACAAAACGGGAACCGGTGATCTTGGCCGCCGTTTCAAAATCAAGCTGGCCTAATTGTTCACCCAGATCAACATGATCTTTGATGGTAAAATCAAATTGTCTAGGTTCGCCCCAACGACGGACTTCCTGATTATATTCTTCCGTTAAACCTGCCGGTACTGATTCATGTGGCAGATTGGGAACATCCATAAGGATATTATTGAGTTCATCCTTCAATTGGCTCAATTCAGTTTCAGCGGCCTTAAGCTGATCGCCCATATTGGCCACTTCGTCCAGCAGGGGTTGAATGTCTTCTCCCTGTGCCTTGGCCTTGCCGATATTTTTTGATTTACTGTTGCGCTCAGCCTGCAATGTTTGTGTCACCGCCTGGAGGCTTTTGCGTTTTATTTCCAGATCTTGTAAACGAGCTTGATCAAGTGAATAACCACGACTTGCCAACGCCTTTGCCACTTTAGCTAATTCGTTTCGAATTAAATATGCATCTAACATGTATGACCTTTATTTATTTTTTATTGAGAGAACGTCTAAAAATAGTGCTTTTTGCCCTTAAGAACATAAGGATTCGAATGTCGAGCTAACACCACTATCATGAACGGCTTTCTCTACTAAGAGTGAAAAGTGCATTTTTAAACGTTCTATTGATTGACTTGTGCTTGCCAGGTCACAATATGCCCTGGACTAATAAACGTGTTGAGATGTTCCAGTATACTCTCTACTTTTTGAGGGGCATCAAAGAATTCGATCACTATGGGCATATTGAGGGACAGATCCAACACATTGCTGCCATGAAAAATGCCTGTTTCACCATAACCGGATATACCACGAAACACGGTCACGCCACGGATCTTTTCCCAATCGTGTAGACGCTTTAATAAACTGCTTAACTGCCCTTCGCCTTCTGTAAGATAAATCCGCACCATGGTTACTGTCGTTGTATTCATTATTGTCGTCCCAAGATTACGCCCAGCCAGGTTGCCAGTATACAGGTTACAACATTGACTGTGATATTGGCAAAGGCGCGGGCTATTGCGCCATTTTCTAACAAGTTTAACGTCTCCATGGAAAAAGTCGAAAACGTTGTGAAAGCCCCTAAAAAACCAATCAGGATAAAAGCTCGCCATTCCGGCCCAAGACTACTGCGTTCAATCATGAAAATAAACAAATACCCCATGAAAAACGAGCCAAGCACATTGACCGTTAGGGTTCCGTACGGAAAACCTCTACCTAATATAGAATGAATTCCCGTTGATACCAGGTAACGCATGACGGCTCCCAGGGCTCCGCCCAGGGCAATGTACATAATATTGATCATGATTTACTTTTTGGCCTTCTTATCCAGTTCACGCAAATGGGCCAGCTTATCGGCAATGCGAATCTCTAACCCACGGGGTGCGGGATGATAATACGTTCGCTGCCCCATCTCCTCTGGAAAATAATTTTCTCCAGCGGCATAGGCCTCGGGCTCATCATGGGCATAGCGATACGCCTTGCCATATCCCAGTTGCTTCATGAGTTTAGTTGGTGCATTGCGTAAATGGATGGGCACTTCTGTAGAACCAAAATCACGCGCATCTTTCATGGCTTGACCAAAGGCGGTATAAACGGCATTGCTCTTTGCCGCGCTGGCAAGATAGAGCACGGCCTGGGCGACGGCCAATTCTCCTTCGGGACTGCCGAGTCGTTCCTGCACCTCCCAGGCATTGAGCGCCAAAGTCAGGGCACGGGGATCAGCATTGCCAATTTCCTCACTGGCCATACGGACAACCCGTCGGGCAAGGTAAAGGGGATCGCATCCACCATCAAGCATACGGGCAAACCAATAAAGTGCCGCATCGGGTGCCGAGCCCCGTACCGATTTGTGCAAAGCCGAAATTTGATCATAAAAAACCTCGCCCTGTTTATCGAATCGACGTACTCCATTACTAATCACTTCTTTTAGTATGGCTTCAGTGATCTCGGGCTGGCTGTTTTCACCTTCGCTCAGGTCGGCCATAATCTCCAATAAATTGAGGGCGCGCCGGGCATCACCATCGGCGGCCTGAGCAAGCTGGTGAGTTAAGTTTTGCTCCATGTGAAACATTCTCTTACCGAGCCCCTGCTCCTCATCGCTTAATGCGCGTTGTAATACTTCAACCAGTTCCTCGTCTGTGAGAGATTTGAGCACATAGACTCTCGCCCGGGACAACAAAGCGTTATTCAATTCAAAAGAGGGATTTTCGGTGGTCGCACCGATGAAGGTCACCGTGCCATCTTCCACATAAGGCAAAAAGGCATCCTGCTGGGATTTATTGAATCGATGTACCTCATCAACAAATAACACACTACCTTTATTGAATTGTTGCTGGGTCAGCTTGGCCTGTTCGATAGCCTGGCGGATTTCCTTTACCCCGGATAGCACGGCTGAGATGGACAGGAACTGGGCATCACAACGCTGAGTAATCATCCTTGCCAATGTGGTCTTTCCCGTACCCGGCGGGCCCCATAAAATCATGGAATGAAGCTTGCCTGACTGGATAGCCTGTTGAAGCGGTTTGTCCTTACCTAGTAGATGGGATTGACCAAAGAAGCTATCCAGATCAGCTGGACGCATTCTGTCTGCCAGTGGACGAAAGCTATTATCCTTATTATCAGTAAACAGATCAGCCATGGCGGTTATCGATACTCCAGTCAATCAAGTACCGATCAAGGAGGACAGGTTGGTCGGTTAGACACATTCTAACCACCAAGAGCTTATAACCATTTAATTTCTCATTGATAACCCAATCTGTCATCCCGGTAAGCACCTCAGGTTATCCTGTCGCCACCCTCGCTTCTTACTGGTTAGACGCATTTTATGTAACCGTGGAGGGAAGTTATTATCCTTATCACTTGTAAATAGATCAGCCATGGCAGCATCCTTATCTCTGTTTACTCGGTAATCACATCAACCCCTTCGGGTGGTTGAAAAATAAACAGTGTGTTTGCCAAGGTAGTGTTAATTTTGACGTTCTGAAATTTCAATCGACTAAATTGTCCAAAACTATCTTTTAATTCCATGGTTGACAAAATTTTGCCCTTAAAGGCTAAACGGACTTGTTCAAAATTTGTATCTGCACTTTTTGGTCTTAGTAAGAACCATTTTTGCCCGTCCCAGCTCCCCTGGGATTCCACTGTGTAGTTTTTTTGTAGGTTTTTTGTATTGCTAAGTACAATTATCGGTGAATTGGCTAAAATTTGTCCTTGTGGCTTAACAATGACTTGTTCTAGATCTTCATCGTATTGCCACAGTTTTTTGCCATCCGCGACATAAATTTGTACATAAGGTGTAATATAATCCAGTCTGAATTTATCAGGGCTTTTTATGTACAATTTGCCACGCGTATTTTGTAGCTGATCGGCGCCCTGCACTATTGTCTGCGTAAAATCGGCCTCAAAGGTTTTAAGATTGCCAAAATACTGATCCAATGGCCCGGCAAGGGTAATGGATATGGGAATTAAACTCAGGCAAAAGCCGGTAACGAATCGTCTGTACAAAAGATAACCACCTATAGTTAATTGGAGTTGTTAATTTTTGGGCGGTGCAGGAGCCAGGACCTCACGCATACCATTGGATCCCAGAGGACCGACAACACCGGCCATTTCCATGGCCTCCACCATACGTGCCGCCCGGTTATAACCAATTCGTAGACGCCTTTGTACGCCGGATATCGAGGCCTTGCGAGTCTCTGTTACGATACGAACAGCATCATCATAAAGAGGATCAGACTCGGCACTATCATCGGCACCAAAAGTACCACCGCCCCCCTCATTTTCTTCAGGGCCATTCAAGACGGAGTCCTCATACTGGGCCACCCCCTTGGACTTGAGATATTCGACCACTTTATGAACCTCATGATCATCGACAAAGGCCCCATGAATGCGGATAGGCACGGCAGTACCTGCGGGCATATAGAGCATGTCACCATGCCCGAGTAATTGCTCGGCCCCCATTTGGTCGAGAATGGTTCGCGAATCTATCCGTGAAGAAACCTGGAAGGCGATTCGGCACGGAATATTGGATTTGATCAAGCCGGTCAATACATCCACCGAGGGACGTTGGGTTGCCAGGATGAGATGAATCCCCGAAGCCCGAGCCTTCTGTGCCAAACGAGCGATGAGCTGCTCAACCTTTTTGCCCACCACCATCATCATGTCGGCCAGCTCATCCACCACTACCACAATATAAGGTAAAGGACTCAAATCCACAGCAGGCTCGGGGTTTTCGGGTTTGTGCAATGGGTCTTTGATAGGCTGCTTGGCATCGATGGCTTCATTAACCTTACGGTTATAACCGGTAATGTTACGCACCTTGAGGGCCGCCATAAGTTTGTAGCGCCGATCCATCTCAGCCACACACCAACGCAAGGCGCTGGCCGCCTCATTCATATCGGTTACCACCGGGGCCAACAAATGCTGGATGTCATCATAGACCGACAATTCCAGCATCTTGGGATCAATCATGATCATGCGAACTTCTTCAGGCCGAGCATTATAGAGCAGGCTAAGGATCATGGCATTCAGGGCAACGGACTTACCCGCCCCCGTGGTACCGGCTACCAGCAAATGCGGCATCTTGGCAAGATCCGCCACCATAGCATGACCGCCAATGTCCTTACCCAGACCCAAAGTGATCGGTGATTTGGCTTGTTCAAAAACAGTGGCTTTAAGTATCTCACTGAGCCGAACGGTCTCACGGAATTCATTGGGTATCTCCAGCCCGATGGTGGTTTTGCCGGGAATAACATCGACAATCCTGACGCTGATGGCGGACAAAGAGCGAGCCAGATCCTTGGCTAAATTGGTAATTTGACTGACCTTCACCCCTGCGGCTGGTTGAAGTTCATAACGGGTAATCACAGGGCCAGGCTGCACAGCCACCACAACAACCTCAACACCAAAATCAGCCAGCTTCAATTCTACTTGTCGAGAGATAGCCTCCATAGCCTGTTTTGAAATCTGGTTTTCAGAGGGCTCTGCTTTATCAAGAATCGATAAAGGTGGCAATGTTGAATCACCCTCGATCTTAAACAGTGGCACCTGACGCTCCTGAATTTCACGCAGGCTAATAACCGGTTGTTTTTTAACCACGGCTTCAATACGCGGAGCCACCCGATGGCTTTGTTTCTGCTTTTGCGCCTTTTGTTCAAAAATGATCTTATGCTGCTTTTTGGCCTGATAGTTTTGTAGGCGCTCAAATAGGGCGATAAATAATCCTTGGACCCAATCAAGACCGTTAAGGGTCAGATCGCCCGTCACATCCATCAACTTGATCCAGGAGAGATGCACAAAAAGTGTGACTCCACTAAAAAAAAGCGCTAAAAGTAATAAGGTTGCTCCCAGAAAACTGAAGGCCAATTTCATGTTCTGGCTGACCAAATCACCCAAAATGCCCCCGGCATTGACCGGCATAATAGTGACCAAACTGGTATCGTGCAGACTGGCCAAACCGCAGCCCGCCCCAAGGGTCAAAGTAAAACCAACAAAACGTAATGTGACCGCACGAGGATCGATCGGATTCTTAGCTTTTCGGTCAACGTAAATCAGCCAACCGACATAGGCCACCATCAAGGGAAACAGGTACGCCAGATAACCAAAAAGTGTGAAAAAAACATCGGCTAACCAGGCCCCGGCGGGGCCAGCCAAATTACGCACCTGATCATGACCGCTTTGTGACCAGCCGGGATCACGAGGTTCATAAGTCAGCAAAGCGAGCATAAAATAGATCGCCAGAAAACCAAAAATGAATAAGGCCCCCTCACGCAAGGCCTTTTGCAAATGCTCGGCTAAAGGGGAGGACTCAGAATTGTTTTGATGTGCCTTAGACAAAGTTAAACCAATTTATAAAGAATGTCGTGTAACTTGTTATTTATTATGTGTTTTATAACACACCCATTCCTACTTTAAGGCAGGATGAACTATTCTACCATCTTTGACATTCACCCCACTGGCCAGATCCAGCATTTTTTCCCAATCCGCCTCACACAACATCGAAGTGTAGGGTAAAAGCGCAGCAGACAAGGCCTGAGAGGCCGTTCGAGGCACTGCACCCGGCATATTAGTCACTCCGAAATGCACCACCCCTTCCCAAATGAAAGTTGGGGTCTCGTAATTTGTCGGCCGGGTGGTTTCAATACAACCTCCCTGATCAACCGAGATATCAATAATCACACTACCCGGCTTCATTTGTTTGACCATCTCGGCATCCACTAGATGCGGAGCGCGTTGGCCTGTTACTAAAACAGCACCAATCAACAAATCAGCCTGCATGACATGTTGCTTAATAGCATGGGTAAAAGGATGCAGGGCCGTTACGTTATGCCCCAGAGATCGTAACGCTGCCATTTTATCCCGGCAGGGATCAAACACCGTCACTTCAGCACCCATGGCACTCGCCATAATGGCCGCACTACCGCCTGCAATACCCCCACCAAGAATAATAACTTTACCCCGTTCCGTCGCAGGTAACCCCCCCAGCAAAACACCTCTTCCCCCCGTTGTGTGATGTAACAAATTGCTGCCAATCTGTACCGACAAACGACCGGCAATATCACTCATGGGGGCCAACAAGGGTAGAGCATGATGATGCTCCACGGTTTCAAAGCCGATAGCGGTAATGCCAATTTGCTGCAAGCCTTTGGTTAACTCGGGTTCCGCCGCCAAATGCAAATAAGAAAACAACAACTGATCCGCCCGAAGATATTCCAACTCAACGGGTTGAGGCTCTTTTACCTTAACGATTAACTCTGCAAACTGGTAAAGACTCTTTGCATCTTCCTGAATCTCCACACCAACAGCGCGGTAATTATCATTGCTATAACCACTCAATAAACCGGCATTTTGTTCTATACACACCTGATGACCCTGGTTAACCAGTTCTGCGGCGGCTTCTGGTATCAGCGCAATGCGCCCTTCCAATATTTTTATTTCCTTCGGAATACCGATTTTCATAAACTTGCTTTACCCTCCTGTCTTCATTACGTAACATTACACTCAGTAGAGATACTGGTCGGAAGCTGTTACCGACAACATTGTCTCCTTCATTACGAGAGCTTTACATGGCCGTCTTTTCTCTTGATGTGGTATTAATCACAAAATTAAAGGAGAAAACCCAATTTATGTAAAGGTCTCCGTGTAATCAAATTTTATTCTTTCAAATGCGCTTAAACAATATTTCTCTGGAGTCTAACACATGAGTGAAACAAAGCATTGCCGCCTCTTAATCCTCGGTTCTGGCCCGGCAGGTTATACCGCAGCCGTCTATGCCGCCCGCGCAAACCTGAATCCCGTACTGATTACCGGCATTGAACAAGGTGGACAACTCATGTCCACCACCGAAGTGGATAACTGGCCTGGCGATACCGAAGGTGTGCAAGGTCCTCAACTGATGGATCGCATGCGTCAACATGCTGAACGTTTTAAAACCGAGATCATTTTTGATTACATCAATACAACCGACCTCAGCAAACGCCCCTTTACCCTTAGTGGTGATAGTGCTACCTATACCTGTGATGCCCTGATTATCGCCACCGGGGCCTCAGCCATGTACATTGGCCTGGAATCAGAAGAAAAATTTAAGGGCAGAGGTGTCTCAGGTTGTGCCACCTGCGATGGTTTTTTCTATCGTGGACAGGATGTCGCCGTCATTGGCGGGGGGAACTCTGCCGTAGAAGAAGCCCTTTATCTTTCTAATATTGCCAAACATGTCACTGTCGTACATCGTCGTGACAAATTCCGTTCAGAAAAGATCCTCTCCAATCAACTATTGGAAAAGGCAGAAAATGGCAATATATCCATTGAGTGGAATTGTGAACTCGATGAAGTGCTCGGTGACGCAACAGGCGTCACCGGTATGCGTATCAAGAATATTCAAGATGGCAAAACCAAAGATATAAACCTGATGGGTGTCTTTATCGCCATTGGCCATAAACCAAATACGACTATTTTTGAAAACCAGCTCGAAATGAACCATGGCTACTTAAAGATAAAAAGTGGCCTGGAAGGCAATGCCACCATGACCAGCATACCCGGTGTGTTTGCAGCCGGTGATGTGGCCGACCACATGTACCGCCAAGCCATCACTTCCGCTGGTTCAGGTTGTATGGCGGCACTCGATGCCGAACGCTTTCTTGAGAACGAAGGTTAATACCTGAGCCAATATGTCCACCTATATCAAAATGTTGACCACGGAGACACGAAGGCATTTTAAATAAATACACTCAACACCAGGCAACACAATAAGGGCACTTCTATAAATGCACTTTTTACGCGATAGCGGCGTCAGCGCCGTGCTCGAATCCTCATGTATCCCATATACATTGCGGTTCTCCGCGCGGCGCTTCCTTGCTCTCACAAAAAAATTACTATTTATAGAAGCGCCCTTAAATATTTTATGTTTCCTTCATCCCTTCGAGGCTTCGTGGTGAAAAATATACTGTGATTCCTATTTTTTGATGCACAGAGCTTCGACTGCTATGCAATATAAAATTATTGAAAGCCTGCAAGCCATAAATGCTGATGAGTGGAATCAGGTTGCGGGCAGCCAATATCCCTTTACCCGGCATGAATTTCTATTAGCACTAGAACAGAATAATTGTGTGGGTAATAAATTTGGTTGGTGGCCACGTTTTATTGTCGCCTATGAACATAATAAGTTGGTCGGTGCTGTACCGGTTTATTTGAAAGACAACTCCTATGGTGAGCTTGTCTTCGATGGTATCTGGGCCGATGCCTATAAGCGGGCTGGACAGAATTATTATCCTAAATATGTCGTCGGTATCCCCTATACTCCCGCTACCGGCCCACGCATTCTGGTCGAAGCATCCCATAAAAAACAAAACGAAATCCGCATCGGATTGATCCAGAGGGTACTGCAATTGGCGGAACAGTCTGACGTATCTTCCCTGCACTGGTTGTTCACCGATGCCAAGGATACGGTGATACTGAAAGAACAAGGCCTAATGTTAAGGCTGGGTTGCCAGTTTCACTGGACCAATCAGGGCTACAAAAACTTTGATGATTACTTGCAAGGCTTCTCGGCCGTAAAACGCAAAAAAATCAAGCGTGAACGTCGTCGAGTCAAAGAACAAGGTGTTGAACTGGAAGTCCTGCATGGCCATGAGATGAATGATGAGCAATGGCAGATATACCACAACTTTTATCTAGACACTTTTGATCGCAAATGGGGCATCGCCACCTTGTCACTTGGTTTTTTCAAACAACTGGGTCGCACAATGCCCGAAAATGTGGTCATAGTCTTCGCCAAACATCAGGGGCAATACGTTGCCAGCGCCTTTAATATACGAGGAGAAAACACACTTTATGGCCGACATTGGGGCTGCAATGCCGATTTTCACAGCCTGCACTTTGAGGCCTGTTATTATCAGGGACTGGATTATTGCATCCAACATGGCCTGCAACATTTCGAACCTGGCGCTCAGGGCGAGCACAAAATTAGTCGAGGCTTTTTACCCACCCGTACCTGGTCAGCACACTGGATAGCCCACCCAGAATTCAAACAGGCTATCTCAAACTTTTGCACACATGAGCAACAAGAAATGAACTGCTACATAGGAGAACTCAATACTCATTCTCCGTTCAAAACAACATTATTATAACGACTGGTATAGCATTCTAAGCATCAAACCCTATTTTAATGCCCCCGACCAAAATGGCCCACTGAGATATAATTTAGCTTAATGGCAAACTTAAAAACCTGTCAAATCTAAAATTTGCTGCGTTTATACTATTTACCATGTAATGCTTGTTATTTTAACAAGGTTAATTTAGTTGTGTTTTTTGCTCCAAACACATGATTAAGCATATATCCTTTTTAATTGATTTTTAAATATGTTAGCTTTAGAGGCTGCAACCGGTTCAGGAGAAATTAGACTGACTCTATGTGACAAACAAACTATCTGTAAACACCCTGCAAAAGGGGAATGTGCTTCCTCCCCGGTGTATCTCGACAATAGTTATGTGACCGTGGAGTGCCCCTGCTAGCTAATATTGGGATGACGCAGAGGAGGCTTCCGGTGTGTTACTGGCAAGACTTTTTAGCTAATACCTATGAAAGAGTGAGAGGAGAAAAGCTATGAAACAGAGCAAGCAAAAACAGTCAACCTTATTCGTCATATGGCTCATTGCAGGGTTGTTGACAGTGGCCACAGTCGGAACCCACGCAAACACCACCGAATCAGCAGAGGGTCATAAGTTAACGTGGTACCCCACTTTTGGTTTGGGGAACTTGCTCAATCAAGAGCTTCCTTCAAATACCAGAGTGAATATCGCACAGCTACTCAAAGCCAAATGGTATGGTACATTTGATGTTTCTGCCTTCAAAAAATCCGGATCGGAACGCCAGGTGAAAAACTGTGAAGAGTTTTTCATCGCCCTGGATAAGGACATGAAAACAGTCAAGGGGTACGAGCTTTACTATTACACTTATCTTGGATTGCAGTGCCATACCGCCCGGGCGATCCTAGAAGGCAAGGATGCTAAACGCTCATACCTTACTGACTTTAAATTTGATGAATCTGTTATTGATGTGTTTCCACCTGATTTGGCTGATCTTGTCTCCGAAGAAATGATCAAAAAAGTACGTAATAATAAGGATATCAATACGTTGAGCAAGGCTTTACGTCAGATTAGTCAACTGGCGTCTATCCAGGTGGAAAATGAGCACGAGGTCGTTGTGAGAGCTATTGGGGGTCAGAAAATCATTAAACTTCTCGCCAAAGGCGATTTTAATAATGACGGTTTTGAGGACATCATTGTGCAAACAAAGAATTCCATAGTACAAGGCACCTACAAATCCACCAGTTTGTTCCTACTCACCCGCAAAAACACCAACCCAATGTTTGAATTAGTGAAAGAATACGAAACTCATTGAAGGAAGCTGAAATAAATATACTTCGTACACGTCATTGATTGACGTTTGCTATTAGTGGGGCTTCTTCCAATGGTAGGTTGGTGTCGTCTGCGATATCTTGATCAGTTTTCAAATGTCTGCGATACGTCAAATTAAGTCAGAGCTAATACTTCATATGGTCTAATACCCCTTACCAAAACAGTCGGATGACTCTTTAAGTTTATAGTCCATGTTTGCCGGATTTTTAAATACAAGATTCGGATCCGTTTCAACCATAAAGATAGAGTTAGTATCATAAGTAAACGTTTCCTGAGCTTGCAAAGGTGTAAAATCCTGTTTATTTGATGCTGATCGCCAACGGAGTGCAATAAAATCTGCAACCTGTGAAATAAAACAGTTGTCATCTGAATATATTCTGTGGAGTTCAGGATCATTTTTGGCGTAAATATAGTTATTGGTATCACTACGTAATAAATAGCGATCAGCTGACCATTTTGCAACTGCAGGAGCTACGTCGGCAAGTCCAAAAAATACATTATTTTTTATAACATAATTGGTTTTATTATACAGTTGGAAAAACTCTTTGTAGTTAACAAACGTGTTATTTTCGATGCGTTCATTTGTTCCGGCAATATCCAAAATAAAATCAGCAGTATAACCAGGTGCACTCACTCTGAAAATTGAGGGTGTGTCCACAACCAGATTATTTACAAAACTAACATTTGAAGCAGATAGTTGTGCAACACGCACAGCATTATATAGCGTGTTATTCTGAATTAATACGGGTCCGCTCATCGGGTTTTTAAAGAAAAAATGCGTTGGTACATTATAAAACGTATTATTGATCACCGTTATTTTACCTGTCCCCCCTTTGGTAACATCTCTTTCATATACCTCACGAGACAGGGTGGTGATGGCACCAAAATGTTGCGCATCAACTGGCTTCCATAAGGCATCAGGGTCATCGCGATCATACAAGTTATATAAGATCGAATTTTTCACGATAATGTTGTGTGGCCCACCACTCCCATAACCCCTGTTTATTCGTATTAAACCCGGATTATCTCCGCCATGCACTGTGACATCATGTACTTGAACGTTATCAATTGTGATGTTGTTAATATCACCCCCCATATTAATAATCCCTCCAACCATTTCAAGATCTTTGATGATCCAGTGCGACTTACCTATGGTGGCAGCATTATGATCGATGTGATCCTGTACAGTAGATCTACTGGTTGTTGCCCCATTTAAATCCAACACGGCCTTCTCATCAGGGTATGATTTTATCGTAATTGGTTTTTCAACTGTCCCATCTGCAACCTTAAAGCCTGAAGCATTGGATGCCCAACCACTAAAATCACCTATCCCCAAAAAACTTCTGATATCATAATAACAATAAATGCCTTCATGTATTTCACTCACCTGACAAGGTATTTCGCTAGCAACAGGATAGATTCGAGCAACTTTAGCTACCATGGTATTATTCAGATCATATCGTCCTCCTCGGAAATAAATATAATCACCTGGCTGCACTTGTTGTAAGGCGGGTAAAGCCGTTTTGAAGGGAGTATCAAATGCCCCATCACTATTATCATTGCCATTAACCGAAATATAATAACAATGACCAAGGCTTGCCTCGCATACAGGCCTTCCTTCTGCTGGCACAATCATTTTAGTTGTGGCGGTCACAGATTTTGATTGCTTACTTGTATTACCCGCGGCATCGTATGCCAAAACAGTAAAGAGATACGTTGTTGACGATTGAAGGTCAGTATCAATGTATACGGTGCTTGATGTCTCTGTTATTTTTGAGCCATCACGGTATATCCTGTAACCTGTTACAAGCCGATTATCTGTTGAGTTTGACCAGTTTAATGAGATCGATGATATAGACTCATCTGTGGCAGTTAAAGAAAGCGGTGTTGTCGGAGGTATTATGTCCGTGTTTAAGGGAGGGGACTCTGTTGGAGGCAGTGTACCACTTTCTGTCGTATTCCCTCCTCCGCAGCTTATTAATAACAAAGGAAAAAAAAGAATGAATTAAGGTGTTTGTGAAGACCTTATGTAAATAATCCATTATTACTGCTCCAATTATTTTTGGATGCCATATTACAAAGTCTAACTGTAGCACTGATAATGTGTATATTATTAATCATATAATGTGAACTGTATGGCATATTTAATATGTTTATAGACATTTAAGATAACCTAGGTATGTAAATATTATGATAGCCCCTTACTGGTTAAACACACATGATCCAACTGACTTCCCTACCGTCAATCTAGCCCTGACTCAACCCGATGGTCTGTTGGCCGTTGGCGGTGATTTGTCAGAACAACGTCTACTAGCGGCCTATCAAAAAGGTATTTTTCCCTGGTATAACAAGGATCAACCCATCCTTTGGTGGTCTCCCGATCCACGGGCGGTATTGTTTCCTGCTGATCTCCGAATTAGTAAGAGCCTACGTAAAAAATGTCACCAACAAATATTCAACGTCCGCTTTGATACCGCCTTTGAACAGGTTGTTCAGGCCTGCGCTGAGCCCAGAGCCGATCAAAACGACACCTGGATCAATGAAGAAATGTATGATGCCTATGTTCATTTACATCGAGCAGGCCATGCCCATAGCGTGGAATGTTGGCAAGATGACGATTTGGTCGGGGGACTATATGGTATTTCAATCGGGCAAATCTTTTTTGGTGAATCCATGTTTTCTCGCGTTACCAATGCGTCAAAAGTTGCCTTTGTGTATCTGGTAAAACATTTGGAAGAAAAAAATTATTCTTTAATTGATTGTCAGGTCAGTAGCCCTCACCTGGCATCGTTAGGGGCGGGTGATATTAAGCGCAGTGTATTTTTGACTTATCTAAATCAATATTGTTCAGTGCAAGGCTGGTCAGGACGATGGCAACTGGATCCTGAAGTGGAACACTCAATTATGACCTGATCCACTATCCCTATTATTCAGTAATTGCTCATAAACAAACCCCTGTACAAATACCACATCCAGTTCTGTCGGATCCAAAAATTCTACCCCATAGCGATATTCAGGTTTTCCTTTATTCTTATCCATGCTTTCATGAGCATTATGAATCGAGGCCATCAGATGAATTTCCCTTTCTATGTCACCAATTTTTAAATCAAAAAATATTTCAATCTTATCCCCCTTATTACCTATTTCACTATTAACAATCACCTGAGCGCCACCTGCGCTGATATCACGGATCTCTGACCAATGTGTTTGACCATGCACCAAGATCTGGGCTTTTATTGATATTTGGATCCGCTCGGCTTGGCGTACCTCAACTTTTTCTAGCTTTTTTGGGTAGTCAATATGTATGTAATTAAAAGGGGTCGTAGCTATATAAAGGATTTTTGTCTTAAAGGCAAAAATATTCCGGCCCTTGAAATAACGCACAATATATTCATCTTTTGGGGCGATTCTGGCCAGAACACCATTTTCAGTAGGCATGGTGACCAGAACACTATCACCTTTCATATAGCCAATTACTTGCACATCATGACGGCGTGTAGATTCTCCCAACAACAGCTGCATATTGAGGGACATTCCAACATTAATACTGAGGTCTTCCATGTGGAATCATCTACCATATTTTTCGCTAATATCGCTATTATCGACCTTACTGATGAAATATTTAGCCGTTATACAAAAAGAAACAACAATATATTTTCTTTTTTATCCTCGTACATTTGTACTCTGTTTCATATATGCACTTATTTTGCTGTCAATCAGCTCATTACTTAATTTAACATGCCTCTAAAAAAAACTCAGCAAAGAGATTATAATGCATTTACTTACAACAAGTTAGGTGCAGAAGATGAAAAAAGAAGGGATGAGTTTTTTCGAATGGCAAAGGCGATTTGATAACGAAGAAGCCTGCAAAGACTATTTATATCATGAGAAATGGCCAAACGGATTTCAGTGCTCTTGATGTGGCCATACACATGCGCATTTTCTCCCCAGTCGCGGGTTATACCAATGCAGTGGATGTCATAA
>JAFLJQ010000147.1 GCA_022712915.1 Gammaproteobacteria bacterium | reverse complement strand
AAATATTGTTTTTTGAAAAAGGAAGAAAATTTGACTCATAAGCAAAACATGAAACTGGATGACGTTCTTCAATACGATTTGAAAAGTATCAGGGCTTACTTGTACAAAGAAAGTTTCCAGGCCTTTTGGGAATATCAGTCGCCTTATTGGGCAAACTGGTTTTTAAGAAAATGGTGCGGTAAAGCGATGCGTTCTCAACTTGTTCCGATTAAGAAGTTTGTTAAAACAGTGCGCAATCATCAGAAACTCATGATGAACTGGTTTAAAGCAAAAAAACGGTATTCTTCCGGGACGGTTGAGGGTTTGAATCGTAAAGTAAATTTGGTCACCAGAAAAGCGTATGGGTTTAGACACTATGAAACGCTGGAAATAGCACTATTTCATACGATGGGGAAGCTTCCTGAGCCGGAATCAACCCACAGATTTTTCTGAAGAGCCATAAATAATGACTTTGATATTAGAAGAGAACAACTCATGAATGAGTTACGAGTTGTCGTAATCGTAAGTAAAGATAAATCCGATTTGTATTTCGCGAATCAACTTATGAAACGGCTGAATGTGGTTGGCGTTATGGTAGAGAATCAGCGGCCTGAGCGGGATAAAACGCCAATTTTAGTTAAAGCGTTAAAGCTTATTAGTCGGCCTCATGTGCTGATTAGCAAGGCATATAATAAAATTTCTGATTTGCTCAGCGACAAATTTGCTGACTATAACAGATTTGAGAATTCTGCAGATTTTGGTGAAGAAGGAAGAAAGCTCTTTCCATGTGAGCACTGTGAAATCACATATACAACTGGGGTGAATAACATCAATGCGCCAGAATATGTTGAATGGCTTATAAATATACAGGCGGATGTTGTCGCTGTTTGTGGCGCGTCTATTCTACGAGAGAAAATGCTCTCGGTTCCAAAATACGGTGTTTTAAATCTACATGGTGGTTTAGCGCAGAAATATCGCGGTTTATTCACGACGGATTGGGCTATACACAACGAGGAACCAGAATTTGTGGGCGCTACCGTTCACTATGTTTCGCCTGGGATTGATGACGGAGACATTGCGTACCAGGGTCGGCCGAAGATTGAACCAGATGATCATCCGCATAGCCTGTATGTCAAAGTGGTAAAACTAGGTGTGAATATGATGACGCAATCGATTCAGGATTTGCAAGAAGGCAATGCTAACCCCGTTCCATTGCAACAAAAAGGGAATTTATACCTGGGGAGGATGTACACCAGCAAAGCAAAAGCTGCTACATGGAAAAAGATACGTACGGGTGTAATAAGAAAATATTTGGCCAACAAAATAACGCGAGATAGACAAGTTCTGGATAAAATGACGAATGTTTTTCCGGGGTCATGCTGAGACTTCCGGCCATGATAATCTGTTTTGTCTGGCGCAATCAATTAAAGGGTTCTTTTTAAAGATATATCATCCGGTATCTGGATATTTATGGGCAGGGGCAGAGGTGCAATTGTTTCACCTTGCTACAGAGACAGAGCTTGCTTAAATAGAGGGTGTAAACCTGCTTGTTGTGTTACTGAAATACTGGTCGCGGGAAAAATGCGGTAGTGCGGGGTCTGACCCACGCAAGCTATTGAATCTCAGATAAAAAGCAGTTAAATATGGGCCATATGTAGCCTTAAACGGCCCATTTTAGGGATGAGATCATCGCTTTAACGAGGATGCATAGTGGCAAGACTACTGGCTATCATCCCCTAAACTGCTTATGTGGCGCAATTATTGAAATGCGCCATAAAAGCGGCTATTCTGAGAAAATACTATTGCACTATAACGAGCCTGCTATGCCCAAGTCCATTTCTCAAACTGAACTCGATACCATCTGTCGGGTGGTTGCTGGCTTTTCTGCTGGGGCTTCTGTTGAGGATATCTATGGCACGTTAATGGGGGAACTTTCACGCAGGACTTTGCAGCGTCGCCTTGCCTTGTTGGTTACACAGCATCGTCTGGTGAGTGAGGGGGCGGGACGGGGTTGCCGGTATCGTTTGCCGATGGATGTGCTTGAGGGTAAAGTGGCAATGAATTGCTCAGTAAGACGAAATGATGTTTTGGCTCAGCTTGCCAGACTTAAACCAGAATTGACCAGGCGCTTTGGCGTGACTCGTTTGGCGCTGTTTGGTTCAACTGTGCGGGATGAGGCGCGACCGGATAGTGATATTGATATTGTGGTGGTGTTTGATGGGCCAGCTACCTCAAGCCGGTATTTTGGTGTGCTATTTCTATTAGAAGATGAATTGGGCCGGTCAATTGATCTGGTGACGGACAAGGCCATGCGGGTGGAGTTGAGACCGTTCATTGAGCGAGAGGCCGTTAATGTCTGATCGTGAATGGCAATTTTATATTGAGGATATGTGCCGGTTTGCCGAGAATGTCCTGAACTATACATCTGGAATGGATCAGTCACGCTTCGTATCAACACCACTCAATTATGATGCCACCTTGCGAAATCTGGAGTTGATTGGTGAAGCTGCGACACATATCCCGCAAAAAGTTCGTGAGGCGAATGCCTCTATTCCATGGCGCATGATCATTGCCACACGCAACCAATTGATACATGCCTATCTTGGCATTGATAACGATACCTTGTGGAGCATTATTAAAGATGATGTGCCAGTGTTTCTGGATGAGCTGAAGAAGTTGAAAAAACAAATATAGACTGGAGTGTTGTTATCGCATTCTTGCCTGTGGGAGTTGCACGCAAGTGATTAAGGTGGCATAAAATATTCATGTAGTACGAAGAGGCAAAAAGATTCATGATGTCAGGATATGTATGGTTGTCGTTATCCTGAACTTTTTGGCAGCTACAATGTTTGGACGTTGTTAATTAATATAAATAGTGAGACGACAATGAAACTAATGAAATTCGGCTTTCCTATATTGGGTTTAATGCTAGGCAGTTTTTCGGCTCATGCGGATGTTGGACACGGCAAGGCGCTGCAAGATCAAAGTTGTACCCAGTGCCATGATAGCTCAGTTTACTCTCGACCCGACCGACGCATCAAAAGCCTGACGGCGTTGCAGCAGCGAGTTAGTATGTGTAAAAAACAGGCTGGCGCAGAATGGGATGAAGAAGAGACCGCTGATGTTGTGGAATATCTGAATACTGAGTTTTATCACTTCAAGTAATTGGTCATGATTAATGGGGTTGTGTTCTTTTAGTGAGATGGTATTTCTGGTTTTATTCACGTAAGTTAAAAAACCGCCTTCAAAGAAGGCGGTTTTATTTTATTGCTGATATTGTTTAGTGGCCAAGGTTGTTGATTGAATCAAGTATGTCTTTTGCTTCGAGCAAGGCTTCTCGGCTATATGTGGTTTCGTTTGAGACAAGGAACTCAGCCCAGGCCAGTATCAGATGTTGTAATGCGGTGTAGTCACCTGAAAGACCAATGCCGGCCATATGGTTAAATTCCGTACCCAGTAATTGTTTTTCCAGTAACTCGACACCGACACCGACACTGGTTCGTTTCGCCATAATGCGCAAGGCATGCTCGAACTCGTCACCATCGGAAAACTGGAAGGGGATGGGTAGTAGACACGTTTCAATCACATTAAGGTAAGAAAGCATGGTTGTGGTATTGATCTGTGCCCGACCTTTACCCTTGATGGCGACAGAAAGTTAAGGATGTTATATGTGAGAAGAACAGGGTGTTTTTGGATTAGATTTTTTAAAATAGAGGCAATCATTATATTATGATAAAGATATTGTTTTACACTGTCATCATATCCATGTTGATAACGGCATGCTCTGACAATTCAAGTACGAAACCTTTGTTCAGAAAGCCGATGACCATTGTTTTTAAAGAAAATGCAGCATGGGATGATTTTGTTAAAACGGATGAAACGCCAGCGATGTGCAAAGACTTTGTCTTGACTGATGGGGATGTGAGGGAATACTTCCAGTTGGCACGGGTCGTCACGGAGCGGGAATATTCACATGAACAGGTGATGTCTCGGTGTTTCGCAGAAGGGGAACTTACCATGCCCGGCAAATATAAAGGCAAGTGGCGAATTGACAAATCACGGCTCGGTATTCTTATGGTTGAAAATGATCAGTCTTATTTCTTCTATTGCAGTAAATGTATTAGCAGGGAATACGCTGAAGCTATGTGACTTGTAATGCAAGTTATCAGGCTAATAGCGCTCTTGTGCGGGTGAAGACCGAAAAAAGATATGTTGGGGAAAGCGGATACTGAAGAGTATTTTACGAGTGGTATTGAAGAGAGCCTGAAGGCGGCAAAAAACTTAACTTGAGGCGGGTAAGGGGTGATGAGGGGCGAATTGTGCTGTTTGAGCGGTTAAAGTAAAGGCAGAGCCCCATCACGCAACGGCGTTGTTGATGCTCGGTGGTGCCGGTTTCTATAAGAAAAAGTACGCTGCGGCGGAGATGGCTTATGCATGGTTGATTTTGGCAGAATTGGCTTCGGCTATGCTCTTGATTGCGTTGTTTAACCTACTGTGAAATCAGGGTCGATATAGGGAGGCTGCTGATGAGAACCGCCGCTTTATTTCAGTAGCGGACAAGGTTTAGGCGCGTGAGACATTGGACCAATATACCGAGGTTATTAATCCATCGCAGCGTAAGAATAGGTAACCGTCCACTGAGGTTATCAAACGTCTAGTACGATTAAGCGGCTACTTATCTAATGTAGATACCATCTCCCTCTATCAAACACAAGTCACTAAATGAAGACTTGTTGTTGATACGGTTTCTGGTGTTTAAGAACACCAAAACAGATATGAACGAGTTTACGCATAGCCGCACAAAGGGCACTCATTTTCACTTTGC
>JAFLJQ010000122.1 GCA_022712915.1 Gammaproteobacteria bacterium | reverse complement strand
TGTTTGATTATGGGATTGTTAGTATGGATCATTGAGAGTTACCTTTTGTTGTTTTGATTTAAAGATTCGATACCTTTATCAAAACGGGTAACTCTCACTTTTGCAAGTGATGTGTCAGATCAAGTCGAGACTAATACAACTCATGCTTGAACCTGATGTCTCTTGGATTGTCGTAAGCCATTGATTGCCAATGATAACATTCTGTTTGTTAAGGTGGGTGTCCAAGCAAGTCGAAAAATGGAATCCATCATTAACCAGTTGTAATTAATGTATATTTAAGAAATTTTTATTGGGGGTGTCCGGCTAAGTTCCACTTTTTTTAATGCCATAAAGGCATTGTTTTCTAAGTTAACATTACTCAACTTATATAATCCTCATTATATTTAACAACCAAACATTTATATACCATGCGCAACATGACAGATAACTAGTCATTGAACTATACCGCACAGCATATGCCCCATGGTATTAAAACCAAATCGAGCAATCTAAGTACTTTGTCCGTAATTCAGGCCAGAATTAATTTTATGGCTGTTTTTTGATATCTGAAACACCCTTGTAATGATCTAGTTATGTTGCCTCTTTTAAACCCTTAACCTAATGCCCTCCTCCACCTGTCACATTAACGGCCATAGAGGGCAGCATAAGCACATTCATTTTTTACCGGTTACCAGTGCCGTAGAAAATCGTTCACTCGACTTCCAATCTTTACCCAGTTTCTGGTAAATCAACTGAGCAATTGGATCAGTACTTTCAGGTGTAAAACACGAAGCCCCTTTAACAAGCACTTCAGCATCAACAATACCAGCTTCATCCAAAAGGGAGCGATATTGTTCCATCGTGATAAAGCGATTATAAATATAGTCTAACTTTCCCAGTTTTGCTTTCTCCTTGTTTGTAAAATCATTATGAATCAGGGTATCTGAAATGATGATGCACCCACCATCCGTTAATACTCGCTTTATCTCGGTAAACACTTGTAATTTATCATTACACAGATTGATGACACAGTTGGAAATCACCACATCTATTTTATTATCTGCAACCGGCAAATGTTCGATTTCACCCAGGCGAAACTCAACATTTTGATAGCCCCCTTTCTTAGCATTGGCCCGAGCCTTGTCAACCATTTCAAGTGTCATGTCTACCCCAATGACATGACCGGAATCACCCACCTTTTGTGCAGCAAGAAAACAGTCAAAACCGCCTCCGCTACCCAAATCTAAAACAATCTCCCCCGTTTGCAAAGCGGCAATGGCCTGGGGATTACCACAGCCAAGCCCCATATTAGCGCCTTCAGGAACGGCCCCGACATCGTCCGCGGAATAGCCTATTTGCAGGGATTTAGTGTCGACACTATCAGTAGGGTTGCCACAACAATTATCACGGCTATTCTCAGCTACCCGACCATATTGCTTGCTTATCTCATTGTTTTTAAAGGAATTCATGTCTTCTCCTATTATTCAAAATATCGACAGCTCTCTGTGCCATACCTTAATAGACGGAGAATCGGTCAAAAAGACGCAAACCAATACATCAGTCATTGTTGTGTTTATTACCCGTGTCGCGTGGCTCATATCCGATAATGCCACCTTGCCCGATTTCAATATCGCAGCAATCCAGATAAAGCAGACGTAATTTTTCCCTGCCGCGTTGTACTCGAGACTTTGCTGCTGAGTAGGAAATACCCAATTGATTGGCCACCTCTTTTTGCGACACGCCATCTATCTCAGATAACCTAAGAGCAGATTGATAGGTCTCGGGAAGTTTAACGATATACAGCTCAATGCAAGTGGCAAGTTCCGCAGCACAATCACGCTCAAGTTCAGGCGAGGCTAATTCATCAGGAAGCGCAAGCAACGGTTTTTGTGACCGAAAATAATCAGCAATGGTATTTGATGCAATACGAAACAACCACGAAGTGATACTGGCGGGTGATTTTAGCGTATGCAGGTTCGCAAAGGCCTTGAGATAAACCTCTTGGAGAATATCGTCAACCACATCCGCATCATGCACATGTCTAATGATATAACCGCGCAAAGGTGCCTTGTGGGCTAACCAGATATCGGTCATAGACTCACCAGTGTTCATTCCAGTCACCTGACGGTTAAGTTGCTGTGCATTATTGTGGCGTCCAGCCCGAGGTTTTTACAGATAAACTTAAGGGCGCTTTGTTGTGGTACAGGTCGAATGACAGGACTAAAACCCCGGCGCGATGGCCGGGGTAATTAATCAGTCATCGACAATCGTGATTAGACTCTGCGAGTATGGCCTGTCTTGCAAAAATATCAGCCAGATTTTTGGATTCATACCATTCCCTCGCCTCGTCCTCAGTCAGATAATAGACCGCGCCATTGCTTTTTTGCAGCCACCATTCATGGTTGGTTTTTTCCTGATAAATAACCTCGCCCTCTTTTTCAGTCATCAAGACAAGCTCTTTGCTCTCTTCATATTGGCTGAAGCGTTTATTTGCCAACCACCTATCCAGTAGATAGAGCGCATCATGGGCATCTTCCAGGACAGCCGTACTCGCCGCCTGAATCGTATCATCATAGACAATAATGTCATTCTGCTGGGATGCACTAATCAAATCCGCAATGGCTTTTATCTTAACAAGACAGTTAAAGATGCGATCATAAAACTCGTTATCCGTCATGCGGGGTAATGCCTGGTAATGTATGCTCATGCTCTCCCCCCATTAGAAGCCAGCGCCATTCTAAACAGCTCATTACTGATCATGGCTGCGGCAGCCTCTGGCGAAAAAAAGCCCTGCCCAATCTTAATCACCATTAAACCGTCGAGAGATTTCTTGATCGCTTCTCTGGCTTCATAACGGGCACACATCCAGGTGAGGATATAATCTTGAGCTATTATGGATTTGTCTTTCTTGGGAGGGGTTAGTGGGACGATATTGTTTGTTGACATGGGTACAACTCCTTGTGTTTTTTCGAAGTAAGACACCACAACAAAGGTGTCAGGCGCTTCGAACCGTAACAAGAACGGCTCTGGGTATTTCCCACTAGGGGTATTATATTTCCTACCACGCCCAGCTCACGCTCGGCATCAGAACACCCGGCAAAAACAGATCACATTATCTACAGACACAAAAAAACCGCTGACTATCGGGTGCGGTTACCGCTTGTTAAGGGATTCGAAGCCCAAGGGTCATAATACTCTATTGGTGATAGGAATCAAGCATGACATGTAAGGTCAGGATCACATATATTGGTGATTTACATAGAGCCCTACTTTAAGCAATTGTATTTGATTATGGGTGTTGGGTGGTTATTTTAGTTTTTATATTGGGTGTCTGGGTTAGTGACACTATAAACAACGGATTACATATTGACTCGTAGTTTTGTTATGGTGGTTGTCCAGCTAATTGTGTATGTTTATAGTATAAGATGACGCTGTTGCGTGATCTTGTCCATAAACCCAGACACCCACCCTAATATTCTGGCTGTCCTGTTTGTTTCCATGGGTGTCTGAGTAGCGCCTTATATTTTTTACTTTGCCGAAGATAGTTCATCGAGTGTTTTAAATAGTTGGAACGGTACTTTCAATTCCTCAATAGACTCAAGCTTTGCCCGGATGCTTCTATCAATAGAATAATAC
>JAFLJQ010000199.1 GCA_022712915.1 Gammaproteobacteria bacterium | reverse complement strand
ACCATTAATTTTGCATAGTCCAATTTCTGTTCAGGGCTGAAACTGACTCTCGCTTTTCGTGTCTTCGTCATAAGTACTCCACTAGTTTTTAGGTTTATTAAGCTATAATACCTTCCAACTTTATTAGACCACTATAGTATTGGCTCTACCATAATAACGCTGAGCGCACTGGCAGCAAAAACTAGAGGCTGTTTTTTTAGCCGAAAGTTTTTGCTATCCGATTGACGGGACTTGTTAAGCAATTGTGATGCCTAAAGGTATTAATTAAATCGTAAACACGTTTCAGCAATGCGAACTCCAAGCCTGTAACCAGTCTTCTTATCTAGCTCATTGGAGCCTCTTCGGGTGGCTCCATCAAAGCTTGCCCACCTGCACCCCAAAAAAAACCAAGGCGGTTTGTGCCATCTTCTTCGACACTCGTGAGACCTAAACCCACCCAGATCATTCCATGCTGCATTGCAAATGTGGCCATAGCAATAAGGGAGTTCAACTTGTCGCCACTTGGGCCACCTGACACTGAAAAACCGGATGCAATTTTATTCTTCCATTTTTGTGCGAAATAGCGATCGCCTGTAGAATCCATAAACGCTTTCATTTGTGCCGACACATTGCCCATATAAGTTGGCGTACCAAATATTATCGCATCCGATGCATCTAAAATTCCCAACGTTTTATCATTGCTCCATCTGCCTTCTGTTATGTCTGTGCCGGACAATTCTAGAAGGTCTGTTTCACAGTTGGCAACGGATGCTGCGCCAGACTATACGGACTCTGCCATCTTAGCTGTGTGGCCAGAACCTGAGAAATAAATTATGCTGATTTTCTTTGACATTAATAGCCCCTAAATAAACTTAAAAATAATGCTTAACGTCTTGCTCAGAGGCAATTAAAAGTGGCTCGTTTTTGCGGAGGCAAAACAAGTGTTACTTTAAATTGTCTGCTGGCGCTATTTGTTAGCAGTGATTGGCCTCATATACTGCAAGTGATTTAAAACGGCTTACACCTGCTTCAGGGTTTGTTTCATCCATTTCCATCAAAGAGAAAAATTTCATGCAAGCATTTGAACTCATCTCTTGAGTCAATACAGCCTTGGCATCCTCCATACATTGCCAATGTACAATGTCAGCGTATTCGTTATCTTTAACATGCACCAGTTCACGGCTAATAAAACCTTTTAAACCATCAACAAAATCTTTTTGAAATATCTCGGATGCCCGCAATAAATCTTGTTCTGTTTTTCCCGGCAAGAGTTTTATAGTTGCCATTTCAATAATTTTTCCACTCATTTTTTAATCTCTCTTTTAGTGGTTTCAGTAAAAAATTGTATTAAGTAAGTCATGTGCATTTTTTTTCTTCGATTATTGTACGAGTAAGCATTATAGCGACCTGCTACTGACAGCATACTGTCAGTAGTGATAATTATTTTCCGCCCTTTTTGCACGATTAATCGGTTCAACATGGACACCCAGCATTGGCTCTACCTAGCGAATAATTTTGAAAGCCCATTTAGAGGTTTAGTGGGTTCGTCTTGTAAACTTAAACAAGCTTGTTATAAGCTCGGTTATCAACGAACACCGGGGCTTCGAAGTTGTGAAACCTATTTCCCATAATCATTAATTTATTCATTGTTGAGCTGTAGTGGTCAACTACTACCGGACAGTAAGTTAAGTTTTTCTTCAGCCCTCACAGGCGATAAGCCGCCATTGTTAGTGTGTGGCCGATATCCGTTATAATATTCCATCAGGTAAGCGCTAATATCTTTCTGCGCCTCAAGCAGTGTCGAATAACCGGTGGCGGGTATCCACTCTGTTTTCAAACTTCTGAACACTCTCTCCATCGGAGCATTATCCCAACAGTTTCCTCGGCGACTCATACTTTGTTTCATCTGGTAACGCCATAATCGTTGTTGGTACGCCAGGCTCGCGTATTGACTACCCTGATCCGAGTGGAACATGATCCCGCTGGGCCTTCCACGTTGTTCATAGGCCATCTCCAATGCTTTTATTACCAGTGCCGTGTCTGGATGATTCGATATCGCCCAACCCACGACACGCCGTGCATAAAGGTCTATTACCACAGCAGATAGACCCAGGCCAACCCTGCCCAGATATAGGTAATATCGCCACACCAAACTTGATTAGGGGCGGAGACTGAAAATTCCCTGTTCAAGTGATTGGGAATATCAGGTCGTTCATGCTTGGCCACCTTATAGCGGTGCGCTCCCGGTTGTTTGCTCACCAATCCGGCTTCCTTCATCAAGCGGCGTACTTTGTAACGACCAATGGTCTTCCCGTTTTCAACCAATTTGGTCACTATCGTTCGACTTCCCGCCGAACCTCGACTCAAGTGATGGATTTCTCTTACCTTGGCCCGTAATTCAACGCGCTCAACATCCACAGTCTTTTTGCGTTGCTGATAATCGTAGTAACTTGATGTTCCTACTTCAAATACATCACAGACCATCTCGGTGGCGGCTTGCTCTCTTAAGTCGTTTATCAATGCGTACGTGGTATCCCGTCCGACATTAAGAGAGCGGTAGCCTTTTTTAAAATGTCCTTCTCGAGTTCCAGACGTTTTACCCGACCCTCCAATTCCTGAATACGTTGTTGGTCTGCGCTCAGCGCTTTGGACGTGGGCGTCGTGCCGCCTCGCTCTGCATCTAACTGCTGGACCCAACGCCGTAGCGCTGTTTCGCCCACATTCAGTGACCGACTGGCTTCTGGAAGCTTGTACCCTTTATCGAGTACCAAGCAGGCTGCTTCATGTTTAAATTCTGTGGTAAATGTACGTCGTTTTCTTGTCATTGAACACCTCTTCCTCAGCGGCTATTTTACCACCTATGTTGGTGTCCGGGTTTATTAGACCACCACACTTGTTAAAGTGGGTGTCCAGCTAAGCCCGTAACCAGCATTGGGGCAAGTTGGAGCTAATCGGCCAGCTTGTTTAAACATCTTTGGGAAACGCCCTGTGCGGAGCCGCATGCAGGGTGTTGTGGGGGCTGAGGGTTAGAGA
>JAFLJQ010000116.1 GCA_022712915.1 Gammaproteobacteria bacterium | reverse complement strand
ATAAATCAGGCATTTTATAAAAATGAGCTCTTGAATACTTCGGATAACCCCTAATTTCCCTCTAATATAGAAAAAAATAGCGTTGAGATCCTTTGCGGTTTAGATCTTTAAATGGATTAAATACTTAGCGGGACAGTAGTGTACTAATAAGTAAGTTGATTCTGCGGCATAAATATCATTCTCAGGCTATAAATATAGCTATTTGTGATTATTTCGTGTCGCATAATCAGCAACCTTATTAGTATGTTGAGACAAATCAATTTCTTCGTATCTTCACAGAATTAAGCTCTCCAAACCGCTGTTTACCGAGATGGTTTGCATATACAAGAGACCTCTGGTTGCAATATCAAGCAGGATAATATCCTCTGTAGGCAAACACTCAACCACGGGGTTATCAGGGTTTTACTGACAAAGGGCTGAACATGGCACTACAATACGGGTATAACCATCACCTGAATGTCCACGACGATCAAACAAGCCATGTTCCCACTTCACGATGACAACCCAACCCGCAGTTTTCCTTTTATCACTATTTTGCTGATTATAGCTTGCGTGCTGATCTTCATGTGGCAACTGTCATTGGGCAAACATGCCCAGGCGGCCGTATATATATTCGGTGCCACACCTGCTTTTATATTTGGCTATGAACCATACCCTGTAAAGGCCACCTTTATCCCTGCATGGTCCACCACCGTCACCTCCATGTTTCTGCACGGCGGTTGGATGCACTTACTCGGTAACATGCTCTACCTGTGGATCTTCGGCAACAATATCGAAGATGCCATGGGCAAAAAACGCTTTATCATATTCTATCTATTATGTGGCCTCGCCGCCCTGTTCGCCAACGCCCTGCCCGATCCCCATTCAACGATCCCTATGATCGGTGCCAGTGGTGCCATCTCCGGCATACTCGGCGCCTATTTAGTACTCTTCCCCCATGCACGGGTACTGGTTGCGATACCGCTCGGTATATTCATCCACACCACCAGGCTAGCGGCATATTGGGTATTAGGTTTCTGGTTTGTATTACAGATCATTAATTCCCTGCTCTCCAGTGGACAACAGGGGGGAGTAGCATGGGGGGCGCACATCGGCGGTTTTGTGGCAGGCATAATATTGATACCCTTATTTAAGCGGCGGGGTGTACAACTATTTACACCTCGGCGCTCTTAAATTGTGCCCCTACATCAACACCAAAACATAAAAAAATCTAGGCCAATCCATGTCCCTCACCATTGCTCAAAACCTCCAGCAGGCCACTGAAAAATTAAAGCCCAGCAGTGATAGCGCCCGCCTTGATGCCGAAATATTATTGGCTCATGTATTAAAAAAAGATCGTATCTATTTTCTCACCTGGCCAGAAGAGTTGGTATCACAACCATATCAGGCAGCCTACCTCGAACTACTAGAACGGCGTGCAGGTGGTGAACCCATTGCCTACATTACCGAAGTCCAGGCGTTTTGGTCTCTTCAATTAAAGGTCACTCCAGATACTTTGATCCCAAGACCCGATACAGAAATCCTGGTGCAGGAGGCGCTAAATTTATTACACGAAGATATGAATTATACCATCGTAGATCTGGGTTCAGGCAGTGGTGCCATAACCCTGGCCATAGCAGTCGAGCGGCCGCATTGTCATATCCTGGGAGTGGATCAATCAAAACAAGCTGTGCAAGTAGCGACGGAAAACGCCAACCAACTGGCTCTCCACAATGTCACATTTCAACAGGGAGACTGGTTGAGTGACGTTGCCGATAGTAGTTTAGACATGGTCGTCAGCAATCCACCCTATGTAGCAGAAAATGATCCGCATATGTCCGAGGGGGATGTACGCTTTGAACCGACATCCGCCCTGTTAGCCGGGCCAGAGGGGCTGGCAGCCTATGAAAAAATTCTGCCCGAAGCAAAACGTTGCCTCAAACAAAAGGCCTGGCTATTGTTGGAACACGGTTATGATCAACAAAATAAGCTGCTCGAACTCATGCAACAACATGGCTTTAAAGAAACCCGAGGGGTCAGAGACTATGGCGGTCAAACTCGCGTCGTTATAGGCCGCATTTAAATTATTGAAATGTGAGTTGTAGCACTATTTACATGGATTTAATACCTTGCACTTACCCACTGACCGAGTAATCTTTATAGTATGGAGGTACATCCATGAATACCCATATAAAATACCGTGAAATTCAGTTCGATGCCATGCATGCCGATGCCAAGCAGGCACAGAGTGCGATCTTACTGCTGGCTGATGTAATTGGAATCAGTAGCTCAATTATCCAGACACCTTGCCGCTTAATCGTTAGTTATGACATCACTCAGATCACCTTTGATGAAATCCTCTACGAACTAAGCGACAATGGGTTTCATATCTATAACTCACTCTTAGCAAAACTTAAACAAGCCCTGTATAGCTACACAGAACAAACCGAACGTGCCAACCTTGCCATTAGTCAGAATTTATCCACTCGCAATATGTTCATGAAACAATATCAACGCAGGCCACATGGTTGTCGTGACCAACGTCCCACTCACTGGCGAAACTACCTGTAACAACGCGCAAATATTCAACATTATCTTTCCACCGCAAGCATTTCCATTTAATCTGTCACCATGAATGACGAACACTTACTCCGTTACAGTCGGCAGATCATGCTGCCGCAGGTCGATTTCACCGGACAGCAAAAACTGCTCGACTCCACTGCGCTGATCATCGGTATGGGCGGACTCGGTTCACCTATCGCCATGTACCTCGCCGCCGCCGGAGTTGGGCATCTGATCCTGGTGGATTTTGATGTGGTGGAGTTATCCAACCTGCAACGACAGATCATTCATCACACCACGGATCTTGGCCGTCTCAAGGTTGATTCGGCCAAAGAGACCCTACAATCACTTAACCCTGATATAAACATCACCTGTATACCAAAACGACTCGATGCCGCAGACCTGGCCGAACAGGTCAAACATGCCGACGTCGTGCTCGACGGTAGTGATAACTTTGTCACCCGTTTCGCCGTCAACCAGGCCTGTGTGAACCACAAAACACCTCTGGTAAGTGGAGCCGCCATTCGCATGGAAGGACAGGTAGCTGTATTCATGAATAACCGAGCCGACAGCCCTTGTTACCACTGTCTATACAAAGATGAAGGTGAAGAAGAAAACCGCTGTAGTGAAAACGGGGTATTGGCACCGGTGGTCGGTATCATCGGCAGCCTACAAGCGACCGAAGCCATCAAGATTCTGATTGGAATAGGAGAAAACCTGGCAGGATCAGTATTGATTATGGATGCCCTTCACCAGGATTGGCGTCGGCTTAAATTAAGCAAAGATCCGCAGTGCCCGATATGCCAGCAAAAATAGGGCAGGCTTAATGCATCATCTTTCACACATGCGTTAGACCGCTCCCTCAATTTATTGGCTCTTCCGCCCATAAATCAAACACATTTTAAAGTATTGCCCAAACCCGCCGAAAAATAGTTAAACCATTGCTGTTTTAACCATAGCAAACAAGGAGGGCCGTCATGCGACACCTATACATGTCTACTGCAATGCTAGTCATAACCAGTCTGGCATTTGTCCCGTCGTCAGTCCTGGCAAAAAAAAAGACTTCACCTGAAAACATCAACGGTGCTACGACCATTGATGCAAAAAAAGCCAAGCAATTATTCGACGAAGGGATTGTCTTTATCGATGTTCGTAAAGACAAAAATTTTGCCGCCGGTCGAGTACCTGACGCCTTCCACATCGATCTGCAAAATATCTACCATAAAAACACTCTGGACAGGGCGCTCTATAAAAGCCAGCCTATTGTGATCTATTGTGATAATCACAACTGCCTGCGTAGTGCCAAAGCAACCGAAAAAGCGGTTACCTGGGGATACCAAAACGTCTACTACTTCCGAGATGGCTTCTCTGCCTGGAAATCCAGCGGTTATCCTGTCGAGTAGATCGTTTGTTTCAATTAAAAAGGAGAAGCATGCTTCTCCTTTTTATTCAATGATGAGTTGGTTTACCCGGTGAGTCTGGTGGAATATCGGCGGCAAACAATTGCTCAGCATCGACGAGATCAAACTCATATTTCTGATTACAAAACTCACAGGCAACCCGGATACTACCCTGCTCCTGTAAAATATCATGCGCCTCATCATAACCAAGCGTTCGCAACATATCTCCCACCCGATCCCGTGAACAATTGCAGCGAAAACAAATAGGGTCTTGCTCAAATACGCGGACGTCTTCTTCATGATACAAGCGATGGATAATTTCCCGATGAGGCAGACGTAACATTTCTTCGGGCTTGATAGTAGCACTGAGATAAAATACCCGCTCCCACAAAGCCAACTCTTCATCATGCCATTCACTCGGTAGCTTCTGAATTAATAAGCCCCCGGCATTTTGACTATCGGCACTCAACCATAAGCGGGTATCCAGTTGTTCAGAGCGAATAAGATAATCCCCTAAGGCATCGGCCAATGATTGGCCATAAAGGTTAACGATACTTTGATAACGTTCCTTGCCTTCTTCAGGTTCGAGGGTGATCACCATACGACCATTATCAATCAAGGCCTGAAGTTCCGACGGAACTTGATCGTCACATTGTGCAATACCGCGTAAGGCATGACCATCGGTGCATTCCACCATCATCAGTTTGACTGGCCCATCACCTTGCAATTGCAGCGTCATCTTGCCCTTCATCTTCAGGGTCGAGGCCAGCAAAACCACCGCCGCCATCATTTCTCCCAGCAAGTCTCGCACGGGTTGAGGATAGGTATGGCGCTGCAAAATGGCTTGCCAGGTCGCCCCCAGTTGCACGCAGGCACCACGCACCGGGGCCTGGTCAAACAAAAATCGTTGCAGAGTATCGCTCATTAATAATTTTAAAAATTAATATTTAAATATTTTCACCACGAAGATACGAAGAAAAACAATAAAAAAACTTCGTGTCTTCATGCTTTCGTGGTGAAAAACAAATTACAGCCCCAGCTTCTTTTTCAAAAGCTGGTTGACCTGCCCCGGGTTCGCCTTACCACCCGTTTGCTTCATCACCTGACCAACAAAAAAGCCCATTAGTTTGTCCTTGCCACCCTTCAGATCTTCAACCTGTTTAGGATTATTGGCAATGATCTCATCCAGTACAGCTTCAATGGCACCCGTATCGGTAATTTGTTTGAGACCTTTTTTATCAATAATAGCATCAGCATCGCCTTCACCCTGCCACATGGCCTCGAACACCTCTTTGGCGATCTTGCCTGAGATCGTGTTGTCACTAATGCGCTTTAACATGCCGCCCAACATATCAGCACTGACCGGTGAAGCCGATATCTCCTTGCCCTCTCTATTCAGGGCACCGCTTAACGACCCCATCACCCAGTTGGTTACCAGTTTAGCATCACCCGAAACCTGGGTGACGGACTCAAAGTAATCGGCCATTTCGCGGCTGCTGGTTAGCAAACTCGCATCTTCACGCGACAGGCTATATTGCTCGATAAAGCGATTGCGCCTGGCATCAGGCAATTCTGGCAGACTGGCCCTGACTTCATTGAGTAAGCTTTCGCTTACTTCCACAGGAAGCAGATCGGGATCGGGGAAGTAACGATAGTCCATGGCCTCTTCCTTGCTACGCATGGGGCGGGTCTCATCCTTGTCGGCATCATAAAGGCGAGTCTCTTGCGTAATCCTGCCCCCGGATTCCAATACATCGATCTGGCGTCCCACTTCAAAATTAATCGCCCGCTCCACAAAGCGGAAGGAGTTGATATTCTTCAACTCGGTACGAGTACCCAATTCTTTTTGGCCCATCGGCCGCACCGACACATTGGCATCACATCGGAAGGAACCTTCCTGCATATTACCGTCACTGATCTCAATATAACGCACCAGCGAATGCATCTTACGCATATAGGCCACAGCCTCTTTGGCCGAACGCATATCAGGTTCAGAGACAATTTCCAATAGAGGTGTCCCGGCACGGTTAAGGTCGATACCGGTCAGACCATGAAAATCTTCATGCAGGGATTTGCCTGCATCTTCTTCCAGATGAGCCCGGGTCACGCCAATAATTTTGGTCGTGCCATCTTCTAGCTCAATCTCCAATTCACCCTTTCCAACAATGGGCAAATCAAGCTGACTGATCTGGTAGCCCTTGGGTAAATCAGGATAAAAATAATTCTTGCGCGCAAAAATAGAAATTGGCGCGATCTTCGCACCAATGGCCAAACCCAGGCGCGCCGCCATGGTGACCACTTCCCTATTTAACACTGGCAAGACACCGGGCAGGCCAAGATCCACCGCGCAGGCCTGAGTATTGGGTTCGGCACCATAGGCCGTAGCCGCGCCTGAAAAGATCTTACTCCTGGTTGCCAACTGGGTATGAATTTCCAGTCCAATAACGGTTTCCCATTGCATAAATATCGAGTTCCGAGTTGCGAGGGCCGAGGCCCAAATTATGAGTTATAAACGTAGAGTGACGAGGCTTACTTGATAAAAATCAAGCTTGGCCCCTCATCTCTCACGACGGTTATTCAAATCCCTTCGGGATTTGCGTATGCCAATCAGTCACCTGCTGGTATTGATGAGCCACATTCAACAACCGCGACTCATCAAAATAATTGCCAATAATTTGCAGGCCGACAGGCAGGTTCTGACTAAACCCGGCCGGGATCGACATGCCGGGCAGACCCGCTAAATTGACCGCAATCGTATTAATATCCGACAGATACATGGTGATGGGATCATCGACCTTTTCACCAATATTAAACGCCACTGTCGGCGTCGTTGGTGCCATGATCACATCAACCTGATTCAAGGCCTGTTTAAAGTCATCACTAATGAGGCGGCGTATCTTCTGCGCCTTCAAATAATAGGCATCATAATAACCTGCGGATAAGGCATAGGCACCCACCATTATGCGGCGTTTGACCTCAGGACCGAATCCTTCACCACGACTTCGGGTATACAAATCTTCCAGGTCTTTTGGATCTTCACAGCGATAACCGAAACGCACTCCATCAAAACGAGACAGGTTGGATGAACATTCGGCCGGCGCAACAACATAATAAGCGGGCACCGACAAACTGCTATTGGGTAAACTAATATCCACTATCTCGGCACCGAGTTTTTTATACTCATTGATGGCCGCTTCCACCACACTGGCTACGCCGCTATCCAGCCCCTCGGCAAAATATTCTTTCGGCAGACCAATCTTCAGCCCCTTAAAATCATTATTCAGATTCGCCGTATAATCCGGCACAGGTTTATCCAGAGAAGTGGAGTCTCGCTCATCAAACCCGGCCATGACATTTAACATCATGGCGGAATCCTCAGCGGTCTGGGTCATGATACCCGCCTGATCAAGACTGGAGGCAAAGGCGATCATGCCATAACGAGAAACCCGGCCATAGGTTGGTTTGATACCAGTAATACCGCATAGTGCCGCGGGCTGACGAATCGAACCGCCCGTGTCGGTGCCCGTCGCCCCCGCTGCCAACCGTGCCGCGACACTGGCCGCCGAACCACCCGACGAACCACCCGGAACCGTTTTGGTATCCCAGGGATTTTTCACCGGGCCGTAAAAGCTGGTTTCATTCGACGAGCCCATGGCGAATTCATCCATATTGGTCTTGCCCAGCATAACTGCCCCAGCCTGATTAAATCTCTCCACCACCGTAGCATCATAAGGGGCAATAAAATTATCCAGCATTTTTGAACCACAACTGGTACGCACCCCGTTGGTACAAAAGATATCCTTCTGGGCAAGCGGAATACCCGTCATAGGTCCGGCGTCACCTTTAGCAATACGCTCGTCGGCTATCCTGGCCTGCGCCATAGCAAAATCTGCTACAACGGTAATGTAGCTATTCAGTTGGGGATCAAAGCGTTTGATGCGATCAAGATATTCACGCGTCAGCTCTTCACTGGAAAACTCTTTTGCCCGCAGGCCCTTTGCCTGATCGGCAATGCTTTTTTGATACATATTCCTACTCTGAGATCATGTTACTAACGGAAATTCAACTAGAACGAATGCAATACACCAAACAATCTATGTCTATTCAATCACCCGGGGAACCAGATACAGGCCGTTTTCCACCTGTGGTGCCACCAGCTGAAAGTGATCACGTTGATTGGTTTCGGTCACCTTATCTTCCCGCAGGCGTTGCAGGGTGTCCAGGGGATGCGCCATGGGTGCCACATCATCAGTCGGAACCGAACTCATTTGTTCAACCAGATCAAGAATATTGCTTAGGTTATGTGCATATATTGAAATATCCTGCTCATCAATGACCAAACGGGCCAAGTGGGCTATTCTTTTTACTTCTGAGTTATCCAATGACATAAACTACTCCTGATTAATACAATGATTGTGACCGAGCTTAAAAAAACAAAACTTAACATAGATGACAACTTGCCCAAAGCCTTACACTTGATTAAAGTTAAACTCTTTGAAAACCGATATAATCATTGCCTACACTACTAATAAAACATTACAACCTATAATAAAGATGAGCAACTATGTTTGAGAGCCTCCGGGGATTATTCTCCAACGATATTTCAATTGATCTTGGTACCGCAAATACACTTATATATGTCCGAGGTAAAGGAATAGTCCTCAACGAACCCTCCGTTGTCGCCATTCGCCAGGAACGTGGCCCCGGTGGGCCCAAGAGTATTTGCGCTGTTGGTGCAGAGGCCAAGCGCATGCTAGGCCGCACCCCGGGTAATATCGTAGCCATTCGCCCTATGAAGGACGGTGTCATTGCCGACTTCACTGTAACTGAAAAAATGTTGCAACACTTTATCAAGAAAGTGCATGAACATAAATTCCTGCGTCCAAGTCCCCGAGTATTAATCTGTGTGCCCTGCGGTTCTACTCAGGTGGAACGCCGAGCAATCCGCGAATCTGCCGCCGGGGCTGGTGCACGCGAAGTTTACCTGATCGAAGAGCCTATGGCTGCGGCCATCGGTGCAGGGATGCCCATTAATGAAGCTCGGGGCTCCATGGTACTGGATATCGGTGGCGGCACCACCGAGGTAGCTGTCCTGTCTCTAAGCGGGATCGTTTATTCCGCCTCAGTTCGCATTGGTGGTGACCGTTTTGATGAAGCCATTATTAACTACATTCGCCGCAATTACGGCAGTCTGATTGGCGAATCCACCGCCGAACGCCTGAAAAAAGAAATCGGCACCGCCTATCCTGGTAATGAAATCCGCGAAATGGAAGTGCGTGGCCGGAATCTGGCCGAAGGTGTGCCAAGAAGATTTAACCTCAACAGTAACGAGATCCTGGAAGCCCTACAGGAACCCTTAACCGGGATCGTCAGTGCCGTAAAAACCGCACTGGAACAAACCCCGCCCGAACTGGCCTCAGATATCGCCGAACGGGGTATGGTTCTAACAGGTGGCGGTGCCTTATTACACGATCTGGATCGCTTACTGATGGAAGAAACCGGCCTGCCAGTGATTATTGCTGAAGATCCCCTGACCTGTGTCGCCCGAGGTGGTGGTCGAGCACTGGAAATGATGGATGAAACGGGTGGTGAGTTGTTCAGCACCGAATAATTTGTGAACGATGCTGACAATCCAAGCTTCGAACAGACCACACATGGTCAATTCAACTTATTTTCGCAACAGCCGATAGCATTTTCACTGTGCTAACGGCTGTTTGTGTATGGCAATTTTGATTATCTTGGGAGTAAAGCCATCAAACTGACGTTTCAACAGTCATCTCTAGGTCTACGACTGTTTTTTCTCGTAGCACTATCGATCACCTTGATGACGCTGGATCACCGATTTCACCATGTTGATCAACTCCGCGCAAGCCTGTCAATAATCATTTATCCAATCCGCTATATCGTCAATATGCCCGCAGATATGGGAGACTGGGCCTCCCAGGCCTTTATGAGCCGCAAATCTCTACAGGCCGAAAATATTGACCTCAAAACGAAAAACCGCCTGCTCAAAGCCGAATTGCAGAAATTTAATTATGTCAAAACGGAGAACCTGCACCTGCGCGCCCTGCTCAAATCCTCAAAAAAATTCGATAGCAGAGTACTCATCGCCGAACTACTATCCGTGGATCTAGACCCCTATAAAAGGCAAGTGGTCATCAACAAGGGCAGTAACAATGACGTCTACCCGGGCCAGCCGATAGTGGATGCCCAAGGCGTCATGGGTCTGGTTACCCATGTCAGCCTATTTACCAGTAGCGCCCTACTGATAACCGACCCCAACCATTCCTTACCTATTCAGTTGTTGCGCAATGGGATGCGAGCCATCGCCAGCGGAACCGGCGCGGCCAATCGCATAGAACTGGAAAATATTCCGAATAACTCTGATATCAAGGTCGGTGATAAATTTGTCAGCTCCGGCCTGGGCTGCGTATTCCCCACCGGTTATCCTGCTGGGCACATCATCGAAATCAACACCGATCCCAGTTTACCGTTCGCCCACGTCATCGCCGAACCCGCCGCCGCACTGGATCGTTCACGGGAAGTATTGTTGGTCTGGCCATCAGATGAGCGTCAAACCAATACCAGCAACCCCTGTCAACAAATCAAAGAGGTTAAACCGTGAATAGTTATCAACGCCGTGGTGGCAGTATTATTATCCTGAGTTTTATCATTGCTTTTATGCTATTGATGATACCTCTGCCAAATTGGGCACAATTGCTACGCCCGGAATGGGTTGCCATGGTTGTCATCTACTGGAGCATGGCCCTACCAAACAGGGTTGGCATTGGTGCCAGCTGGTTTGCAGGACTGATTGTTGATGTAATACGTGATTCCTTACTGGGGCAACATGCTCTGGCCCTGGCCATCGTCTCTTTTTTAACCATCCGCCTGCACCAACGCATCCGGGTCTATCCCCCAGGGCAACAGGCCATCACCATCTTTCTGGTCATGATCATCAACTTCCTGATCATCCTGTGGATTCGCGGTATCATGGGACAAGCACCTGATGTCTGGCAGGTCTTACTCCCGGCACTGACCACGGCCATATTATGGCCAGGTGTCTTTATGGTCATGAGATTCCTTCGACGCCAATTCCATGTAACTTAAACAAACCATGGCCAAGCTCGATTCCTTCACGCTCAAAGATCCCATCCGTGAGTCCCTGATGTTCAACCGGCGTCTGATGATCACCGTCGTGGTGGTGATCATCCTGACCCTGATATTACTCGGCCGCCTGTTCCTGCTGCAAGTCATCAATAATACCCATTACACAACCCTGTCGGAAAAAAATCGGGTCAATATTTTACCCATCGCCCCAACCCGGGGCATGATCTATGACCGAAACGGCGTACTGATCGCCCATAATGTACCGAGCTTCATCCTGCAAATCGTCGCCGAACGGGTTGAAAATATGGAGGCAACCTTATCGCTATTAAAACAACTGATCACCCTGAGCGATGCAGAGATCAAACGATTCAAACGCAAACTACACCGCAAGCGGAAGTTTGTCAGTATCCCATTACGTTATCGTTTGAGTGATACCGAGGTAGCCCGTATTGCTGTCAATCAATACCGTCTACCCGGTGTGCAAATCAAGGCAGAACTCTCCCGCCATTACCCCATCGGCAAGCTGATGGCGCATGTAGCCGGTTATGTCGGCCGTATTAGTGAAGCGGATCTGCGTCAACTCGACACAAGTGAATACAGAGCCTCCAGCCATATTGGTAAGGTAGGTGTTGAAAAGTTTTACGAAAATATTTTGCACGGCAAAATCGGCTTTCAACGAGTAGAATCCAATGCTCAGGGGCGTATCATCAAGGTTCTCGAACGTAACCTGCCCACTCCGGGCCAAACGCTTTATTTAAATATCGATGCCAATTTACAGGCTATCGCCTACAAGGCTTTTGGAGAGGATAACGGTGCCCTGATGGCAATGGATCCGGAAACCGGAGCAGTTTTGGCTATGATCAGTGTACCAAGCTATGATCCTAATATATTTGTCCATGGCCTGGCATCAGAAGACTTTAACAAACTCAGAAAATCCCCTCACCGTCCTCTGTTCAACCGGGCCCTGCGAGGGCAATATCCACCCGGCTCAACCCTTAAGCCCTTATTAGGTCTGGCAGGTCTTGAGCTGGATGAACTCCAGGCTTACAAACCTATCGATTGTAAAGGCTGGTATGTACTGGATGACGATGTCGATCAACGTCGCTACCGGGACTGGAAAAAAACAGGCCATGGTTCCACCAACCTGATTGATGCCATTGCCGAGTCCTGTGATATTTATTTCTATGACCTTTCCTATAAACTAGGTATTGACCGGATCCATCAATACCTCTCAGCCTTCGGCCTGGGTAATAAAACCGGTATCGATATGGAAGGGGAATTAAAGGGCATTATCCCTAACAAAGACTGGAAACGACGTCACTATAACGAGATGTGGTATCCCGGAGAAACCTTAATCAACGGTATCGGTCAAGGCTTTATGCTCACCACCCCTTTGCAACTAACCAGTTTTACAGCCACCCTAAGTCAAGCCGGCAAACGGGTAAAACCCGTCATCCTGAAGGCGACGCAGGATCCCAAAACCGGACTGATACAAACCATTAAACCACAACCCTTACCATCGGTTCACCAAATTAACGTCAATAACTGGGAAACAATACTCGGGGCCATGCGCAAGGTAGTACATGGCGCAAAGGGCTCAGCACGTGGTATGGGTTATGGCTTGAAATACAAGATGGCGGGCAAAACCGGTACCGCGCAGGTATTTGGCATCAAGGAAGGGGAGCAGTACAAAAAGGAAGAACTCAAAAAGAAACTGCACGATCACGCCTTGTTTGTGGCTTTCGCCCCGTATGAAAAACCCCGCATTGCCATCGCAGTAGTTGTGGAAAACGGCGGCGGCGGCGGCTCCGTAGCAGCACCCATCGCCCGCAAGATAATGGATCATTATTTACTAGGAAAAGGCAATGAACCCGTACTCGTCAAATAACCTTGATTTTGGTGATGAACATAGACTCGGCGGCAGAGGGCGATTCCTGCAACGTATCCATCTGGATGGCCCACTGTTATTTGCCCTCTTGCTACTGGCAAGCATTGGCTTAATTGTCATCTATAGTGCAGGCAGTCAGGATAGCGGACTCATGCTGCGGCAAATTATTCGCCTGATACTCGGCTTTATCATGATGGTTGCCATTGCACAAATTCATCCCCGCACCCTGTCACATTGGGCGCCCTGGATATTTGCTGCGGGTATCTTGATGTTGGTGCTCGTTCTTGTACTTGGGGAAGTAGGTAAAGGAGCCCAACGCTGGCTCAATCTTGGCCTGTTTCGCTTTCAGCCATCGGAACTCATGAAGCTTGCCCTGCCAATGATGATCGCCTATTACCTGGGTAGCACCCCCCTGCCACCACGTAAGCTGCGTCTCCTGGCCTGCAGTTTGCTGGTGATCATTCCAACCTTTCTGGTCGCCAAGCAACCAGATCTGGGCACCGCCCTGCTCATTGCCTCATCAGGTATTTTTGGCCTGTTTCTGGCCGGAATACGTTGGCGTTTGATTGTGTCCATGTTCATACTCATGGCCGCCAGTGCACCGTTTGCCTGGAACATGATGCATGACTATCAGCAACGCCGAGTGCTCACCTTTATCAATCCAGAAACCGATCCTCTCGGTGCCGGCTATCACATTATCCAATCCACCATTGCCATTGGTTCTGGTGGTGTGTACGGCAAAGGTTGGCTGAATGGCACCCAATCTCATCTGGATTTTTTGCCCGAGCGCTCAACGGATTTTATATTTGCAGTACTTAGTGAAGAATTTGGCTTGATCGGCGTGCTACTATTGTTATCGATATACTTATTTATCACGGCACGTGGCCTGATGATTGCATCACAAGCACAGGATACTTTCACACGTTTATTGGCAGGCAGCCTAACGTTGACATTTTTTGTTTATATTTTTGTCAATATCGGCATGGTAAGTGGTCTGTTACCCGTGGTGGGAGTGCCATTACCGCTCATCAGTTATGGCGGTACTTCAGTGGTCACCATCATGGCCAGCTTTGGTATTTTGATGTCAATTAAAACCAACCGCAAACTTGTTGGTTAACTTGGATTATTAATAAATGATTTTTAAAAAATATTATATATACAGCTTGTTTATCAGTCTTACTCTAGGGATGGGACTGGGGCTAGCCAAACAGAGCCTGGCCTCAACCAAGGCCGTCAATAAACAGGATATGCAACAATTTATCAAAGAAATGACCCAGCAACACAATTTCAAGCACGATGAATTGCAGACGTTACTGGGCAACGCCCGCATTCACCAGAGTATCCTCGATGCCATTTCGCGCCCCGCTGAAGCTAAACCCTGGTACAAGTACCGCACCATTTTTCTCACTCAGTCACGAATAAAAGGTGGCGTCAAATTCTGGAATGATAATGCCCTTACGTTAAAAAAAGCCAGCCAACAATATGGTGTACCTGCTGAGATAATGGTCGCGATTATCGGCGTCGAAACACGTTATGGCCGACATAAGGGCGGTTTCCCGGTCATCGACTCACTAGCCACCCTGGCCTTTGCCTACCCACCCCGCAGTAAATTCTTCAGAAGTGAATTAAAAGAGTTTTTGCTCATGACGCGCGAGGAAAAAATAGACCCCCTCAAACAAATGGGCTCCTACGCTGGCGCGATGGGCATGCCACAATTTATTTCCAGTAGTTTCAGAAACTATGCCATTGACTTTGATGGCGATGGCTATCGAGACCTGTGGAATAATCCAGCCGATGCCATCGGCAGTGTCGCAAACTATTTCAAACGTCATGGCTGGAAAAAAGATCAACCGGTTGTCGCCCGGGTAACCACGACAGGGAAGGAATTCAAAAGCCTCATTGGCGGCAAACTCAAACCCAACTGGACTTACCGTAAACTGAAAAAACACGGCATTGAATTCAAACAAAAGTACCCTGACCAACAAAAAGGGATACTGCTTGAACTGGATTCCGGCACAAAACAACCGGAATACTGGGTCGGTTGGCAAAACTTTTATGTGATTTCACGTTATAATCATAGTTCACGCTACTCTATGGCCGTTTATCAACTGGCACAGGAGATACTTAAAAGACGCTAATCCTCTTTTTACAGTACACTCAACATATGTCACGCACAAGATTTAAAGCTGTTACCTGCCTTGTAGTTCTGATACTGATATCAGTCGGCTGCTCTTCCTCTCGCTATGCCATGCGTCAGGATCGGGCCCCCAAACAAAGCATCAATGAAAATAACGTCCCCGATGCCGTTCCTCGCGTAGAACCACGCAGTAAATACGGCAACCCGGAATCCTATGTTGTGCTTGGTCGTCGTTACAATGTAATGAAAACCGCCAATGGTTTCCGGCAGCGCGGTATTGCCTCATGGTACGGCAGCAAATTCCATGGCCATCGCACCTCAAGTGGCGAAACCTATAACATGTACGCCATGACGGCCGCCCACAAGAGTCTACCCTTGCCAAGTTATGTGCGGGTGACCAACCTCGAGAATGGCAAAAGTATTGTCGTGCGGGTAAATGATCGTGGCCCATTCCATGACAACCGCATTATCGACCTATCCTATACAGCGGCAAAAAAACTCAATATTACGGCCAGCGGCACCGGCAAGGTCGAAATCAGATATATCAATCCTAATCAGTCCCGCCCCCAAACTCGTGTCGCAGCAATTCGCAACAAACCCGTTATTGGTTCTGAATCTGCAAAACGATCTAAAACAACACAAAAATCACCACAACGCCTCTATATACAAGTAGGGGCCTTCACTCAACGCATCAATGCTGAACAATTGCAACAACGTGTCGCCAATGTGCTGGACAGCGGTGACATTATTACTGGCTATAATATAGAGAACAGACTTTACCGGGTACGCATCGGACCGCTGGCCAGTATCGAAGAAGCAGACAAACTAACCGCTATACTGACTCAATCAGGAATCAGCCAGCCCAAGATCATCACAGATTGAGATCTTCAATTTACACACAAAACATACATATAATTTAAGCAGGTAATTTTTAGTAATGAATTTTAAATACATAACAAACTTACTGGTTACAGTATTTTTTACACTCAGTGGGTTTTCTGCTCAGGCCGTCGTGGATCTGGTTCCCGCCGCCCCCAAGATCAATGCCAAGGCCTTCCTGTTAATGGATTATCACAGCGGCCGTATTCTGGCAGAACAGGATATCGACAAACGAATTGAGCCAGCCAGCCTGACCAAACTCATGACAACCTATGTCGTGCTATATGAAATAAAGAACGGTAGCATCAATCTCACTGACGAAGTCAAAATCAGTGAAAAGGCCTGGCGTATGAAAGGCTCACGCATGTTTATTGAAGTAGACTCCAGAGTACCCGTAAAAAAACTGATGATGGGCATGGTGGTTCAATCCGGTAATGATGCCACCGTAGCACTGGCCGAGCATACCGCTGGCAGTGAAGAATTATTTGTCACGCTGATGAACAAACATGCTCTCAATCTAGGCATGGTCAGCACCCATTTTTCCAACAGCACAGGTTGGCCTCATCACGACCACTACACCACGGTACGAGACCTGTCTATCCTGGCTCGCGCCATGATCAGGGATTTTCCAAAGTATTACCCCTGGTATAGCATCAAGGAATACACCTATAACAAGATCACCCAGCGTAACCGCAACCTGTTGTTATGGCGTGATGAGCGCATCGATGGTTTGAAAACCGGTCACACTGAATCGGCCGGATATTGCCTGATTACGTCCGCCAAGCAAAATTCCATGCGTCTGATTTCAATCATTACCGGCAGTAATTCTGAAAATAACCGCGCCCGCGCCAGTCACAAACTAATCAATTATGGCTTCCGCTTTTTTGAGACGGCCCTTTACCACGGCGCGGATGAGGCCGTAACCGAGGCAAAGATATGGAAGGGTGAAACCGACAAACTGCCGCTAGGTCTGGCCGAACCGCTATTCATCACCACCCCCCGCGGTATGAAAGACAAAGTCACCGCCGAGATCAAAATGAACGAAGAGATCATGACGGCTCCTATCTCTAAAGGCAAAAGCTATGCCCAGCTTCATATCAAACTAGGCGATAAAACCATCGCCAAACGTCCCTTGATTGCCATGCAGAATATCGCTTCTGGCAGCATGTTTTCCAGGGCCATTGACTACGTCATAATGATGTTCCACTAAGCAATGATCATAAATCCAGCACAGAGAATACAAAATCCACTAAGATGTTATATATGCACCTATTATCCATTGCCTCAGTAATCTCATGCCACTGTATTGTTCTTTAAAATCTCAATCAAACAATCACAACTTAAACCCTTGTAGTGAGACAAGCCAAGACCATGCCCGAGCAAACTGTATTTCTTAATGATGAGTATCATCCTATATCAGAAGCAAAAGTGTCCGTGCTCGATCGAGGCTTTATATTTGGTGATGGCATTTATGAAGTCATCCCAGCCTATGGCGGTCACCTGTTTCGTTTTAATGAACACATGGCTAGGCTGCAAGATAACCTCAATGCCATTCAACTAGACAATCCTTATAACCATTCCGACTGGCAAAACATTCTTCGCACACTGCTCAAGCCAAATGACACAGACGACCAGTCTGTTTATCTGCAACTCACTCGGGGTGTTGCACCAAGGGATCACGGTTTTCCACAGGCAACAAAACCCACTGTTTTTGCCATGGCCAATCCACTCCTCAAAACAGACCCCACATTACTCCAGCAAGGCATCGCGGCGATCAGTCTGACAGACAATCGCTGGCAACACTGTAATATCAAAAGTATATCCTTGTTGGCCAACATCCTCTTACGCCAACAAGCCATGGATGAACAAGCCATGGAGGCTATTCTGATCCGAGATGGTCTGGTCACCGAGGGGGCCGCAAGTAATATCTTTATTGTCGATCAGGGACGGATCAAAACACCAATAAAAGATCACCATCTCCTACCCGGGATCACCCGCGACCTGGTGGTAGAGCTGGCCCATGACAAACAACTGGAGTGTGAGGAAACAACTATCAGCGAAGAAGAATTACTCCAGGCAGATGAAATCTGGCTGACCAGCTCCACCAAAGAAATTTTGCCTGTCACCACACTCAATCATCGGCCAGTCGGTGATGCCCGACCCGGCCCGGTCTGGCAAAAGATGTATACTCTCTTTCAGACGTACAAAGCCAACCAGCGTAGTCCCACCTGAAACAGGACAAGATTATGGGCACCTCTAAAAACACATTTTTCACCAAATGGGCACAGGTACGCAATAGTGGCATCTGCACCATGCTCTCACGAAAAAATCACTATTTTTAATATTCCCATATGAGCAATAAATCCCTGATTGAATTCCCCTGTGACTTTCCGATCAAAATCATGGGCGATAACTGCATCGAATTTGAAACAGAAGTCATCCGCATTGTCAGGCAACATGTACCCAATCTGGGTGAAGCTGCCATCCAACAACGAAAAAGTAGCAAAGGCAATTACCTCGGCATTACCGTCACTATTCGGGCAGAAAGCCAGCCCCAACTGGATGCTTTATATCGAGAACTGACAGCCTGTACGCTGTCAAAAATGGTTCTTTAAAACCAATGGCCGCGCCTATACAAAACAGCTCTGCCGCACAAACTGTACTGATTCGACAACTCGGCCAGCATGATTACACCCCGGTCTGGCAGGCCATGCAGCGCTTTACCCAACAACGCAATAACACCACCACTGATGAAATCTGGCTACTGGAACATCCACCAGTATTTACCCTGGGACTCAATGGCAAACAACACCATATTCTCAATGCTGGTGACATACCGGTGGTTCCAACCGATAGAGGGGGACAAGTAACCTATCACGGCCCCGGTCAACTCATAGCGTATTTATTGTTTGATCTAAAACGCCATAACCTTAGCGTGCGGGCCATTGTCAGCCTGATAGAACAGAGCATCATTACCCTGCTGGCTGAACACGGTATCCAGGCCGAAAGTCACAAGCACGCACCGGGAGTCTACGTCGATGGTGCCAAAATCGCGGCCCTTGGTCTGCGCATCAAACAAGGCTGTTGCTACCACGGCCTGTCACTCAACGTCGATATGGATCTGGAGCCCTTCAGCCGCATAAACCCCTGCGGTTACCCTAATATGGCCGTCACCCAACTATCCAACCTGAGCATAAACGATGACATACTGAGCGTGGCCAATACTCTACTGACACACATCTCCCGTCAACTGGGTTATCATCCACTCACAAGCAAAACGGACGAAGACCGATTTATCGATGGCTAATTCAGACAATACTCTACCCCCAAATGCACCCAATGATATGCCCATAGATACACCCAGAACGGTGAATCCACTCAAGGGCAAATCCAAAACCGACCGTATCCCGGTCAAAATCATACCCCAGCCCCCCCTGCCCAAACCACACTGGATTCGCGCCAAGGCACCCACCCACCCGGAAGTGCTCCGCATTAAAACCATTTTGCGTGAACAACAACTGCATACCGTCTGTGAAGAGGCCGCCTGCCCCAATTTAGGGGAATGTTTTGCCCGTGGCACAGCGACCTTCATGATCATGGGGGATGTTTGCACCCGACGTTGCCCCTTTTGTGATGTCGCCCATGGCAAACCCAAGCCACTGGACAGCCAGGAACCCCAACATCTGGCCCAGACCATCCAGGCTCTGGCGCTAAAATATGTCGTCATCACATCAGTGGATCGGGATGACTTGCGTGATGGCGGCGCAGGCCATTTTACAGACTGTATTAAAGCGACCCGCCAGCTCTGCCCTGATACCGAAATCGAAATCCTGGTGCCAGATTTTCGTGGCCGACAGGAAAAAGCCCTTGAACAACTGGCCAAGGCCCCACCCGATGTCTTCAATCACAACCTGGAAACTGTGCCCCGACTCTACAAAGCCGCCCGCCCCGGCGCGGATTACCATGGCTCACTGCACTTAATCAAACAATTCAAAGCAGCCCACCCCACCGTACCAGGCAAGTCAGGGCTCATGCTCGGTCTGGGAGAAGAACTGGACGAGGTTGAACAGGTCATGAGAGATCTGCGTAAACACCATTGTGACCGCCTCACCCTGGGACAATATCTACAACCAAGCCAACATCACCTGCCCGTGCAACGTTATGTCACACCAGCAGAATTTGATAATCTGGCCAGCCTGGCCAGGCAATTAGGCTTCCACCATGTTGCCAGTGGCCCCATGGTGCGATCCTCCTATCATGCAGACAAGCAAGCGGCCGGCGAAAAGGTCAACTAATAATGAGTTACTACGTGATCCGAACCATCGAGGCACTGATTACCCCACCCGGATTGATGTTCATGATGATCCTGAGTGGCTTTTTACTCGGCAACTACTTTGCCCGTTTGGGCCGCAATCTCATTCTATCTGGCCTGCTACTCTTGCTCTTGGCCAGCCTGCCCGCTGCCAGCCTACTGGTCTATACCCTGCTGGAATCTGACCCACCCTTGAATCAACAGATATTGCTCAACACACCAGCAAAGGCCATCGTCATATTGGGAGGCGGCCGCTATCCCGGATTTGAATACAACAAGGAAACAGTTTCCAACCCTGCCCTGGAACGCCTGCGCTACGGCGCCTGGCTACACAAGCAAACAAACCTGCCCATATTGGTCACCGGAGGCAGTGTTAGAGGTGAAAGCGCTTCCGAGGCACGACTCATGGCCCAAACCTTGACCAGCAGCCTGGGAGTTCACCCAAAGTGGATTGAAAAGAAGAGTAGAAATACCTGGGAAAACGCCCAGTTTAGTTGGCAACTACTGAAAAAAGATAATATTGATAACATTTTGCTAGTAACCCATGCCGCCCACATGTTGCGTTCCAAAAGTGCCTTTAGCCGGCAAGGCTTTATAGTCACCCCCGCTCCTCTGGGCTTCAGATCCAGATCGCCCCTTGGCCCTCTACATTTCCTGCCCAACGCCCATGCCATGTCCAGCCTGCAATCAGCCTTCCACGAGCTGATCGGACGCCTATGGTATTCTGTTAACTATTGATAGTATTAGTTTTATTCTAAATTGAGCATTTAAACTTTCGCCACCATTGTCCGATAACTGTATGTAATAACAAACAAAAATCCTGCTTCAAATTTAGCAGCTTATACAGGGTCAAGGTATTATTGAATGAAGGCTGATCTGCCCAATATTCTTATCGTCGATGACGAAATTCAAAATCTAGAGATCATTACAGAGTATCTGGAAAAGGAAGCTTGTCACACCACCACACAACATAACAGTATCCAGGCCTGGCAAGAACTGGAAGCCAACCCAACAACCTATGACGTCATTTTGCTCGACTGGATGATGCCTGAACTAGACGGTCTGGAAATGCTGGGCAAAATCAAACAACACCCAGAAATGAAATATACCCCGGTGATCATGCAGACCGCCCGAGCCAATAAACAGGACATCCTGCGAGGCATGGTGGGAGGAGCCTATTATTACCTCACCAAACCCTATAATCAGGAAACCCTGTGCAGTATCGTTAAGGCAGCACTGGAGGACAATCAACGGTTCAAACAACTAAAAAAAATCCTGCTGCAAAGTGATCAATCACCGATCCTCAAAACCTCAGCCGAGTTTGAACTTCGTAACCTTAATGAAGCCGAGCAACTGGCCAGTACATTGGCTAGCCATTATCCCGAACCTGAAAGAGTGCTCTCTGGTATCAGTGAACTACTGATCAATGCCATTGAACACGGTAACCTGAATATCAGTTATACCGAAAAATCTGATTTAAAAAAGAATGGCCAATGGCGAAATGAGATTGAACATCGTTTAAGGCAGGATGAATTCAAAAATAAGTCCGCCAAAGTAAAATACAGCAAGAACAAAAATAGCATTTCGATCACTGTAACCGACCAGGGCATGGGGTTTGACTGGAAAAAATATATGGAGTTTAGTCCTGATCGCGCCTTTGACTGCAATGGCAGAGGTATCGCCATGTCCAATGCACTCAGTTTTGATCAACTTCTGTATAACGACTGTGGTAATGAAGTAACGGCCATCGTCAAAATATGATATGCGATTTCCGTTCCGCTTAAACTGGACGCACAAGGCATTTATTCAGCTTGAGATAATCGTGCTCTGCCTGCTGTTTATAATATTTTTATGGATAATTCATATTATTAAAAGTAACGTCAGGGAAAATATTCAGCAACAACTCCAGAGCATTCAACAAGCCACTCAGGAAACCATGCGCTACTGGGGAAACCTGAATATTGAAGCGGCTGTTAGTATTGCCAATCGACCAACAATAAAAAACCATGTATCAAAACTCATTCAGTTAAAAGCAGACCCTATGTCCCTGCAAAACAGTCCAGCACTGACTCTCTTGCGTGAAGAACTAACCCCTTTCATATCACAGCACGGATACAAAGGTTTTTTTATTGTGCCTCACAATCAGTTAAACTACGGCTCAATGCGAGATAGTAACCTTGGAAAAAAAAACCTCTTATTAACAGAAGACTCACAAAGCCTATTGCAAGCCTTTGCAGGTGAAACAATTATAAGCAAGCCGGTTAAATCTGATGTCCCCTTAACGAATAACAATGATGTATTGCAGTCAAACCATTACAGCATGTTCGTCATCACCCCCGTCACAAATGAACAGAATAAAATCACTGCACTATTAATGTTTCGGATCGCCATGGCTGAAGATTTAAAAAAAATATTGCGTATTGGTCAGTTTGGTAAAAGTGGTGAAACATATCTCATCAATAAATCTGGATTATTGCTTAGTCCCTCCCGGTTTGACGTTTCACTCAGGAAGGCAGGTCTCATCATGCCCGGCACATCCAGCACCTACCAGCTCACCTTAAATCAACCAAGCGCAAATATTACTCAAGGTTATGAACCTGACAAAACACATTTTAATCGGCCGCTAACGCATGTTGCAGCAAGCATCATACAAAACAAGCACTATTCAGATCTTAAACCAGTAAGGGACTACCGTGGCGTAAAAGTCATAAACATCGGCAGCTGGAATCCCAATGGTGGCTTTGGTTTAATCTCTCAAATAGACTATCAAGAAGCCTTTGCCGTCTATCTAACCACACGAAATGCCATACTCGCGTCATCAGTAACCGTTGGATTACTACTGACCATATTAATTACGTCCCTGATTAACAGCCGCCAGTTTGCACTACAACTAGTCAAAAAACGCACAACCCAATTAAATCTACAAAATGAGGCACTGCTCGAGGAGATAGATGAACGAAAAAAAATCGAACAAACCCTGCAAAGCAACCAACAAACAACCACGGCCATATTACAATCAGCCTTTGATGCCATTATTGCTACCGATAAAAATGGCAATATCCAGCTAGTCAACCCGGCAACAGAGGCCATGTTTGGCTATACAGAATCTGAATTACTTAATAAAAACATCAAAATTCTCATGCCTGAATCAATCATCAATAAGCATGATGATTTTATTCACAACTATCACCAGGGTAAAACCAGCAATCTTGTCGGCCATCGACGAGAAATGGAGGCCAGGCGCAAGGATGGCACCACGTTCCCAATCGAATTAGCACTTGAAGAAACGATTATTAATGACGAAATGCATTTTACATCAACAATCAATGACATAACGGTTCAGAAAAATATGATGGAGCGCATTAGCGCATCAGAAAAAGAATACAAGTCCATCATCAACAATCTAAGCGACACCTTCTATCGCACAGATATTGATGGCAACATGGTGATGGTTTCACCTTCCGTAGAACAACTGTTAGGTTACCGGATGGAGGAGCTTATCAAGTTTAAACTTGCCAATCTTTATGTTGATCCACAAGGTCGTGAAAAATTAAGACAATCACTGCAAAAAAACAATGGTTCAGTTATTGATTACGAGATACAAATGCAACGCAAGGATGGCATAGTAATATGGATCGCCACTAACGCACACACCTATTACGATGATGACAAAAACCCACTCGGCATTGAAGGTACTGCTCGAGATGTCACCGCTAAAAAACTGGCTGAAGAAGAAATAAGGGAATCACGTCAACGACTGTATTTCCACATCAAGCAAACCCCGCTAGGCGTTATCGAATGGGATGTTGACTTTAAGGTCGTCGAATGGAATCCGGCAGCCGAACAGATATTTGGTTATAGCCGCAAGGAGGCCATTGGTCGACATGCTGGTGAAATAATCATCCCTGAAGAATTTAAACCACATGTCAATGATACTTGGTATGCCCTGTTAGGCAGGCGTGATGGTCAACGTAGTACCAATGAAAATATAAATAAACAGGGCGAGGTTATCTGGTGCGAATGGTATAACACCCCCTTGCTTGATGAAAACATGAATGTCATTGGCGTGGCTTCTATGGTAATGGACAGTACCGCCCGCAAAAAGGCGGAAGAAGTGCTAACCCGAGACCATGAACAGCTTCTGGTACTGGTAGAAGAACGAACAACTGAATTAAACAGTGCAAGAATCGAAGCTGAACAGGCCAATGAATCAAAATCAGAGTTTTTGGCCAACATGTCACATGAATTACGAACACCCATCCACACCATCCTTAGCTTCGCCGAAATAGGCATGAAAAAGTCCGACAACCTTAACAAAGAAAAAATCAATAAATTTTTTACAAACATCCATCAAGGTGGGGAACGCCAGCTACTGCTATTAAACGATCTACTGGATCTTTCCAAGCTGGAGGCAGGCACAACATCTTATGATTTCAGAGAGGACGACATCTGTCGTGTCATAGAGGAGCAAATCACGCAACACGAATTGATGTTACTGAAAAAACATATCAAAATTAAAATGCTACTCACTCCATTGGAGACTCAACTATCATTTGACAGGATTCGTATTGAGCAAGTAATTCGCAACCTGCTCTCTAACGCCATCAAATTCAGCGATCCCAAAAGTACCATAACAATCAATCTTGAACTGAGCGAAATTCACACAAAGTATGATTCCATTCCTGCATTAACCATCACCGTAAGTGATGAAGGTATTGGCATACCAGATGACGAACTGAAATTTATTTTTGACAAATTTGTTCAAAGCAGCAAAACACGCACCGGAGCAGGAGGAACAGGTCTGGGGCTAGCCATTTGTCAGGAGATTATTACGGCCCATGGTGGTGATGTATGGGCCAGGAACAATAGTAACGGTGGTGCTTCATTCTATTTTAGTCTGCCGATACAACATATTGATAAAATAACATCTGAAATAAAAAACTCATCCGCATAATGCCACCCAAAATAGCAAAAAATATATTTTGTTAATGCCTCCTACATCAAAACAAACTTCGATGCCTCTTCAAACACCTAGCGATCAGATGTCATGCGGCGGCGTTCTTCCCGTTCTTCTTCAGTATACAATTGATCTTCCGGCATCATAATCGCCAGATCCGCATGATAATAATTACGCACCTCCGTAAAAATGGCCGGATCGATATCGGCCAACGATTCA